>JANLYD010000184.1:0-4770 GCA_031365465.1 Hyphomicrobiaceae bacterium
AAAACTTCCTGGCCACCGACAACGTCGTGCTCGAGCAGAACGTGATGGTGCTTAACACCGGCTCCAGGCTCGTGCTGTTCGATAGCGGCATGGGCACGTCGAAGGCATTTGGCCCCACGACCGGGCGCTTGTTGCGGTCACTGGCGCAGGCCGGCATCGATCCCGCCAGGATCGACGACATCATCTTCACGCACGCCCATATCGATCATATCGGCGGCATCGTGGGGCCGAAGGGCAAGCGTCTGTTCCGCAATGCGACGCTGCACATCGCCAAATCGGATTATGATTTCTGGACCGACGAAACCAAGCTCAACGGCGACCTCAAAGCGTTCGTCGTGCACGCGCGCGCAAATCTATTGCCCTACAAGGGTCGCATCAAATTCGTCGAAGACGGCAAGGACGTGGTGCCGGGTGTGCAGGCGATGGCGGCACCGGGGCATACGGTGGGGCATACGATCTACATCATCAAGAGCGAGAACTCGGCGTTCGCATTCATAGGCGATACCACGCATCATCAGATTTTGCTGACCGAGCGGCCGAAAACGGAATTCGCCTACGACACCGATCCCAAGCAAGCCGTGCAATCGCGCTTGAAGGTGTTCGACATGCTGTCGAAGGACAAAATTCCGTTCGTCGCCTACCATTTCCCGTGGCCGGGCGTGGGCCACGTCGCAAAGCAGGGCGAGGGCTATCGCTATTTCGCCGAGCCGATGGTGTTCGTGCCGGTGCCGCCGCCGAAGAAGGCTTGAAGCCGATCATTCTTTCGAGCGCGGGGCTGTCGCGACACGGCGGCGGCCGCGTCGCATTTCAGGGTCGATGAGTTAAAGCCAGCCGCCGAGCTCGCGCCGCACGATGGCTTCGATGACCTCTAGGCCGAGCGTGCTCGCGTTGAGCGCGGGAATATAGCTGTAGTCGGTGCCGCCGTTGTCGAGGAAGTAGCCGCGGTTTTCGACATCGAGTTCCTCCAGCGTTTCCAGGCAGTCGGCGGAGAAGCCGGGCGCGATCAAGGCGATGCGCTTGGTACCGGACTGAGCCATAGAGATGATAGTTTTATCCGTGTAGGGCTGCAGCCACGGATCTTTGCCGAAGCGCGACTGAAACGTGGTCAGCAGTCGTTCCTTGGGCCAGCCGAGACGTGCCATCAGCAACCGTGACGTCTGCATGCACTGGCAATAGTAGGGATCGCCGCGCGTCAGATATTTTTGCGGCATGCCATGATAGGTGGCGATCACGGCCTCCGGCTGCCAGGGAAGCGCTGCCAGATGCGCCTCGATCGAGTGCGCGAGGGCGTCGATGTAGACGGGATCGCCGGCGTAGGCGGGGGCGGTGCGCACGGCCGGCTGCCAGCGGATTTTCATGAGCGCGCGGAAGGCTTCGTCGTTGGCGGTCGCGGTGGTGGCGCCGGCGTACTGCGGATAGAGCGGCACCAGCAGAATGCGTTCGCACCCCTGCGCATGCAGCGCCTTGATGCGGCTTTCGGTCGACGGATTGGCGTAGCGCATCGCCCAGTCGACGATGACGTTGGGGTGGCCGGACATCGCGTGAGCCAGCCCCTCCGCCTGTTCGCGCGTGATGGTTTTGAGCGGACCCTCGTCGCGTTCGGTGTTCCAGATGGCGGCATAGTCCTTGCCCTTACGGCCGGGCCGGATCGAGAGAATCCCTAAATTGAGGATCGGCCACCAGATGGCGCGCGGCACCTCGATGACGCGGCGGTCGGACAGAAACTGCTTCAGATAGCGGCGCATCGGCCAGTAGCTGGTGCCGTCGGGCGTGCCGAGATTGAGCAGCAGCACGCCGATTTTGCCATGCGCGACTTTGGGATGATCGGCGGGCCAATGCGGCGAAGCGGTTGCGGTCGCGACGGGACTGATCTGGTTCATGTGTGCTTGTTCTACGGGACTGACTGGCGGGAACCTGATGCGGCGCGGAACGCCTCGCACGCCAGGGTGGGCTTCGCAAGGTTGGTCGCATGCCGTAAAACGACGCAAAAGCCCCGCTGGATTGCTCCAGCGGGGCTGCAGATCAGGCGAATACGGTCCGGAACCGGGGGGAGACCGGACCGCATTCGCTGACTGTTCGGTTACTTACTGCTTCTTCACGTCGACCGGTTTGGTTTCGACGGTTTTGGCAGCAGGTGCAGGGGTGGCGGCAGTTGCCGGAGCAGCCATCTTGCCGGCGTCGGCCTTAGGCGCTTCGACCTTTTTGTCTTCGACCTTCGGTGCGCCGACGCCCATCGGCTTCACGTCGATCTTGGGGGCTTCGGTCTTCTTGTCGCCAGTCACCGGAGGGGTGGCTGCCGGGGCGGCGACCTTACCAGCGTCCACCTTGCCAGCGTCCGCCTTGGGGGCTTCGACGGTCTTGGCAACGGGGGCTGCCGGCGTGGTCGAAGGCGTCGTGGTCTGGGCGGTTACGGGAGCAGCCGGTGTCTTCACATCGGCTGGCTTGGCGGCCGGCGCGGCAACCTGGGCACCCGGAGCGACGATCGCGCCTGTGGCGGGCACAGTTACCTTGCCGGCTTCCGGCTTGACGGTCACGGCCGCAGCCGGGGGAGCGGTGATGCCAGGCTTGGCATCCTGGGCGAAAGCAGGAGCGGCCATCACAACGGCAAGGGCGGCGATCGAGATCATCTTTTTCATGGCTGTTTTCCTCTGGAGTTCGGTGCGCCCCGCTGCAGGGCATGAGGAGATGTATGACGCCATGATCTGTCCGCGTTATGTCCCGCAGCTAACGCTCACATAAATGTGGCTGTTAGCTGCTGTTCATCCGTTGGCTGTCAACGAGGCAGTTGTGCCGCCATGTGTCTGAATTGGATGCATCTGTGGCCTTTACATTTCTCGCGCGGCCAGCCTTACTCGGCTCGCGGAAGCCTGGGACACAACCCCGTTAGCCCGCTGGCAGGCGATCTCTTGCGCAGTCTGAACACTAAGTCTCACTCGGGAGGGTGAAGGTATGACATCGATGTGGGGTTCAATCCGAGGTGGTTTGCTGGCAGCCGGGGCGATTGCCGCCCTGACCGGCACCGTGACGAATGCCGAAGCGCAGAAGACGCTGCGGGTCGTCATGCATTCCGATCTCAAGATCGTCGATCCGATCTGGACGACGGCGTACATCGTGCGCAATCACGGCTACATGATCTACGATACGTTGTTCGCGCAGGACGCCAACGGCGCCATCCAGCCGCAGATGGCCGACAAGTACTCCGTTTCCGATGACAAGCTCACGCACACGATCACCTTGCGCGACGGCCTGCTTTGGCATGACGGCGCGCCCGTCACATCCGAGGACTGTGCCGCCTCGATCAAACGCTGGGCCGCGCGCGACAGCGTCGGCCAGAAGCTGATGACGTTCGTCGACACCATCAGTTCACCTGATGCCAAAACGATCGTCATCAAGCTCAAGTCGCCCACCGGACTGGTGCTGATCGGGCTCGGCAAGCCATCGTCGAACGTGCCGTTCATGATGCCGAAGCGCGTCGCCGACACCGATCCGAACACGCAGATTTCGGATTTTACGGGGTCGGGGCCGTTCGTATTCAACAAAGATTTGTGGAAGCCGGGCGACAAGACGACCTACGTCAAGTTCGACAAGTACAAGCCGCGCTCGGAGCCGGCATCTGGTCTGGCGGGCGGTAAAGTCGTCAAAGTCGACAAGGTCGAGTGGCGCGCCATCGCCGATCAGCAGCAGATCGCCAACGCGCTGCTGTCCGGTGAAATCGATTTCGTGGAACAGCCCAAACACGACCTGATTCCGCTCTATAAAAAAGACGCCTCGCTGGTCATCAAGGACTACAACCCGCTCGGCAACCAGTATGTGTTTCGTATGAACTGGTCGCAGAAGCCGTTCGACAATCCGAAAGTTCGGCAAGCCGTTCTCTATGCCTTCAATCAGAAGGATTTCCTCGACGGCGTCATTGGAAACCCCGAGTTTTACAAAGAATGCAAGGCGATGTTCATCTGTGGCACCGCTCTGGCATCCGAGAAAGGCATGGACGACAAGCTCAACTCCAACTTCGCCAAGGCGCGCGAGTTGCTGAAAGAAGCCGGATACGACGGAACGCCCATCGTGCTGATGCAGTCGACCGATCTGGACGTGCTGACGAACCTTGCGCCGGTCGGCAAAAGCCTGCTCGAAAAAGCCGGCTTCAAAGTCGATATGCAGTCGATGGATTGGCAGACGCTGGTCGGGCGTCGCGTCAAGAAAGATGCGCCTTCGGCTGGCGGTTGGAATGCCGCATTCACGAGTTGGGTCGCAGCGGACGTGACTAATCCGATCTCGGCAGCGTTCGTCAACGCTTCGTGCGAGAAGGCGGCGTGGGGCTGGCCGTGCGACGAAGCATTAGAGAAACTGCGCGACGAGTTCGCGCGTGCAACCGATCCGGCCAAGCAGAAGGAAATCGCCGAAGCGGTGCAGGTACGTGAAGGCGAAGCCGTCACGCACATCTGGCTGGGCCAATGGTATCAGCCGCAGATCCACAAGAACACGGTCACGGGCTTCCTGACAGCACCCGCGCCGGCATTTTGGAATGTCGAGATCAAGTAAACTCGGATTGAGGCCTGATCGGGCAGCATGCGATCAGGCCTTTCAAGCGTACGGTGGAGTTTCGGCATGGCGGATTTTTTCGAGACTCTGACGGACGACCACCGCGGTTTCATCGCCAAGCAGCCGGTGTTCTTCGTGGCAACGGCTGCAGACGGCGCGCGGATCAACCTGAGCCCGAAAGGCATGGATTGCTTCCGGGTGATTTCGGCTCGGCAGGTTGCTTATCTCGAC
>JANLYD010000037.1:0-1817 GCA_031365465.1 Hyphomicrobiaceae bacterium
GAGGGAACCCAGCGATCGGGCCCGCTCCAACGAGCAGCTCGATGCTGCGGTGGTGAAGCTGCATGCAGCCAGTAAAAGCAGCTATGGGCGCCCGCGCATACTGCAAAGCCTGCGCAAACAAGGCAAGCAAGTCGGCCATGAACGAGTACGCAAGAGCCTGCTGCGACAGGGCTTGCGCCCGCTGTACCGGCGCCCTTATCGCGTGACGACGGATTCGAATCATCGCAAACCGATTGCCGACAACGTTCTGGATCGACGGTTCGACGGCTGGGCGCCCAACCGCGCGTGGGTGGGCGACATCGAGCCTGTCCTGAATTTTGTGTTTGAGGCATAACATGACTCACCGGAGTATTTATGCTGAGCAAGACGAAGTTGAAGAATGCGGCCATAGCGGCCAAGACGGCTGCGTTGCCGAAGATTCCCAGAGAGCTAATTGACCAGTTTGTCATCGGCCCGATGAGCGCGCAGGCTGTGAACGAGGCCTCGTTGGCGTTCAAGAAGGCGCTGATCGAGCGCGTGATGGGCGCCGAACTGGGCCACCACCTTGGCTACCCGGCCGGGGCGAAACCCGAGGACGCCGCCAACCAGCGAAATGGCAAGAGCGCCAAGACGGTGATCACCGACGAAGGGCCGGTGCGTATCGAGGTACCGCGAGATCGCGACGGCAGCTTCCAGCCGATCCTGATCCCGAAACACGAGCGTCGATTTACCGGCTTTGACGACAAGATCGTGGCCATGTATGCCCGCGGCATGACCATGCGCGAAATCCAGGGTTTCCTACTGGAGAGCTACGCAGTAGATGTCTCGCCCGAGTTCATCAGCTCGGTCACCGACGCCGTCATGGAGGAGGTCGGCGCCTGGCAGGCCCGCCCGCTGGAGCCGATGTATCCGGTGGTGTTCTTCGACGCCTTGCGCGTGAAGATCCGCGAGGACGCGGTGGTACGCAACAAGGCGATCTACCTGGCCCTGGGGGTCCTGCCCGACGGCACACGCGATATTTTGGGCCTGTGGATTGAGAGTACCGAGGGCGCCAAGTTCTGGATGAAGGTGTTCAACGACCTCAAGACCCGCGGCGTCAATGACATCCTGATCGCCGTCACCGACGGCCTTAAGGGCATGCCTGAGGCGCTGGCGACGGTGTTCCCGGCCACCACGCTGCAAACCTGCATCGTGCACCTGATTCGCAACTCGCTGGACTACGCCACCTGGAAAGACCGCAAGATGCTGGCCGCAGCCATCCGTCCCATCTACAGCGCGCCCAGCGCTGAAGCCGCGCAGGCCGAGCTCGATGCCTTCGAGGCTGGCCCATGGGGCAAGAAGTTTCCTACGGTAGTGGCGGCCTGGCGCAGAGCGTGGAGCCATGTGATTCCGTTCTTCGCATTCCCCGTTCACATCCGCCGGGTGATTTACACGACCAACGCCATTGAGAGCATCAACGCTCGGCTGCGCAAGATCATCAAGACCCGAGGACACTTCCCCAGCGACGATGCAGCAACCAAGCTGATCTGGCTGGCGCTGCGCAACATCACAGCCGACTGGGGCAAAGCTGCCCGAGACTGGAAAGAGGCGATGAATCAATTCGCGATCCTCTATGAAGATCGTTTCACGAAGGCGGCCGCTTAAGATGTGGCTCCAACTTGCCCACCGCGTCGGTCGTTCATCGCAAGCGACGACCGCCACCGTGGACAAGTTTCCCCGGCCCTCAAACACAAAAATTCGGACATCCCCCCAAGCCACGGTAGCGCACCTTCACGAAGCCGAACTGCTGCTTTATCACCCAAAACGGATGTTCGACCTTGGCCCGCACGCTGGCCTTC
>JANLYD010000053.1:0-1749 GCA_031365465.1 Hyphomicrobiaceae bacterium
GGCGCAATCCAGTCCTGGCCGCCCACAACTAAACCGTCACCCTACGTCTCCACAAACACCCAAGGAATTCCCTCCCCCCTTGTGGGGGAGGGCTAGGGTGGGGGGATGGTCAACACGACCTCTGCGCGCGACTTGCCGGCATCCCGTCACCCCAGCGACAATACATCCCCACGACAGGGTTCCGTTGCCCGATCGTTGCCTGCTAAGAGAAATCAAACATTCGGAATTCCTCATGGCCCTGTTGAGACTAGGATCGCGCGGATCGCCGCTTGCACTCGTGCAGGCGCATCAGGTGCGCGATCGCCTGCTCGCCGCCGGCATGGCGCCCGACGACGTCACCATCACCATCTTCAAGACCAGCGGCGATCGCATCCAGGATCGACCGCTGTCGGAAGTCGGCGGCAAGGGTCTCTTCACCAAAGAACTCGAGGACGCCTTGCTCGGTGGCCAGATCGACGCCGCCGTCCACTCGATGAAAGACATGTCGACCCGCCTGCCCGACGGTCTCCGGATATCGGCCGTCCTCGAACGCGAGGACGTGCGCGATGCCTTTATCAGCATCGAGTACCCCAGCTTGGCGGCTCTTCCGCCGGGCGCTGTCTTCGGCACCTCCTCGCTTCGTCGTCAAGCGCAGTTGCTGCGCCTGCGTCCCGATCTCCGTATCGTCGGCTTTCGCGGCAACGTCCAGACGCGCCTGACCAAGCTCGGCCAGGGCGTCGCCACGGCGACTCTGTTGGCGGTTGCCGGCCTCAACCGGCTCGGCATGGCCGGACGCGCCACCGAAACCATCGCCACCGACGTGCTGTTGCCGGCCGCCGCCCAGGGTGCCATCGGCATCGAAATCCGCTCCGGTGACGATCGCACCGCAGCGCACCTCGCTCCCCTCGATCATCCGCCAACCCACGTCTGCATTGCAGCCGAGCGCAGTTTCCTCGACACCCTGGACGGCTCCTGCCGCACCCCGATCGCCGCTCTCGCCAGCCTCGTCGATGGCCATCTCGCCTTTCGTGGCGAAGTCATCAGTCCCGACGGCCGCCGCCATGTCGCCGTTACCAGAACCGCCGCAGCGGACGCCGCCGAAAGTATGGGCGCCGACGCCGGCCAGGAAATACTTGCCCGTGCCGGTGCCGACCTTCTCGGAGCGCGCACCTGATGCGATTGCTCGTCACCCGTCCCGAACCCGATGCGTTGATCCTCAAGTCGCGGCTCGAAAGCCTCGGCCATGAGGCCACCGTCGCACCCATGCTGACGGTGACCTTCGAAGGCGCCGACACTATCGACGTCTCCGAGGTCCACGCGCTCATTGCCACCAGCCGTAATGCGCTCAAGGCGTTGAAGGCGCAGGCCGTCCACCGCATCGCCGCGCAGCTGCCGATCTATGTCGTCGGCCAGGCCACCGCCCTCGAAGCGCGCGCAATGGGCTTCCGCCGGATCATCGTCGGCAGCGGCACCGTCGCTTCGTTGCTTCTGGAAATCGTCGCCACCGCCGACCCTCAGTCCGACGTGCTCATGCACCTTGCGGGTGACGAAGTTGCCGGCAATCTGGCGGGCGAACTCGAACTCCACGGCTTTCGCGTCATGCAGCCCGTCGTTTACCGGATGCTCGCCACCGCCGCCTTCACGCCCGACATCGAGGACCAGATCGAAACCGGCGAAGTCGATGGTGTTTTGCTGTTCTCGCCCCGCACCGCCAGTGTCTATGCCGATCTCATTTCCGGTCATGGCCTCGAAAAAGCCAGCCGGCGTCTG
>JANLYD010000054.1:0-8811 GCA_031365465.1 Hyphomicrobiaceae bacterium
CATGAAGAAGTCAGATTGGAAGAACTCAGTCTTTCTCGAAAGTTTGGAAGATATTCAAAAGCTTAGGAATTCAAAAGGTTCCGACATCCAGGTTCACGGCAGCGGAAACCTCGCCCAAACACTACTCAAACATGACCTAGTCGATGAACTCTGGCTCAAAACTTTCCCAATCACGCTCAGTACGGGTAAGCGTTTGTTCGGTGAGGGTACTATTCCCGCAGCCTTTACGCTAATCGACAGTTTTGTCACACCAAACGGTGTGATCTTCGCCAACTACAAGCGAGCTGGAGAAGTTAAGACGGGCACTGTCGGAGCTTAAGAGCCGATCCAGGAACTTCTTGAATCGGATGAATCAGTTGTGATTCACTGCCCTTTGCAGAGTCGGCATAGGAGCGTCCGATGTTGAAGCCTGAACACCGCGTTGCTGCCGGCGCGGCATACGAGCGTCTGAGCGTCTTCATCGGCCAATGGCACGCCGAGGGTAAGTCTTACGCAGTGGGCCAGACGAAGAGTGACCCGCGCGGATCGGTGGAAAAATGGATCAGCGACGAGAACTATGAATGGCTGCCAGGAAAATTCTTCGTCATGCAAACTTGGGACGCCAGGACCGGCAAGAACCCGTTCAAGGGCACCGCGATCATCAGTCATGACGCGGCCACCGGCACCGAGGCTATGATGCGCACGCTTGCCGCTGAAGCGGGTCCCAAGGGCGTGCGCGTCTGCTGGCTGCGATCGGCGGGTTCACCGGAATCGTTCGTGGCGCACAAGGCCGTTGATACTGCCGGGCAGCCGTCGGGTCTTTCCGACGATGGCTACCTCGATGCGCTTCGCAAGAGTACGCTTCTGAAGCGTTTCCAAAACTTGCCGAAGTCGGCGAAGTGGCGGCGTTGGTCGCATCGGACCGAGCGAGCGCTATGACGGGCGCCGCTCTGAATATCACCTGCGGTCAGATCGTCGATTAGCGCGGCGAAAGCTGATTCGGCTTAGGAGAGATGTCATGTCCAAGTACGCACTGTTCCTGCAACACCGCACCAAGCCGGGTGCTCGCGACGCGGTGCAGCGGGTTTGGAAGAAGCACATGCAGCCGGCGATCGAAGCCAATGCTGGGCACGAAATCTATGTCTATTCTTTCGGGAGCGACCCGGATCGGATCTGCGCTTTTCAGGTCTATAACAGCGCCGAGGCGGCCGAAGCCTTCCTGAAAACTTCGGCCTATCTCGCGTACCAAAAGGAGGTCGCCCCGCTGCTTGAGGGGCCACCGCAAGTTGAAGTGCTCCAGCCGCAGTGGATCAAGGGATCGCGCTGAGCGCGACCCTGCAGCGAACCCGAAAGCTGCGCCGCCGCCCAGGCCATTTATCACAAGCTCTCGCGATCAGATCTTATGCAGCGCCGCGCCCTTGTGCATGGCGACGTGATCGGTCTTGTCGCTTTTGATTTCGTACTGCGGGTCGTCCTCGCTGCAGTGGCGCGGATGTCCCTTGTATTCGGTGTCGCTGGTATGGGTCTTGATGATGTGGCCGCTAACATGTCCCGCTTCCGAATTCCAGCCGACGTGGTCGCCGATACTGAATTTTGCGCTCATTTGTTAGACTCCTCTGTGGTCTTTTCGCTCAACAGCGCCTTGGCGCGGGTACACACATTATCGACAGTGAAGCCATATTCGCGCAACAAGACGTCGGCTGGCGCGGATGCACCAAAGCGTTCCACGCTGATCATGTCACCGTGCGCACCGATGTAGCGGTCCCAGCCTTGGCGGACGCCGAGTTCGACCGCAAGACGCGCGCTGGCCGAGGGCGGCAACACCGCATCGCGTTCGGCTCGCGGCAGAGCCTCGAACAATTCCCAACTTGGCATTGAGACACAGCGCACCGCGATGCCTTGCGCTTGCAGGCGTTCTGCCGCCGCCACGATGAGGCTGACCTCGGAGCCGCTGGCGAGCAGGATCAGCTCGGGCTTGCCGCTTGGCGCATCGCTCAAAATGTAAGCACCCCGGCGCAAACCGTCTGCGCGAGCGTAGCGGTTGCGATCGAGAGTCGGCACGTCCTGCCGGGTCAGCACCAGTATGACCGGGCGATCGCGCGTTTCCAGTGCGACGCGCCACGCAACCGCCGTTTCATTGGCGTCAGCGGGGCGGATCACGATCAGGTTTGGAATGGCGCGCAAGTTCGCCAGTTGTTCAACCGGCTGATGCGTCGGGCCGTCCTCGCCAAGCGCGAGGCTGTCGTGAGTAAAGACATGCACAACGTGCAAGCCCATCAGCGCCGCCAGCCTTATTGGCGGGCGCATGTAGTCTGAGAAAATCAGAAAGGTCGAGCCATAGGGAATGAAACCGCCGTGCGCCGCGAGGCCGTTGACGATGGCGCCCATCGCATGTTCGCGCACGCCGAAGTGCAGGTTGCGCCCCAGGTAGCTCCACCCACCGCGATCGGACCCTTGTTTGTCCTTTGTCTTCGATGGCTGCGGATTGAAGTCACCCAAACCTTTCAGAGCCGTTTTCGTAGATGGATCGAGATCGGCCGAGCCGCCGGTCAGCGCCGGCAATCTGGGCGCGATGGCGTTCATAATCTTGCCGGAAGCGTCGCGCGTCGCGAGGCCCTTGGCATCGGGCGGAAAGACCGGCATAGCCTCATCCCAGTCCGGCGGCAGTTTCTGAGCAAGGCGGCCCTGAAGTTCCTGGGCACGATCTGGAAACGCTTTTGCGTAGGCGCTCATGAGCTCTTGCCACGCGGCTTCGTCGTGTGCGCCGCGGTCTACGGCTTTGCGGCAGTGCGCCAGCGCCTCGTCCGGGATCAGGAAATCCGGCTCGAGCGGCCAGCCGAGGTGCTGCTTGGTCTTACGCACGCCGTCGATGCCAAGCGGCGAACCGTGCGCCTTGAAGCTATCCTGTTCGGGCGAGCCATAGCCGATATGCGTCCGCACCAAAATCAGCGACGGCCGGGCGGTTTGCGCGCGTGCGGATTGCAGCGCGGCATCGATCGCGCCGAGATCGTTGCCGTCGGCCACGGCCACCGTATGCCAGCCATAAGCCTCGAATCGACGCGCGCGATCTTCGGAGAAAGTGATGTCGGTGCCGGCGGCGAGCGTGACGGAATTGTCGTCGTACAGGCAGGTGAGCTTGCCGAGTTTCAGATGTCCGGCGAGAGACGCTGCCTCAGACGCTACACCTTCCATTAGGTCGCCGTCGCTGACAATGGCAAACGTGTGGTGATCGATGACCTCATGATCGGGCCGGTTGTAGCGTGCGGCCAGTTGTGCCTCGGCGATCGCCATACCAATCGCATTTGCCATGCCCTGCCCCAGCGGCCCGGTCGTAACTTCAACGCCCGGCGTGTGCCCGCGCTCGGGATGCCCGGGTGCCTTGCTGTCCCACTGACGGAACTTTTTTATGTCGTCCAGCGAAAGGTCGTAACCGGTCAGGTGCAGCAAACTATAGAGCAGCGCCGAACCGTGTCCGGCCGAGAGCACGAAGCGATCGCGATTCACCCAATGCGGGTTGCGCGGATTGTACTTCAGCCAGCGCGCCCACAACACGTAGGCCATCGGCGCGGCGCCGAGCGGCATGCCAGGATGCCCGCTATTGGCCTTTTGCACCATGTCCACCGACAAAAAGCGGATTGTATTGATGCATTGCTGATCGAGTTCGTCCGACATCAGTCACTCCTCACTAGGTAAGCTTCATGTGGACTCGTGCTGGCCTCACTTTGCCGCGAGCGCTGCGTCTACGATGCCCTGCGCTTCCTGCAGGATTGATTGCAGGTGCGCCGTGTCCTTGAAACTTTCCGCGTAGATTTTGTAAATGTCTTCGGTGCCAGAGGGGCGCGCTGCGAACCAGCCGTTGGCAGAAGTCACCTTAATGCCGCCGATAGGCGCGTTGTTGGCCGGTGCATGATCGAGGATACTTTCGATTTTCTCGCCGGCGAGCGTGGTGCCCTTTATCTGATCGGGTGATAGTTTTGACAGTCTGGTCTTTTGCTCCGGCGTTGCCGCCGCCTCGACGCGATCGGCAAACGGCTCGCCCAATTCGCGAACAAGATCCCGGTACAATTCACCCGGATCGCGACCCGTGCGCGCGGTGATTTCCGCCGACAGCAGCGCTGGTACGATGCCGTCCTTGTCGGTGGTCCAAACTGTGCCGTCTTTACGCAGGAAAGAAGCGCCGGCGCTTTCTTCACCGCCGAACCCGAGCGAACCGTCAAACAGGCCGTCGACGAACCACTTAAACCCGACCGGTACTTCGTAGAGCTCACGCCCGAGCCGTTTCGCCACGCGATCGATCAGGCTCGTGCTGACCAAGGTTTTTCCGATTCCAGCGGTCTTGTTCCACTGCGGACGATGCTGAAACAGGTAGTCGATCAGCACCGAAAAATAGTGGTTCGGCGTCATCAATCCGCTACTGCGCGTCACGATTCCATGACGGTCGTGGTCCGTGTCGCAAGCGAAGGCCACATCAGAGCGATCCTTCAGACCGATCAACCGCTGCATCGCATACGATGATGATGGATCCATACGGATCTTGCCGTCCCAGTCCACGGTCATGAAGCGGAAGGTCGGGTCCACGTCCACGCTGACGACTGTGAGGTTAATTCCGTAGCGCTCAGCAATTGGTGCCCAATAATGCACGCCGGCGCCGCCGAGCGGATCGACGCCCAAACGGATGCCGGCACCCCGGATCACATCAAAGTCGACTACAGAATCGAGGTCATTCACGTAAGCGTCGCGGAAATCGTGTTCGTGCGTGCTTGCGGCGCGACGCGCTTGCGCAGATGGGATACGCCGTACGTCTTTGAGATCGCCTGCGAGCAACACATTGGCGCGATCCTGGATCCATCCGGTGATGGCCGTATCTGCTGGTCCACCGTGAGGCGGATTGTATTTGATGCCACCGTCACCGGGTGGATTATGAGATGGCGTGATGACGATCCCGTCGGCCAGCCCCGAAGTGCGGCCACGATTGTAGACCAGGATCGCATGCGAAACCGCCGGTGTCGGCGTGAATTCGCCGCCCTTGGCGATCATCGTTTCCACGCCGTTGCCGGCCAGCACTTCCAGCGCTGTCTCGAAGGAAGGCTGCGAGAGTGCGTGGGTGTCGATG
Organism: Hyphomicrobiaceae bacterium; assembly: GCA_031365465.1. GTDB lineage: Bacteria > Pseudomonadota > Alphaproteobacteria > Rhizobiales > Hyphomicrobiaceae > JABFRJ01. Next base: position 5,093 of record JANLYD010000054.1, read on the forward strand.
CCGATGTAGAGCGGGCCGTCAATGCTCTTGCTTCGGCGGTAGTCGCAGATCGCCTGGCTGATCGCCAGAACGTGCCATTCGTTGAAGCTGCGCTCAAACGAACTGCCGCGATGCCCTGAGGTTCCGAACGCGACGTGCTGCGCCGGTACCCCGGGATCGGGCCGCAAGTCGGCATAGGCGGCGAGCAACGCCGGCACATCGACCAGCAGCGATTGCGGTGCCGGTTTGCCGGCGAGCGGACTGATATTGCTGCTCATGTGCGCGCGCCACGCAAGCGACGGTAGCGCCTTATCAGCGTATTGGTAGAGCTATCATGATCAAGTTTAGAGTCGTCCGAGCCCGCGATCTCGGCGGCGGTGCGCTGTGCCAGCGCTTTGCCAAGTTCTACGCCCCATTGATCAAATGAATCGATGTTCCAGATAACACCCTGCACGAACACGCTGTGCTCGTAGAGCGCGACAAGCGCGCCCAGCGTGCGCGGATCAAGCCGCTCAGCGAGGATCGTGCTGCTTGGCCGGTTGCCCTCGAACATGCGGTGCGCCACGAGCGCCTCCGGCGTGCCCTCTGCCCGCACTTCATCGGCGGTCTTGCCGAACGCCAGAGCCTCGCTCTGCGCAAACAGATTAGCCATTAGTAGGTCGTGCTGATCACCGAGCGGGTTCAGAGCTTGGCAAAAACCGATAAAGTCGCACGGAATGATCCGGGTGCCCTGGTGGATCAATTGGTAAAACGAATGCTGGCCGTTGGTCCCAGGTTCGCCCCAGTAAATCGGCCCGGTGGCATAATCGACCGGCACTCCTTCCAGTGTGATATGCTTGCCGTTACTCTCCATCGTCAACTGTTGCAGATAGGCCGGAAAGCGCTTGAGATATTGTTCATAAGGCAGCACCGCAACGGTCGCGGCCTCGAGAAAATTTGTATTCCAGATCGCCAGCAGGCCCATCAGCGCCGGCAGGTTGCTTTTCAGCGGCGCGCTGCAGAAATGTTCGTCCATAGCGTGAAAGCCGGCCAGCATCGCGCGAAAGTTGTCGGAGCCGATCGCCAACATGGTCGATAGTCCGATGGCAGATTCCATCGAATAGCGGCCGCCGACCCAATCCCAGAATTCGAACATGTTTGCTGCGTCGATTCCGAACTTCGCAACGCCTGCAGTGTTGGTTGAAACGGCGACGAAGTGTTTCGCGATCGCCTGCTCGTCGCCAAGGCTCTTCAGACACCAGTCGCGCGCCGCGTGGGCATTCGTCAGCGTTTCGAGTGTCGTGAAGGTCTTCGAGCAGACGATGAACATCGTTTCCGCTGGATCGAGGTCGCGCGTGGCCTCGACGAAATCCGTGCCATCGACATTCGACAAGAAGCGGAAAGTGATATCGCGTCGGCTGCAATGCCGGAGCGCTTCGTAGGCCATGACGGGGCCAAGATCGGAACCGCCGATGCCTATGTTGATTATATTCCGGATGCGCTTGCCGTTGTGGCCGGTCCAGGTCCCACTGCGCACGCGCTCGCAGAATGTGGCCATGCGGTCAAGAACGGCGTGGACGTCCGGTACAACGTTTTTGCCGTCGACTTCAATGTGCGTGCCGGACGGCGCACGCAGCGCTACATGGAGCGCCGCGCGATCCTCGGTGAGGTTAATCTTGTCGCCCCGAAACATCGCCGCGAGGCGTTCATTGAGACGACAAGCGCTCGCCAGTTCCAGCAGCAGACGCACCGTCTCGCCGGTGATGCGCTGTTTGGAGTAGTCGAGATACAAGCCGGCCGCTTCGACATGAAGCTGCTCGCCGCGTTGAGGGTCAGCGGCGAAGAGTTCGCGCAAGTGGCGCCGGCATAGTTGTTCGGCGTGTTGCTGCAAAGCGCGCCACTGGGGGCGGCCAGTTAAGGCTATTGAGGACTGTGCAGTCACGGGCTGATCCATGATGAAACTGGTTGGCTGCATTTAACTGGCGCGCGCAAGCGCGACGCTTTTCTCGGCAATGCGCTGCAACAACTGTTTCCAGGATTTGACGAAGGCTTCTGCGCCCTCGTACTGCAGCTGCAGCGCCAGCGCGTCGATAGTGATGCCGGCCTGCGCGAAACGCGTCAACGTTGCCTCGGCATCGACGCCGTCTGCCGCCATCACGCTTTTGAGTGCGCCATGTTCAGCGAAAGCAAGCAGGGTCTTCTCCGGAATAGTGTCGATGGTGTCCGGCGCGGCCAGCGCTTCGACATAAAGCGTGGCGGACGCGTCGGGATCCTTGGTCCCCGTGCTGGCCCAGAGTAGACGCTGCGGTTTGGCACCGGCATCGGCAAGCTTGCACCAACGCCGCGACGCGAGCAGATCGCGATAGGCGCGGTAGGTACGCCCGGCGATCGCGATGCCGAGTTTATTGCGCAGTTCTGCCGGCACCTTATCCTTGACCGCAACATCCCAGCGGCTGACGAACAGCGAGGCGACCGACGCGACACGGGGATCGAGCCCGGCTGCTATACGACGCTCAATACCGCGTAGATAGGCTTCAGCGGCGGCGAGGTATTGCTCGCACGAGAATAGCAGGGTTACGTTGATCGGAACGCCAGCGAAGATAGACGCCTCGATCGCGGGGATGCCTTCGGGTGTGCCCGGAATTTTCACGAAAAGGTTAGGGCGGTCGGCCTGCTGGTAAATTTTCGCGGCTGCCTCGACGCTGCCAGCAGTATCGCTGGCCAACAATGGCGAAAGTTCCATCGAGACCCAGCCATCGACGTGATCGCTGGCTTCAAAAGCCGGGAGAAAGAAATCGGCGGCGCGACGCAGATCCTCAAGTGCCAATTCGATGAATAGTACTTCGCCGGTCTTGCCGGCCTGCGACTTCTCGAGAATGCTCGCGTCATAAGCGTTTCCACCACCTATCGCGCCGTCGAATATGGTTGGGTTCGAGGTCAGCCCAGTTATCGAAAAATCCTCTACGTAACGACGCAGAGCACCATTATCGAGTAAGTCGCGCGTGATGTTGTCCAACCACAAGCTCTGACCGAGATCATGCAATTGTCGGGTCGGTTTCATGGGAACTCCGGGGAGGCCATTTTGAGCCTCGGTTCGCGATCTGTATCTTTGGTTTGGGGGCCAGTCGTGAGATCAAAAAAGGCCGGCGCGACATCGCACAGATCGCCGATATGTTCGACGACTAGGTCGGGCGCAGGGTTGATCGCGACGCTCTCCGACTCGGTGGCGTAGTGACCCTGACGCACAAAAACGGTGGTCAGCCGGTCGGCCATAACGCGCTTCATTGCCGAGAGCAGTTGCGGCTTGTCGTCAATCATCACGTAATGCTTAGCCGGAAAATCCCGCTGCATTACGTCGAGCATGCGTTCCTTGTGCAAGTAGACGAGTACCCGGCCCTCGACAGCATCCCACAGGCCCGAGCGTTGGATCTTGCGCGGCTGGAACACGATGTCGCCGTCCGACAAAATGACGGTCGTGCCCATGTCGTTCAGGTGTTGGATAGCGTCGCGAGCGCGAGGATACAGTCGCTCGTTAAAAGGATAGTCGAGCAAGAAGGCGGACATCTGTAGCAGCGCCGGTTCGTTATCGCTGCCAAAACGGAACGTCTGCAAAGTGCCTAAATAATCAGCATAGCTGACTTTGTTGCGCTGTTCCCGATAGATCGACCAATAACGCTCACGCTCCGCCTTGCCGAAATCATGATCGAGCCGCGCTGTGAGGTCGGCAGCAAAACGATCATTGTCGAGCAGCGTGTTATCGA
>JANLYD010000070.1:0-25898 GCA_031365465.1 Hyphomicrobiaceae bacterium
TCCAGCGTGGTGACGGAGATCGCAACCTTGACTAGGCTTTTTGCCGCCATCCGTTCGAGAATGTCGACATCGCGCAACACGAGCGCCGATTTGGTGACGATCCCCACGGGATGCTGGGTCCGCTCCAGCACTTCGAGAATGGACCGGGTGACCTGATAGGTTCGCTCGATCGGCTGATAGGGATCGGTCACCGCACCAAGCGCGATCACCTTGGGCACATAGCTGTGGGCGGACAGTTCCCGCTCCAGGACTTCGGCGGCGTTGGTTTTGGCGTAGAGCTTGGTCTCGAAATCCAACCCGGCGGAATGGCCGAGATAGCAGTGGGTGGGCCGCGCGTAGCAATAAACGCACCCATGCTCGCAGCCGCGATAGGGATTGATCGACTGCTCGAACGAAATGTCGGGGCTGTCGTTGCGTGAAATAATGCTTTTGGCAGGCTCGATCACCACGTGCGTTTTGAGGGCTTCGAGATCGCCGGGCTGATCCCAGCCATCGTCGAAAGCCTCGCGACTTTCCCGCTCGAACCGGCCGACGCGGTTGGACCGCGTGCCCCGTCCGTGCCAGACCGCTGGGTCGACGATATTTTTGTCGGGATCGGACATTGTGGTGAAAAGTCCTGGCTCTAAACGATCCAGAACAAATATAGAACATAACCGCTTTTGGCAAGGGAATAGCTAGCGGCCTCACGTCGGGTTCTGTGGCCCTCGCGCCGCCGACGGCTAGTTCGGGGATACCCTACTCAGGCCCAGAGGCTGTCGTCGCGATGGCTCCCGTCTGCCCCGTTCGTCGTGGAGAGAAGCTGTGCCAATGCTTTATGAACAGACGGTATTACTCCCATTCAAATCGCGTTCAAACTGACGCAGGTATCGTCCTCTCAAGTTCGGGAGCCGGCTCTACCCGGCAGCAATTTGAAAGAGAAGACAGATGCAAAAGATTACACTCGCTACAGTCAGTTTGCTCGCCGTTCTCGCCTCGACTGGCGTCGCCAACGCCGATGGCTATCGCTGGTGGGGCAGCAGCACACCCGGCATCGATGCTCGGGAAGCGCAACAGGCGCGAGAGATTGAGCAAGGCCGCCGTAGGGGTCAGCTCAGCGCACGCGAGTACAACGAATTGCGCGTGGAGCAGGCTCGGATCCATGAGATGGAGCGACGCGCGAAAGCTGACGGCTACGTGTCGCCAGAAGAGCGTCGCCGGATCAGGGCTGTGCAGGAACAAGCTGAGCGGCATATTCAGCAAGACACCCACAACCGAGAAACGGCAAGCAACGTGCGCCCTTGGTATCGACGCTACTACTAAGCCAGTCGAAAAGCCGCGCTTTTGTGCGGGGCAGCGGCGTCAACCGGCGGGCATCTTCTCCCCGTGAAGAAAACGGGGAGAAGGGAAGTGCTGCGCCGCTTTCGACCCGCATCCGCCGTCAGCCATTGCCGAGAAGTTCGCGGTCGGCGGCGGCGGCGTCGTCGCGGATGATCGACCAAAGGTGCGCTTCGTGCGCTGCCGCCGTGACTCGTGCGTCGGCGCTATCACGAGGCATGTCGCGGGTGCTGAGATCGACGATCTGTCTGATGCGGCCGGGGCGACGTGTGAGGGCCAAGACGCGATGACACAGACGGACGGCCTCGCTCAGATTATGGGTGACGTACACGACAGTTGTCTTACGCGCGGCGAACAGGGTGGCGAACTCGTCCATCAACAGCAGACGGGTTTGCGCATCGAGGGCCGACAGCGGTTCGTCCATCAGCAGAACGGCGGGCTCTACGGCGAGTGCGCGCGCGATGCCGACGCGCTGCCGCATGCCGCCGGATAATTGACGGGGAAAGGCATCGGCGAAATCGGCAAGGCCGGTTTGGGCGAGAACGCCGTCGATCCGCTTGCCGATCTCGGTATTCGACAGACCATGGCCGTCGAGTACGAGGCGGATGTTGCCCTTGACCGTGCGCCAGGGCAGCAGCGCAAAATCCTGGAACACGTAGGTCAGCGGATTGAGGCAACCCACTGGGGGCGCGCCGAGCGTGGCGACGTGACCGCGCGTCGGCGCGACCAGCCCGCCGATGATCCCCAGCAGAGTGGACTTGCCGCAGCCGGACGGGCCGATAATGCCGAGTATCTCGCCATCGCCGACATCGACCGAGATATCATCGAGAACGTGGAGATTTCCATAGTCATGGCCGATCGCACGAAGCTGGATTTGCACAGACAGGTCCCAGGGTGCGGGGCGGATGGGCGAGCTTGTTGACGGCTGCGGATACGAAGAGGATTTACGATGCGGGGCGGACGGTGCGGCACGATACGCCACGGACGTCCGCCGACAAAGGGGTTGAGAATTGGCTCGACGATGCCGGCGGTCGAATGGTGATGGTCAAACGGTTTCGGCCGCCGACACCAGACCGTGTTGGACCGCCGCCAGTACCGCCTGCGTCCGTGTTGCGACGCGGAGCTTCTGCTTCACCTGCTCGACGTGATAGTTAACGGTTTTTTGCGAGATCAGCAGAATCTGACCGGTCTGCCAGTCGGTTTTGCCTTTGGCGATCCAGCCGAGAACCTCAACTTGGCGTGGTGTGAACAAGGTTCTGACGGCTGAGCTCGATCGAAAAACTGGCATGCAAGGCGCTCCGGTTCATCCTCTGGTTGTCTTAATATGCCGGATCGCGCGCGGAATGGGAATGCGAAAGCCTTTTGTTAGTAAATTTGATTGCAGTTTGTTATTACACTCTGAAAGGTTGCAAAGTTTCGTCAGATTGCGGCCTTCGCCGCTGCTTTCGGTCGGATGACCTCAGCCAAGATGTCTCTGATGCGCAGGGGCTCGGCTTCCAGAAACGGCAGCGGCCGTACTTCGGCAATCGCCGCGACCCCGATGCGGGCTGTCAACGCGCCGTTGAAGGCGCCCTCGCCCAAGCGCTTCGACAAGCGCCGAAGGACGTCCTGGCCGATGAATTGGCCAAGCAGATCGTCCGTCAGAGCCAGGCCGCCCGCCGCGATCAGGTTGCCGATGACACTGCGCGCAAGCCGCAATGCCCCCGCCAAGCCCGGCCGTCCGCCATAGAGTGTTGCCAAACGCCTGAGCAAACGGACATTTTCGTAGATCACGAACGCCAGTGCGATCATCGCCATCGGCGACAGGGCGGTCACGGTCGCAACCCGTTTGGCAGAGGTGGTGATCAAGCGCCGGGCCACCAGATCCAGCCCGGCAACGAGGTCGCGCTCGACCAGCGTCAGCAGGGCCATCGGATCATGCACGTCGCCGCGATGCGTCGCCACCCGCGACAACGCCCAGGCCAGTTCCGGCCGGCCCCGGTAGAGCGCGATGATGCGCTCGGCGGCTTTGCGCTCGGCGCCCGGATCGCGCGCGGCAACGGCGGTGTCGACGGTGCGGCGCAGGCGCCCGAGCCGCGACAGCCGCCGCCACCCCAGCCATTCCCGCGACAGCAGCACCAGCGCCGAAATCGCCGCGACGGCGAGCAAGACGCGGATCGTCAGCCCGATCCAATCGTCGCGATCGAGCCCGACCGAAACAAAACGGGCGAACCACAGGCCGGCTGCCAACAGCGCCGCGCCCGACAGCGCAGAAAACAGCAGTAGGCCCCAGCGAAACCCGGTCTCGATCATGGCGCCGGCAGTGGCACGGACGCCAGGAGGTGACGATGTTCGAGCGGCATCGACGGGAACAGGAGCAACCGCCGGCGGCACATCCAACTCGGCCGTGGTGACGACGAGGGCGGGATCGTCTGCCTTGAAGACGCGCGGAGGGCGCCTAGGCTCCGGCGACGTTGGCGGCACGCTCATGCGAGCTTGTCTCCGATGAGAAATTCCAGCGCGCGATCGAGCCGGATATGGGGCGGAGCAGGCATGGCGCCGCCGCCGGTTTCCGCACTCAGCTTCGGCGGCCGAAAGCGCACCGTGCGCACATCTTCTGCTCCGGCGACTTTGGTGGCACGCGTGTCGAGCAGGGTTGCCGCGTCCGACGGCAGGTCGCCCGGAAACAACGCCGTCTCGGTCTTGCCGTCGAACTGCACGCCCGCCACTGTTTCGCCAACCTCCGGCGTGCCGATGATGCAGGGAATCATCTCGCGGCCGCTCTTGACCTCGCCCTCTCGCGTCGCCCTGACCGCCGCCAGTGCCAGCGGCTTGATCAACGCGCCGGCAAACGCCGCTCGCTTCTGGGCCTTGTCGGTCAAGACGCCAACCAGCCCTTCCAGAGCCGCGTGGCTCGACTGATGCAGATGATCGGCTTTGGTCGCCGCGAACACGATGCGGTCCACACGCCGGCGAAAAATACTCGAAAGCCACGTGTTGACGCCGGGGCGGAAGGCGGTGAGCACGTTGGTCATGGCAGCCGACAATTCGTTCAGCGCGGCGGGGCCATGATTGAGCGCACTGAGGGCGTCGATCAGAACGATCTGGCGGTCGAGGCGGGAGAAGTGATCGCGAAAGAACGGCTTGACCACGTGGCTGACGTAACTGTCGTAGCGACGCTTCATCGCCGAGGCGAGACTGCCGCGCGGCGCGTGTGCCGACGAGGGCGGCAGGGGAAAAAACGTCAGCAACGGCGACCCGTCGAGATCGCCGGGCATCAGGAAGCGGCCCGGCCCCAGCGTCGACAATTGCGGTTCTGCGGCACGTGCCACGGCTAGATAGGTGCGGAACACCTTCGCCCCCTGCTGGGCCGTCGGTTCTTCCAAGGGCCCGAGCGGATCGAGGCCGGCGACGAATGCCTGGAGGTCGCGCGCGTGGGATGACCGCGACGGCTGCGCGGCATCGGCCAAAGCCTGCCGCGACCATGCCGCGTAGTCCTGATCCAGCAACGCCAAGTCGATCAGCCACTCGCCGGGATAGTCGATAATGTCGAGATGCAGGCGGCTGTATCCCAAGGCCGGGCGCAGCGTGCGCCGAATGAACCCCGTCGGGGTATAATCGAAGGTCAGCCGCAGTTGGCTGATGCGCCGCGTGCCTTCCGGCCATTGGGGTTGCGGCGCGGTCAGCAGGGCCAAGTGATCTTCATAGGCGAAACGGGGAATGGCGTCGTCGGGCTGAGGCTCGAGGTACACACGGGCGATCCGGTGTTCGGCATGCGCGGCGAAAAACGGCAGGCGCCCATCCCCGATCAGATTGCGCACCAGCGAGGTGATGAACACCGTCTTGCCGGCGCGAGACAACCCAGTGACGCCGAGCCGAATTGACGGCGCTGTGAACTCTGAGCCGAACAAGCCAACCGATCGCACCGCGTCGGTTGCCGGATCGACAATGTCGGAGAGTTTCAAGTGCACCACCCAAGAGCTCGCCGGCCCAAGACGCAATCCGAACCATCGAGGTTCGACGCAATCAGCAAATAGGGCGGTGCGCGGGCGTGCACAAGACAGTAGTTACGCTGCGCGCCCGAGTGGGCGCGTGCGGTAACGACGATATCAGCTGAGCACGATCGTTGCGACCGTACCGGCGATGACGGCAGTAGCCATGAACAAGAATGCCAGGCCTTCGAGTTGCTTGCGCATTGCGATGAATTCCCAACGGGGGCAGTTGCTGCCCGTTAATAGACAATACCGTTCGACCGATGAAGTCCGTCTGAAGAAAGGGTTCATTTTCAGTTCATCAGTGTGTCCTTGCGGACGCGATCCAGCGACGGCGAATTGCCAAGACAATCAACGACGTACACCTCCAAAAACCGAGGAGTGTAAACGTCCGGCCGCGACCGTGCATGCGCTCGCGGCAGGGTCCAACCGGCCCGAGGCGACGTCGATGAGTGGGCACGGCCGCCGCAGTGGATCGGGGGATCCGGCCGATCAGCGGGGGGAAGCTGGCCGGCAATGCAACGGACGTGTGCGCGACGCCAAGGTGCGGCGTCATCTTGACCAATCGCATGCTTTCACGGCTACGTTTTGCTCGAACCGTGTCAGCAATTGGGATTTTTACGACGATGGCCGATCAAACACTTGATTTGCAGGGCTTGCAGTGCCCGATGCCGATTCTGAAAACAAAAAAGGCGCTGGCCGCCCTGCCCAAGGGCGCAACAATCGAAGTGCTGGCGACCGATCCCGGCGCACCCGGCGACTTCGAAGCCTACTGCACGCAGAGCAACAACACGCTTGTGGAGAGCACGCAGACGGCCGGCGTCTACCGCTTTTTGATCCGCCACGACGCGGCGTGATGGTCTCAGAGTGCTTAGAACGTCCGGCGGAAAACGTGGCGCTGATCGACGCCGACGGACACGGTCGACACCAGAGCTAGCCCATGCGTCCGGAAATAGCTCTCCAGCCGGCCGCCTGCGACGATGGTGCGCCCATCCGGCGGGCCAACGTTGGCGCTTTGGTACACGACGGCTTCGTCGACCAGTCCGGCCTCCAGGCATTGTGTCCAGGTGCGCGGCCCGCCTTCCACCAGCAGCCGCGTGATGCCTTTGACGGCCAGCGTGTGCAGAACAGCCGGCAATCCTGCCGGCCCGGCGAGCGCTTCGGGCACATGCACGATCTGTACGCCACGGGCGCTCAGATCCATATCGGCGCGGCCCGAAGGTGCGCCGGTCACCAGCCAGACGGGCGCGACGGCGGTGCCGGTTACCAGCTTGGAGGTGAGCGCTAGCCCCCGGCGCGGCGCAAAGACGATCCGGATCGGCGAGCGTGCCTCCAGGCCGGGCAAGCGACACATCAACTCGGGATCATCGGCACGCACCGTTTCGCCGCCGACCAGGATCGCATCGGCTTCCGCGCGCAGGAGGTGGCCATCGGCCCGTGCTTCTGCCCCCGTCACCCACACGGGTCGGCCGCCCCCGCAGGCGATGCGACCATCGCTGCTCAACGCCATCTTGATTTGCACGAACGGGCGATTTTCGGTCTGCCGCAAGATGTGTCCGAGCGTCACCCGGCGCGCGCGACCACCGAGCAGGCCCACATCGACATCGATGCCGGCCTCTCGTAGCTGTTCGAACCCGTGGCCGGCCACGATGTGATTGGGATCAGGCAGCGCACAGACCACCCTGACGATGCCGGCGGCGACTACCGAGTCTGAACACGTCGGCACGCGACCGGTATGCGCGCACGGCTCCAGCGTCACGTACATCGTCTTGCCGCGTGCCCGCTCGCCGGCGCGCGACAGCGCTTCTTTTTCGGCATGCGGGCGCCCGCCAGGCTGCGTCCATCCACGCGCAATGACCTCGCCCGTCGCCTCGTCCGCAATGACAGCCCCGACAGACGGATTGGGTGCCGTGGAGCCGAGCCCGCGCTGCGCCATCGCCAAGGCGATCGCCATCATGCGGGTATCGAAATCGGCGGCGCCCACCAGAGACATGCAGCTCATTCCGTCGTCACAGCTTGCGAAGGCCACCGGGCGCAGCGCTGCCGGGCGGGGCATCAAGACCCTGCGCAAGATCGCCCAAAACCTCGTGGAAGTCTGCCGCCTCGCGGAAATCGCGGTAAACGGAGGCGAAGCGAATATAGGCCACGGGATCGGCGCCTTTCAGCGCCTCCATGACCAATTCGCCGATGGCGGACGACGGAATCTCGGGTTCGCCTAGGCTCTCGAGTTGGCGTGCAATGCCCGATACCATACGCTCGATCCGCTCGGGTTCGATGGGTCTCTTGCGGGCCGCAGTTTCGACCGAGCGCAGCAGCTTTTCTCGGTCGAACGCGACCCGCCGCCCCGACCGCTTGATCACCACGAGGTCACGGAGTTGTACACGCTCGAACGTCGTGAAGCGTCCGCCGCAATCCTCGCAAACCCGGCGGCGGCGGATGGCTTGGCCCTCCTCGCTGGGACGGCTGTCTTTGACCTGCGTCTTTTCCGACGCACAATACGGGCAACGCATGGCATCTCGCTGGATGTGCTGCGAACGGCTTTCCGACCGGAAGACGAACCAGATGTGCTCTTGACTGTGGAAACCGGTTTACCGACGAGACGCATGGCGGCGCGCAGTATGACGTCCGCTGCTGCTCTGCCCGTCTCTCGTGAGGCCGTCAAGTTGCGCGCGTTTCAAAGGTCGAGATGAGAGCGGCTGACCGATCGTTTGTGCGGAGACCTGAAATCTACCATCGCGCCGGCAGGCGTTTCAGGCCGCGCAATACGAACGTGGGGCGCCACTCCGGAGTGTCCATGTCGTCGAGGGTCAACGCCGGTAGCCGCCGCAACAGCGTGGCAATCGCCACCTCCGCTTCGAGCCGCGCTAACTGCGCGCCGAGGCAATGATGGATGCCGCCCCCGAACGAGAACGGCCGGATGTTCTTGCGTGTGATGTCGAGCGTATCGGGTTCGGGATAAAGGTCCGGGTCGCGATTGGCGGCACCCAGCAGGCACAGCACCGACTCGCCCTTCGAGACGTGAAGGCCGCCAAGTTCGACGTCTTCCAGCGCCGTGCGTCCCGTCGCCTGCACCGACGAATCATAGCGCAACAGTTCCTCCACCGCGTTGGCCGTGCGCTGCGGTTCGCTGCGCAACAACGCAAGCTGATCGGGATTGCGATGCAGCGCCAGCACTCCGTTGCCGATCAGGTTGACCGTCGTCTCGTGGCCCGCGCCGAACAACAGAATGATGTTTGCCGTCAACTCTTCTGTCGTCAGCTTGCTGCCATGTTCTTCGGCCTGAACAAGGTGCGAAATCAGGTCGTCTGCGGGCTTCCGTCGCCGCTGTTCGAACAACTGGCTGAAATAGGCGGCGCTTGCCAGATGCCCAGCATTTGCATGATCGATTTCGGCCCGCGTCAGCGGCACCGGATCGAGTAGGCGGCCACCGTCGCGCGCGCTCGAGAAAAACATCGCGTGGTCTTCTTCGGGGATACCGAGCATCTCGCAGATGACGATTACCGGCAGGCGGAATGCAAAGTCGGCGATCAGATCCGCGTGGCCTTGCGGCTCCATACGATCGAGCGTCGCATCCACGATCGCCTGGATGCGCGGCCGCATCGCCTCCATCCGCCGCGCGGTGAAGGCACGTACCACCAGCCCCCTGAGACGCGTGTGGTCAGGCGGATCCTGCTGCAACATCCAGTGCTGCATGCTGCGATAGACCGGCTCTTCCATCACCGTGGGTCCATTGCGGCGCTGCATGCGGCCGACAAAATCCTTGCCGAACCGTCCGTCGCGCATCACGAGCGCGCAATCGGCATGGCGCGAGGCCAGCACGATCCCGAGCGGCGAGCGATGGACGGGAGCCGCCGCGCGCAGACGGTGATAGGTGGGGTAGGGATCGCGGATGAACTCCGGCGACAACGGATTGAACAGCGGTGCCTCGGCCGCAGGTTGCGATTGCTGGCTCATGTCCCCGTCTCCGTCGTTCAACCGTCCGGCGGAATGTAGCATCGCCGCCGGCTGGCAGACTGAAAAAATCTGCGTCTCGCACGTTGCGCGCGTCCGTCATTTGACGGTGAGTGGAATTGAATAGCGCCGGTCGGCCAACGGGAGACCCGACGGCGGTGTCGGCATGGCAACGGCCGCGATCCACTCCAGCGTCAGCCGGTTCAGTCTGGTGTCGGCGCTGGCTTGCACCAATTCCGCATTCTCCACGCGGCCCGCGTCCGAAACGGAGAACGCGAGCAACACCCGCCCAGAAGGCCAACCGCGTTTCGGACGCTGGCTGGACAAAGCCTTGCGAACCGCCGTGTTGAAACGCACGACCTCGCCGGGCGAGGCGGCGGCGGACGCCGCAGTGGGTGCCGCCGGCACAGACGCTGCAGCCGTACTGCCGCCAGCATCTGCAGCAGGCGAGGCGGCAGACGACGCGTCGATGGACGGAGTGGGCACGGCTATTTCGATACGCACCTCGGTCGCAACGGGCACCTCTGGTGGCTGCACTTCGAGCGGCGGTAGTATGAGCGGCGGCACTACGAGCGGCGACGGCGCAGGCAAATCGGCGTCGCGTGCATCCATCGGCTGAGGCGCTGCGGCGGCTTGCGCTGCCATCGCCGGCGCAGACGTTTGGGCCTGCGACGACATCGCGGCAGTTGAGCCCGCCACATCCGACGTTGCCGCAGTTCCCGCAGCTTTGCCGGCCGTCGCCGTTGCGCTCTCCAGTGCATCGCCGCCGATCACTTCGATTTCGATGGCGTCGAGCATCTGGCCGCCACCACCGCTCGGCGCACCCATGAAATGATTGAGCACCAACCCGAACAAGGCCACATGCAACAGCGTCGAGACCGCAATGGCGGCCATCAGGCCACGGCTCACACCTGACCGGCGCAACGACCAATCGGCACGGCTCGCATCAGCCGTTGCCGTTTCACTCTGCGATGTGCCGGTCGCACTCAATGCTTGCCGTGCGGGGGCGCGACGTCCTTGGCGCCCATCGCCGTCGCATCGAACTGCACCTTGATCGTGCCCGCGCGTTGGAAAACGAGCGTGCCGTCGAGCTTGTCGCCAGCCTTCACCGGCGCCTTCAGGTCGATGAACATGATGTGGTATCCGCCGGGTTTGAGTTCGACCGTTTCACCCGGCTTGATCTCCAGCCCCTGTGCCAACTCGCCCATTTTCATGACGCCGTCCGACATCGACATCTCGTGGATTTCTACTTTGCCCGCCGTCACCAGCGTGCCGCCCGTCAACCGGTCTGCAACCGTGCCAGAGTTGGTGATTTTCAAGAAGCCACCCGCCACCTTGGCGCCTGCGGGCGTCGCCCGTGTCCAACTCGCAGCGATTTTCATAGTCCCGTCGGCGCTCACGGCATCGCCGGCGCAAACAGGCGCTGAACCCGCAACACCTGCGATGGCGAACAGAGCAGCGACGTGAAAAACGATGCGGCGCGACAGCATGGGGTTAATTCTCGCTTGGAGGTCACGGGCGGGCACGCCAACGCGGCGTGCGTGGCTCCACCATTACCGGCCACCCGCTCACATGACAACGGCGGCATTTAGACCTGATGCTTGTAGACCAATCGCGGTTCGCGGGCGGCTTTGGTTTCATCGAGCCGGCGGCGCGGGGCGAAGCGAGGTGCCTGCTTGAAGCGCTCGTGATCGCCGGATTTTGCCGCCTGCGCGAGCGCCCGCATCGTCGCGATGAATTCGTCGAGGCTGGCCTTGCTTTCGCTCTCGGTCGGCTCGATCAGCATCGCGCCATGTACCACCAGCGGGAAATACATCGTCATCGGATGATACCCTTCGTCGATCATCGCCTTCGCGAAATCGAGCGTCGTGACGTCCGTGCCCTTCAGCCAGGAATCGTCGAACAGCACTTCGTGCATACAGGGCTGATCGCCGAACGGCTGGCTGAACAGATCACGCAAACCGGCTCGGATGTAGTTCGCGCTCAATACCGCATCTTCGGACGCCTGCCGCATGCCGTCGGCACCGTGACTGAGCATATACGTCAACGCGCGGACGAACATGCCCATCTGTCCATGAAAGGCGGTCAGCCTGCCGAACGCCTGGCCTCGATCGTCGGTTTCTTCGACGAGGCGATAGCCGCCCGCATCCTTGATGACGAAGGGCAGCGGCGCGAACGGCGCGAGAGCCGCAGACAACACCACCGGCCCCGATCCCGGACCACCTCCGCCGTGTGGCGTCGAGAACGTCTTGTGCAGATTGATGTGCATCGCATCGATGCCGAGATCGCCCGGTCTGACCTTGCCGACGATGGCGTTAAAATTGGCCCCGTCGCAATAGAAGTACGCGCCCGCCGCGTGCACGGCTTTGGCAATTTCGGCCACTTCCGGCTCGAACAGTCCGCAGGTATTTGGATTGGTCAGCATGATGGCTGCGACGTCAGGCCCGAGTGCGGCGCGCACCGCTTCGACCGCCACCGTGCCGTCGCCGCGCGCCGGGATCGACTTGACATGATAGCCCATGAAGGCTGCGGTTGCCGGGTTGGTGCCATGCGCCGACTCGGGCACCAGCACGACGTTGCGTTTGGAGCCTTGCGCGTCGTGGGCTGCCTTGATCGCCAGCATTCCGCACAGTTCGCCATGTGCACCAGCCTTTGGCGACAGAGCGACGGCGGGCATGCCGGTCAACTCCATCAGATACTCGGCCAGCCGCTGCATCAACATCAGCGCGCCCTGGACGGTCTTCTGCGGCTGCAGCGGGTGGATGTCGCCGAACCCAGGCAACCGCGCCATTTTCTCGTTCAGCCGGGCATTGTGCTTCATCGTGCACGAGCCCAGCGGATATAGTCCGCTGTCGATCGCATAGTTCTGCCGGCTGAGCCGCACGTAGTGACGCATCGCCTCCGGCTCGGACAGCCCGGGCAAATTCATCGGCGCAGTTCGGGCGAGCCCGCCTAATCGCGCCGTGTGCCTGGGCACTTCCGGCAAGTCGACGCCCGTTTTGTCGACGTGGCCGATTTCGAAGAGCAGCGCTTCCTCGTGATCGAGCCCCCGATGACCTGAAAACGTCGCTGCGGCTCTGCGCTGCGACGGCTCCGGCGCGGTCGGACGACCCTGTGTGTTCATCGACATTGCCGAACTCCGTTCTGCGGTTCCGTAAGTGCGTTTTCGGCATGTAAAAACGCCAAATTCGCTCCAAAGGCGGTTAACGTATTTCTTGCGTCGCAAATGCGCCGTACAGCGATTAACTATTCACCTGGCTACCCTACTGGCCGGACCATCAACCGTGGCCGTCAGCGTTCATCCTGGTGGCATTTCAAGCCATTCATGCCACGATCTCGGCCAATGCGGTCGCATAGGCGGCGCGGTCCTCGGCGCTGGTGCACTCGGTCGCTGCCACGATGATGAGATCGTCGACACCGGCATCGTTGCCATACAGCCGTGACGCGCGCACGCCGCCCAGGATGCCCTTGTCGGCCAGCCGGTCGAGCACCGCCTGCGCGTTGCCGCGCACCCGCAACGTGAACTCGTTGAAGTACGTACGGTTGAGAAGTTTGACGCCCTCGATCGCGCCCAGTCTGTCGGCCAGATCACACGCATGCGCATGATTGAGCGCTGCCAGCTTGCGCAGGCCCGCTTCGCCCAACAGCGTCATGTGTATCGTAAACGCCAGCGCACACAGGCCGGAGTTGGTGCAGATGTTGCTCGTCGCTTTCTCGCGGCGGATATGCTGTTCGCGCGTCGACAGCGTCAGCACGAAGCCGCGCCGTCCCTCCGCATCTAACGTCTCGCCGCAGAGGCGGCCCGGCATCTGCCGCACGAACTTCTCGCGCACCGCAAACAGCCCCACGTAAGGCCCGCCGAAATTCAAACCGTTGCCGATCGATTGTCCCTCTGCCGCAACGATATCTGCGCCCATCTCGCCCGGCGACCTCAGCGCACCCAGCGCGACGATCTCGGTTACCACCACGATCAGCAGTGCGCCTGCCGCGTGCGCCGCATCGGCGATCGGCTGCAGATCGCGCACGTGGCCAAAGACATCCGGGTACTGCACAACGACACAACTGGTGTCGGCATCGATTGCGCGGGTGATGTCCTCGCCGCCGTTCGGCGACGCAGCCAGCGCATCCACCCTCGCTCCGCCGTGATGCGACAGCGTCTTGATCACCGAGGCATAGTGCGGATGCAGATTGCCAGACACGAGCGCCTTTTTCCGCCGGGTGACGCGATGCGCCATCAGTACCGCTTCGGCAGCGCCAGTCGACCCGTCGTACATCGACGCGTTCGCCACATCCATGCCGGTCAACCGAGCTACTTGGGTCTGGAACTCGAACAGCACCTGTAGCGTGCCTTGCGTTATTTCCGGCTGATAGGGCGTGTAGCTCGTCAAGAATTCCGAGCGCTGGATCAGATGATCGACAGTTGCCGGCACGTGGTGCTTGTAGGCGCCGCAGCCGACAAAGAACGGCACGCTACCCGCCGATACGTTGAGCGCGGCCATGGCCGACAATGCGCGCTCGACATCCATTTCACCTTTACTGCGCGGCAAGTCGGGCGGATCACGCAGCAGCTTACCTTGCGGCACGTTGGCGAACAGTTCGTCGATGTCGGCAATGCCGATGGTCGCGCGCATCTCGCGGCGATCGGCATCCGAGAGCGGCAGATAGCGCATGCGTGTCACCTCGTTTACGTCCGTCGACAGCGACGATCTTGGTCTTCGTCCGGGTCTTGGAATTACTGGTTCCCGGCGCTAATGCGCGTCCGCGCAGAATGCGTCGTAGGCTGCCTTGTCCATCAGTGCGTCGAGTTGCTTTGGGTCGGTGATTTTGATTTTGTAGAACCAGGCGGTCGTCTCCGCGCCTTCGTTCACAAGCGCTGAATTCTTCACGATCGCGTCGTTCGCCGCCGTGATTTCGCCCGTGACAGGCGCAAAAATGTCGCTCGCCGCCTTGACGCTCTCGACCACGGCCACCGCTTCGGCCGCAACGACTTTGCGCCCGACGTCCGGCACTTCCACGAACACCACGTCGCCGAGCGCCTTCTGCGCGTGATCGGTGATGCCGACTGTGCCGACACCATCGACGACGCTGATCCACTCGTGATCTTTCGTGTACTTCGTAATCATCTGGCGTCTCCGTTTGCGCTGTAACGTGTGATCTGAACTGCTGTCCACGAAGGCTCTTCAACTGCAAAACTCAGCCACGAACATAGCCGTGTGGTACGAACGGTAGCGGCACGACCTCGGCCGGAATGGCTTTGCCGCGCACCATCAAACCGATCTTCGTTCCGATGTCTGCATGTGCCGACATTACGTAACCCATCGCAACGGGACCATTCACGCTCGGACCAAAACCACCCGACGTCACACTGCCGATCGTCTCAGCACTGGCCGACACGATCGCCGTACCCTCGCGTGCCGGTGCGCGCCCATCAGGCTTGATGCCGACACGCCGCCGGGGCGCACCCTCCTGCAACTCGCGCTGGATCCGCAAGGCTCCGGGAAAGCCGCCCTCTTGCCGCCGGCGCTTCTGGATCGACCAGGCGAGCCCGGCCTCGATCGGCGTCGTCGTCGTATCGATGTCGTGACCATAAAGGCAAAGACCTGCTTCCAGCCGCAGGCTGTCGCGCGCGCCAAGCCCAATGGGCTGCACAGCGGCGTGTGCCCGCAGAAGGTCCCAAAGCTCCGCCGTCCGTTCCTCGTGCACCGAAATTTCGAAGCCATCTTCACCGGTGTATCCCGACCGGGTGACGATGCAGTCGATGTCGCCGACCCTTATTACGCACGCTTGCATGAAGGTCATCGCCGACGCTGCCGGCGCGAGTTCCGCCATCACGAGCGCGGCCTTCGGTCCCTGCAGCGCGAGCAAGCCACGCCCTTCGAACGGCACCAGTTCGACGCTGTCGGGCAACTGACGGGCGATATGGACGTAGTCGGCGTCTTTGCAGCCTGCGTTCACCACCAGACTGAGCGCACCAGCTTCATCGCTGTGCGACGAGCGCGCGACCATCAGATCGTCGACGATGCATCCGTTGTCGTCGAGCAACTGCGTATAGCGCTGCTGCCCGGGCTTGAGGTTCAGGATATCTGCGGGCACCAGCGCTTCCAACGCGCGGGCGACGGTTTCATGTGTACGATCTGCTGCGAGGAGCACTGCCTGCCCCATGTGGCTGACGTCGAACAGGCCGCAGTTCTCGCGCGTCCAGAGATGTTCTTTCAGCACGCCCAACGGATATTGCACGGGCATGTCGTACCCCGCGAACGGCACCATTTTGGCGCCCAGCGCGACGTGCTGATCATACAGCGGCGTGCGTTTCGAAGCCTGTGGCGTGCCGCCTTGAGCGTCCGATGGATCGCCATTGGCTGCGGCGGACTTGTCGGCTGTCATGCCTTTTTCGGCTGTCATGCATCGTCCTGACACGGCTCAACCACGCCAGCAGAATGCTTGCGTGCGAGCCTCCTCTGTCAGGGAACCTGAGAGTTTGGACCACCTCGCCGGCCTACGCCGCCGCTGATGATGTTACCCCGTCGGTGAGTGGCAGTACTGTACGATTGCCCGCCACTGCTTTCCAGATAGCCGTCCAACTGCGGTCCATTTGCCTGAGAGATTCCGGAGGCGGTTGCTCCTTCGGCGCCGGCTGCGCGGATCGCAAAATCCACCGCCAGTCTCTTCCACAGTCGTCGTTCGGCTGACGGCAGTAAGCTGAACTCGGCCTAAACTGTCAATAACCATTGTTCCAGATGCCTGGTAATGCACAATTCCAGCTGGCGCCAGTTCCTCCATTTTCATCCGACGAACCGCGAACTCGGGCATGGATTTGCCGCACGGTGAATCCCGGGCACAAGGCCAGCGCCGTCCGGTTTGATTTGGCGCGGTGGCGCACTTGTCCATATCCATAATGCTTTTTGTATCGATCCAACGATGCGTGGACATCAAGCGAAGCTTCTCACTTTTCGTCATCCCGGCGCAGGCCGGGACCTACGGCAACGTGCAGATCAATTAGGTCGTCAATCCAACGGAATCGGGAAACCCAATAAAGACGGGCGTATTCGGCGTCTCGGGCATACCGAGGCCTGTCGTGGGTCCCGGCCATCGCCGGAATGACGAGAGGAGCAAGTGGTGCGCTTGAAATTAAACCGGACAGCCGTGGCACGAGGCCCAGGCTAACAAAATACGTCCCGGTCTGGAGACGATACCGCCGCTTTCACAGCGTCCAATCGTGACGCCGAACGGCGTGCACCAGGGCCCCGATGGCTGGCCCGTGCGCTCTGCCTCGCACAGTGACGAGATTGACGGTCCGTTCCACCACCGGATCAACGAGCGGTCGCCATGGCAGATGTGGCACTGCGACTGCGAACTCCGGCAGCGTCGTGCATCCCAGTCCGGCCATGACCATCGACTGTATCCAGTCGTCACGCTCGCTTTCATAAGGGTATGACGGGACGATATTCTGTTGCGCAAAGATTTCGTCGATGTGCTCGGTGTATTCGCAATTGATACGATTGAGATAGGGCTGACCATCAAGATCTTTGAAGCGGATTGTTTGCCTGCCGGACCAATCGTGACCGGGAGGAAATGCCACCACGAAGCGCTCCCGATACAGTGGCAAGGCATGAAACTTATCGTCCAACTTGTTCGGCAGGCAGTAGATCGCGGCATCGAGGCCGCCCTGTATCAGCCGATCCTGCAGATCGGACGCCGCACCGTCGACGAGGACGAGTTTCATGGTTGGATTGCGGGCATACCAGTTCCGAAACAAGTCGACCATTCGAGCTGGCCCAACGGTGCACATAAGGCCCAAGCTCAGCGTCGCCGACGTCGCCTCGACATAGCCTCGCGCCGTTTTCAACGCGGCTTCTTTGCTCTCGAGCATGGTCGCGAAATACGGACGCATCAACTCGCCGAACTCGGTCAGATGCGTATTGCCACGCTCGCGATTTATCAGCGGGCCACCGGCCAATTTACCCTCGAGGCTCTGAATGGCCCGGGTCAACGTCGGCTGTGTAATATTGCACAGCGCGGCGGCGCGCGTAAAATTGAGCGTTTCACAGACCGACAGAAAATAACGAATTTCGTGGAATTCCATCGCCGGTATTTTCGTCTCTCATGAACTTTCAACGGATGCCGTTTATCGGCTCGATCCTGTCGAATGCCAAATCAAGATTGCGCGCGCATGACGTGAACGGTTTGCGACGGCGATGAAATCTCGATCGCCGTCGCCAGTTTGCAAGGAATTACTTCGAGCCTGCGGTCGCAACCATATCCCAGAATGCCTTGGCGTTGACTTCGTCGCCGGCCACGCAATGATCGTAGCCGCTCAAGGCCATTCTATGTAGAGCCGCCCGCTTTTCGGATGACGCCTGCGTCATTTTCATGACCATTCCCATATGCTTGTCCAGGCCGGCGCTGCAGTCCATCGCAGCCGACGCAGGCATGGCAAGCACGAAGGCGGCGGTCGCAGCAGTGAGTACGAATTTCAGCATCAGATCTCTCCCGAGTTTCGCTTTTCGAACCGGGATTTGGCAAAGTTGCGGTCACCGCCGGTTCCGCGTCAGTTGCGCTGAAAAAGACCGTGAACTGAAATGCTTTTCGGGTATCGTATCGATAGACGATGCGAATGGAGTATGGCGTTACTCCGCCGCCTGACGGTGCGACGCGGTTTCGACTGCCACTGCTGGCGTAGTCGCTTGCGGGAACGACAGGGTCGCCGCTGTCCTGAAACGGCGCACCACCCGCTTCAACGCTCGTGCATAATCGAAATAGTTTGCCTCGAGTTTATGCCGGTCGGACGCGACGAACACTTGGCGGCTCGGAGGCCCAGCACGACGCACCGCATCGGCACGAAACGCCGCCGCTTCCGCAGGCACCAGCGCGTCCGCGACGATCGCGTTGGCGATGACCTTGCCTTGCAGATGCGCCAGACGCCAGATGGAACCGTTGGCCTGGATCAATCCGGCGAAATACAAGCCACGATGATCGGGGTGCACGGTATTCAAATACAGTCGCGGCTTGCCGTCGGCGCCGAGATAAAACTCGCGATCGAGGAACGGGATGGACAGTTCATAGCCGGTCGCCAGCACGACCATGTCGAAGCGCTGGCGCGATCCATCGGCGAACACGACGTCTGGCCCCTCGAAGCGCGACACCGCGGGCTTGGCGATCACCCGACCGTGGGCTGCGAGCCGGGGAATGTCGTCGCTCATGGTCGGATGCGTCGCATCGATCCGGCATTGCGGTTGGGGCAACTTGTAACGCGACGGCGGGCCTTGCAGCACCCACAGCGATGCCTGGAACATATAGGCCTTCACGCCGCGCGGCAGCACCGTCATCAGCCACTCGACATTCGCCAGCACGTCGCCGGTCGGAAATCCCAGAATGAATTTCGGGACGAACCACGTGCCACGCCGCATGCTCAGATGAACCGGTTCGCCCGACACGTGCGCTGCATCCTTGACGATGTCGCAGCCCGAATTTCCAGCTCCCACCACCAGCACGCGCTTGTCGCGCAATTGCCGCTGAGACTTGTAATCGCGGGAGTGGATGATCTCGCCGGTGAACGTTCCGGGGTACTCGGGCCGGCGCGGTTTGTCGTGATGTCCGTTGGCGACCACGACGCCTGCGTAGACACGCGGCTCAGCTTCGCCCGCGATCCGCACCAGCCAGCGTCCGTCCGCCGACGGGGTAACCTGTTCCACGGACATGCCGGTTTGCAAATGCGGTGTTATGCCGAAAATCGAAACGTAGCGGCGAAAATAATCCAGAACCCAAGTGTGATCGGGATAATCGGGACCGCTATCGGGTGCGTCGGTCGTGACCGGATAATCCTCGAACGCCGTCGTTGTTATCGCCGACACAAGATGCGTCGATTCATAGACGATGCCGCTCTTGGTGGAAAAATTCCACAGGCCGCCCAGGTCGGGTTCGCGCTCGAGCAGATCGAACGCGATGCCGCGCTCGACGAACGATTTTGCGACCGCGATACCAGACGCGCCCGCGCCGATGATGCAATAGCGATCTGCGTCCACGAGAGGCATCGTGCACTCCTCGAAATCTTTACCAATTCAATTGTGTCGGCTGCAGCGATTTAACAGTATGCCGTGAACGCTCAACCACTTCTGTCCAGGTTGGTGAACAGAGTGATGCGCCCGCGACCTAAAGCCTAGGCCGGTTTGCTTGCCCCCCACAACGTTTCCGGCTAACGAACGGCCGCAACCCCGATCAAAAAAAACCGATGGAGTATCTCACGTCATGGCCCGCAGCAAAATTGCATTGATCGGCGCCGGCCAAATCGGCGGCACCCTGGCCCTGCTTGCCGGCCTGAAGGGCCTCGGCGACATCGTCCTGTGCGACATGATGGAAGGCACGGCCAAGGGCAAGGCACTGGACCTCGCCCAAACCGCCGTCATTGAAGGCTTCAACGCCAAGCTGTCGGGTGCCGGCGTCGCAAACTACGAGGGTATTTCGGGTGCCGACGTGTGCATCGTCACCGCCGGGGTGCCACGCAAACCCGGCATGAGCCGGGACGATTTGATCGGCATCAATCTCAAGGTCATGGAAGCCGTCGGCGCGGGCATCAAGCAGTATGCGCCAAATGCATTCGTGATCTGCATTACCAATCCGCTCGACGCGATGGTCTGGGCCCTGCAGAAATTTTCTGGTCTGCCGGCAAACAAAGTCGTCGGCATGGCCGGCGTGCTCGACAGTGCGCGCTTTGCCTGCTTCCTTGCTGAAAAGGCGGGCGTGTCGATCGAAGACGTGCGCGCGATGACCTTGGGCGGCCATGGCGACGACATGGTGCCGATGACCCGCTACTCGACCATCGGCGGCGTGCCGCTGCCCGATTGCGTCAAGCTCGGCATGTTCAGCCAGGAAGAACTCGATGCCATGATCAAGCGCACGCGCGGCGGCGGCGGCGAGATCGTCGCCCTGCTCGGCAACGGCTCGGCGTTCTATGCACCGGCCGCTTCCGCGATCTCGATGGCTGAAAGCTACCTGCGCGATTCAAAGCGTATGCTGCCCTGCGCTGCCTATCTCAAAGGCCAATACGGCGTCACCGACATGTACGTCGGCGTGCCTGTGGTCATCGGTGCCAACGGCGTCGAGAAAGTCATCGAACTCGAGATGGACGCTGTCGAGCGGCAGATGTTCATGAAGTCGGTCGAAAGCGTCAAAGGCCTCTGCGACGCCTGCAAAACCATCGCGCCGGCGCTGGCGTGAACCACTCCCGTTTTCGTTTTGAGAACGGGAGCAGGTGTCCGTTGGGTTACGGAAACAGTCCGCGCAGCAGTTTGGCGTCGCGGACTTTTTCGACTCCGATCGCCATCGCGGCGGTGCGATTGGAAACGTTGTCGCGTTCGGCGCGCGCCATGACCTTGTTGTAGGTTTTATTCAGCAAGGTTTTGAGCTTGTCGGTGACTTCCGCCTCGTCCCAGAAGAACTGCTGCAGATCCTGCACCCACTCGAAATAGCTGACGATGACGCCGCCCGAGTTGCACAGAATATCTGGGATCACAAAAATTCCGTCGCGGTGCTGATCCAAGTACAAATCCGCCTCAGGGGTCGTCGGACCGTTCGCGCCTTCAGCAAGAATGCGGCACTTGAGCTGCGCGACATTGGCTCCCGTGATGACGCGCTCTACCGCCGCCGGAACCAGGATATCGCATTTCTGCGTCAGCAGCGCAGCCGGAGCGATCGTGCCCTCGGCCGAGTATCCGCGCAGCACGCCGTGCGTTCTGACGTACGCATCCAGCTTGGCGACATCGAACCCCTTGGGATCGTAGTAGGCGACGGTGTGGTCGCTGACGCCGACGATCCGCACGCCCATGGTCACCAATTCTTGCGCAGCAATCGCGCCGACGTTGCCATAGCCCTGCACGATCGCCGTGGAGCCGGTAGCCGTCATGCCGATTGTCTGCATGGCGCGCGCGATCAGAAATGCCACGCCGCGTCCGGTGGCCTCACGTCGTCCGGCCGTGCCGCCGGACGCCACCGGCTTGCCAGTCACGATCTCGGTGACGGTGCGGCCCTGATACATGGAGTAGGTGTCCATGAACCACGCCATCACCTGCTCGTTGGTGCCCATGTCGGGCGCCATGACGTCGGTATGCGGGCCGACGAATGGAATCATTTCCTGCATATAGCGGCGCGACACGCCCTCGAGTTCGCGCCGCGACAGCGCGTTCGGATCAACGGCCACACCGCCCTTCGCGCCGCCATAAGGCAGATCGGCGAGCGCGCATTTCCAACTCATCCAGACCGCCAGCGCCGCCACCTCGCCCATGTCAAGATTAACCGCAAAGCGCGTGCCACCCTTCGTCGGTCCCAGCGTCAGATGATGCTGCACACGATAGCCCTGGAACACCTTCACCGAACCGTCGTCCATACGCACCGGACACGACACGGCGATTGCGCGCTTCGGCATCAGCAACCGGTCGCGCTCATCGGCTTTGATGCCGATATAGTCGGCGATCGTATGGAACTGGGTCTGCGCCATCTCAAAAACCGGACCGGAATAAAGCGTCATGCGCAGTGTCTCCAGGTGTCGCTTCGGATTGATCCGGCAAATCCTGGCACTATGCGCGCCCGAATCCGCCGCCTGTCGGCGTGATGATCGTGATGGCTTCCCCTGCTTCTAGCACGGTCTGTGCGCACCCCGACAGTTCCTCGATCCGCCCATCGTTACGACGCACGGGATTGCGGCCGAGTTCGCCCGCGCTGCCGCCGTCGACGCCGAAGGGTCTCACGCGCCGATGACTGGCGAGCACCGCGCAATCCATCGTCTCGCGGAAGCGGATCGTGCGCCGCGTGCCGTCCCCCGCCCGATGCCGGCCCTTGCCGCCCGACCCGCGCCGGATGGCGAACTCCTCGAGCACGACCGGGAAGCGCGTTTCCAATATTTCTGGATCCGTCAGCCGCGAATTCGTCATGTGGACGTGCACACCCGATGCACCGTCGAAGTCCGGTCCGGCTGGCGCGCCGGAGCATATCGTTTCGTAATACTGCACGCGATCATTGCCGAACGTCAGGTTGTTCATGGTGCCTTGCGACGAGCCGAGTGTGCCCAGTGCGCCAAACAGCGCATTCGTCACGGCTTGGCTGACTTCGACATTTCCAGCGACCACCGCCGCCGGATATTTCGGCGACAGCATCGAGTTTTCGGGGATGACAATGTCGACGTTGCGCAAACAGCCCGCATTCATGGGGATGTCGTCATCCACCATCACTCGGAACACGTACAGCACGGCCGCGCGCGTCACCGGCGCGGGCGCATTGAAGTTGTCGCCGCGCTGTGGGCTGGTGCCGGTAAAATCGACTCTCGCGCGGCGGTTCGCCTTGTCGACGCTGATCTTGACGTGGATCGCGCATCCCTGATCCATTTCGTAATGGAACTCGCCGTCGTGCAACCGGTCAAGCACACGCGCGACGCTTTCAGCGGCATTGTCCTGCACGTGCCCCATGTAGGCCTGCACCACATCCAGTCCGAAGTGACCGATCATCTTGTTCAGCTCTGCGACGCCCTTCGCGTTGGCCGCGATCTGTGCCTTCAGGTCGTTGACGTTCTGCGTCACGTTGCGCACGGGATAGGTTGCGCCCGTCAGCAACGCCACCAGTTCCGTTTCGCAGAAGCGCCCGGCATCGACGATCTTGAAGTTGTCGATGTAGACGCCCTCTTCCTCGATCGTCGTCGCGCGCGGGCTCATCGATCCCGGCGCCGTGCCACCCACGTCGGCATGATGTCCACGGCTAGCCACCCAGAACAGGATCGCCTTGCCCGCGTCGTCGAAAACCGGCGTGCAGACAGTAATATCGGGCAGATGCGTGCCGCCGTTGTAAGGCGCGTTCAACGCATAGACGTCACCCGGAGCGATGGTCGCGTTCTGCGCGATCACGGTGGCGACCGAACTGTCCATCGATCCCAGATGCACCGGCATATGCGGCGCGTTCGCCACAAGCGCGGCGTCAGCGTCGAAGACGGCGCAACTGAAATCCAGCCGCTCCTTGATATTGACGGAGTACGCCGTGTTCTGCAGCGTCACGCCCATCTGCTCGGCGATCGACATGAACAGGTTGTTGAAGATTTCCAGCATCACCGGATCTGCCGCCGTGCCGATCGCATGCCGCGCGGGGATAGCAGTGACGCGCTTCAGCACGAGGTGATCGCGCGCCGTCAGATGCGCTTGCCATCCGGCCTCGATCACGATGGTCTGGTTGGCTTCCACGATGATCGCCGGTCCGTCGACGCGATTGCCTGCCGTCAGTTGATCGCGCGTATAGATCGCCGCATCGTGCCACGCCTTGTCGCTGTAGAAACGAGTCGACTGAGGAGCTGCCTGCGGCGCCGGATCACCCTCTGCCACAGTGTTTTCGGAGAACTCGCTACCACCGCCGACCGCCTCGACGGACAGCGCCTCGACCACCAGCGGCTTGGCGGTATCGAGAAATCCGAACCGCGCCTTGTGCGCCATCGAGAAGGTCGCCGCCATCGCCAGGCGGTGATCGGCCACGATGGCTTGCGGCGTCAAATCCATCGCCGGAATCTCGATCGTCGTATCCGTTCCTTCGTATCGAATGTGCGCGCGCACATGGATGGTGATGGCGGTCGGCGGCACACCCTGCGCGACCAACTCGTTGATCACCGTCTCGGACATGCGGCGTCCCGCTGCGCCGATCGCTTCGTTGGCATCCCGCAGCGGTTTGTCGAGCGCCTCGGCACGCGTCGCGCGGATCTCGGCCAGTCCCATTCCGTAAGCCGACAGCAATCCAGACAGCGGGTGAATCAACACGGTCGTCATGCCCAGTGCATCGGCGACGAGGCACGCGTGCTGGCCACCAGCACCTCCGAAACAGTTGAGCGCATAGCGCGTCACGTCATAGCCGCGCTGCACCGAGATTTTCTTGATCGCCTCGGCCATGTTGGCGACGGCGATGCGGATAAACCCGTCGGCGATGTCTTCGCGCGTGCGACCATCACCGATTGCGTGCGCCAGCGCATCGAACTTGGCGGAGACGACATCGGCATCCAGCGGCTGATCCTGCGTCGCGCCAAAGATCTTGGGGAAGTGCTGCGGCTGCAGTTTGCCAACCATCACATTTGCGTCGGTGACAGCGAGCGGTCCGCCGCGCCGATAACATGCAGGTCCGGGATTGGCACCGGCCGATTCCGGTCCCACGCGGAACCGGGCACCGTCGAACTGCAGCAGCGATCCGCCGCCCGCCGCCACCGTGTGAATGAGCATCATCGGCGCGCGGATACGAACCCCGGCGACCTCCGTCTCGAACGTGCGCTCGTAGCTGCCGTCGAAATGGGCGACGTCCGTCGACGTGCCACCCATGTCGAACCCGATGGCCTGCGCGAAGCCGGCCGCCTCGGCCGTGCGTGCGAACCCGACCACGCCGCCTGCCGGACCGGACAGGATCGCGTCCTTGCCCTGAAACAAGTCCGCGCCAGTCAGTCCGCCGGACGACATCATGAACATCAACTTCGCGCCGGAATTTTCGACATCCAGCGCCTCGGCGACTTGCTCCACATACGCGCGCAGGATCGGCGACAGATACGCGTCGACAACGGTCGTGTCGCCACGCCCGACGATCTTGATCAGCGGCGACACCTCGTGGGACACCGAAATCTGCTTGAAACCAGCCTCTTTCGCCAGTTTTGCGACCGTCTGCTCGTGGACTGGAAAGCGGAAGCTGTGCATTAACACGATAGCGATTGCGTCGATGCCTTTCGCGCGCGCTTCGGCGAGCACAGCGCGGACTTGCCCTTCATCGACGGGCGTTTCGACGATGCCGTCGGCCAGCACCCGCTCGTCCAGCTCGGCGACGCTGGCGTACAAAAGTTCCGGCTTGATAATGTTGCGCGCAAAGATCTTCGGCCGATGTTGATAGCCGAGTTCCAGCATGTCGCGGAACCCGCGCGTGGTCAGCAGCAGCGTCGGCTTCCCCTTGCGCTCGAGCAGCGCGTTGGTTGCGACCGTCGTCCCCATCCGCACTTCACCGATCAGCCCCGGCGCGATCTTCGATGCCGCATCCAGCCCCAGCAAGCCACGAATGCCGGCCACGGCCGCATCCTTGTAGGCTTCCGGATTTTCCGACAGCAGCTTGCGCGTATGCAAACGGCCGCTGAGATCACGCCCGATGACGTCGGTGAATGTGCCGCCGCGATCGATCCAGAAATCCCAGCTCGCGCGCGTGCTCGATTGCATCATCGGTCTCCTCGCGCAGCGGCGCGTCTTGAATGCGTGGCAACGATTTCTAGCAGACGGCGCTGCGGGTGAATATGCGCAGGCTGACATCGATCGTCACATCGAGCGTCGTCCTGGCTGCAAGCGCAATGCGACCATCCGCGCTCGCCCGATGGGCGTGCGGCGTCATCGACAACAGATCGGCGATCACGTCAGGCGACGGTAAATGCGCCGTGGCCTGCACCCGGTGTTCGCTCGCAAGACCAAAGCCGTCCGCGTTGACCGCCGCCGCACCATCGCCGACGCGCACTTCGGGATAGATGATCTGCCTGAGTTCGAGCAGATGTTCCGGCCCGGGATCGACCAGCAGCACCCGGCCACCCGGCGCCAACACCGATGCAAATCCCGCCCATAACGGAAACCCGAACAGACACACGATGAGATCCATCCGCCCTGGCGGAAACGGCGGACGGCGATTGCT
>JANLYD010000021.1:0-4408 GCA_031365465.1 Hyphomicrobiaceae bacterium
GAATTGCTATCGGATTCTCACGTCGCAAAGCTGCGCGCGCGCGTTGCCGACGGCACGGTCATCGATGGCCCAACGGAACAATGGGTCGGTATGCCCAAGGGCGAGCATCACACCACCTCGATGTCGATTGGCGATGCCGATGGCAACCTCGTTTGCCTCACCAACAGTCTGGGCTCGCCCTACGGCTCCGGCGTCATCGTGCCTGAGACCGGCGTGACGCTGAACAATTTCCTCTACTGGGCGGATGTGCAACCGCAGTCGCCGCATCGCTCCAAGCCCGGCGACGCCTTGCCGATGTGCATGGCACCAACGATCGCGACGCGCGACGGCGTGCCCGTGTTGGCCTTGGGCACGCCCGGCAGCTACGGCATTCTGCAGACGCAAGTGCAGGCGCTGGTGCAACACATCGATTTCGGTCACCCACTGCAGCAGGCGATCGAGCAGCCCCGCGTGCGCCTTTACGATGGACGGCAGATCGAACCGGAGACACGCCTCGCGGCTTCGGTGATTGCCGAGTTGGCCATGCGGGGTCACGCGATTTTGCCGAGCGAGCCGTGGACTATGCGCGTCGGCGGCATGCACGCGGTCAGCCGCGATGCCGCAACAGGTCTCATGTCCGGCGGCTGCGATCCCCGCCGCGACGGCTACGTAGTTCCGGCGTAGGGCGTCATAGCCGCCTAGATACAACACCTGCACGGCCATGACGTGATTGTGTTGGGGCCGTCGGGCATAGTACTCGCTCGACGGGCTTGGCGTATGATGTCGAGCTGACAACCACTCTCAACCCAAGCCCAATTCCACCCGCTTCTTCTTCGACAAGCCCAGCGCCACAATTCGATGCGACTCGCGGATATATCCGGCCAACTCGGCATCCGATAATCCTGGCTTGGCGTACTGCTGGATCCATTTCAGCCCCCGCGAGGCCAGATAGGGTGCCGGCCGCAGTCCCGGCTGCTGGCCCAACAACTCGAACGCGATCTCTGACGTCTTGAACGTTATGGCCGCCGTCCCTGTCTCCCAGCCACCGATGGCGAAGACCTTGCCGCCAACCTTCCACACATGCGACCCGCCCCACTGCATGACGTAGCTCGTCGCCGGCAATGCTCCACACAGCGCATTGAACTGTTCGTACGTCACTTAACGCTGCCGTGGATTGAGCCGTACGCCCGGGCGCAGATGCTTGAACGGAAACACCGAGGGATCGGCAACCACAGGACCGGGCGCGGTCGCGACAATCACCGTCTCCGCGATTGGCTGGAAATCGGCGCGGAAATGCACACTCGATTTGAGCACCAGAATTTTACAGTCCGCAGGCTCCAACCCGACGTGACGGAACAATTCCTGATCGTAAACCTGCGCCTTGTTCGACACTACGATGACGCGGATGCCGGGTGCCACTTCGATCAAAGCGGTCAACCCGTGATTGGCCGGATTGCCCTTGCCCATCGGCCCTGTGTACGTGAACTTGCCATCGGTCAGCTTGAGCACTTTGGCCGTCACCGTCAGCGGCACACCGTCCGATTTCCCACCCAGCGCCACTGTGATCGACGCGCCCAACCCGGCCCGATGCAACGCCGCCGCAGCCTCGGCGTCATTGATGAGCCCGAGCACCGCACCCTGCGCATTCTGCGCGATCAACTCGGCCAGCAGACCCGTCGTATCGCCATGTCCACCACCGCCAGGATTGTCCTGTGTATCGGCAATAACCACAGGCTTCTTGGCTGAATTCGACAACCGGATTGCTTCTGCGACCGCCGCTTTCGCGGGCACCACGTCCAACTTGAAATCGGTCTCCCGAGCATTGACGTAATCAACCAGCGCGCCCACCGCCTTCTGCGCCTCGGCTTCGGTTTCCGCATAGGCCGCAACGGACGCGCCGCAGTCGGCAAAATCGGCGTACGGAAATCCGAAACAGAAGCCGAGCTCTACAACCTTGCTTTCAGCCGCGATCCGCGCGCGTTCCTCGAACACCGGCGACATCGGCGGCATCAGCGTGCATTGGCTGGTGATGGGAATCCAGAAATCGATCTGCTTGAACGCCCGCGCCCACGGCTTGCCCCGCTTGATCCGCGCCAGCAGCAGTGCCATCGCCCGCCCACCCGCTGCGGGCATATCGACATGCGGGTAGGTCCGGAATGGCGCAATGGCATCAGATCGCTCCACCATGGCAGCCGTTAAATTACAATGCGGATCGACGCTGATCGTCAGCGGCGTCGCACCGACGATGGCACGCACGCGGCGCAGCAATTCGCCCTCCATATCTGGAAAACTGTCCGAAACCGCTGCCCCATGCAGATCGAGATAGACGCCATCGAGCGGCCCGGCATCCAGCGCTTGCGACAGCCGCGCACAAATGAGCGCCGAAATGCGCTCGAAGGCTTCGTCCTGAACCGGACCTGCTGGGTTCGCAAAGCACCACGCCAGCGGCACCAGCGTGACGCCAGCCGCTTCCGCCGCTTCGATCGCGCCTGCCAGCGGTGCCGACCGGCCACGAATGCCCGCCAGCATCGGCTCACCCTCCGTCAGTCCCATCCAACCGCCCGGGCTAACGAAATCGACATAGCGCGTCGGGCGCGGCGCAAACGAATGGCTTTCGTGCAAAAAGCCACCAACCGCAATTCGCAACGGCATGAGTTATCCTTGGTTGAAACTGAAAAGGCGAGTTGTGTTTGCGATCGGCGCTAGATTCAGCGCCCGACGACACTGAATTTTTTCGCCAGCACGTCAAGCACACGCGACAGCTCGTGCCCGCGCTTGAGAATGAGCCCTGTCGGCGTGACCACCGAATAGGCCCCCTGTTTCCGCGCCAGCTTGGGTGATTTCTCAATTCGATAGAGTGGCACTTCGCTGGTGCGTCTGAAGATCGAGAACACCGCTGTCTCGCGCCCGAAATCCATGGCGTAATCGCGGCATTCACCCTCGGCCATTAACCGCCCATACACGGCCAGAATGGCGCTTAGTTCGGCGCGCGTGAAAGCCGTTACAGAGTTCGACCCATAGGATTGGCCTGACGTGCCGCCACCAGCAGAGGGTCCAGCGTCGCGCCTCGGACCTTGACGGAATGGTATCGGCTCGACGTCGCCCATGAAGCGCCTCGCGGTTAACGGCACAAGGCCGCACAAGAACCAGTAGCTGCGCGGAATTTAAAGCCGCCTTTGCCACAAACGCAAGCAGTCTGCTAAGTCAGCGTGATAACGCCGCCCTTCAAGCCAGGATCCACTCGATGACCTACGTGTTCGCCCCGCAGTCGATCCCCACCTTGCCTGTCACGGGCACGACGCAGCTGTTTCCCGTACACCGCATCTACTGCGTGGGTCGCAACTACGAGGAACACGCGCGCGAGATGGGCCACGACCCCAAGAAGGAAGCACCGTTTTTCTTCCAGAAGAACCCGGGCAATCTTTTGCTCGGCAAGACCATGCCTTATCCAGACAAAACCAACGACTTCCACTTCGAGATCGAATTGGTCGTGGCGCTCAAGTCAGGCGGTAAGAACATCGCAGCCGTTGATGCGATGAAGCACGTTTACGGCTACGCTGTTGGCCTCGACATGACCCGCCGCGATTTGCAGAGCGACATGAAAAAAGCTGGCCGCCCCTGGGAAATCGGCAAAGCGTTCGAGAACTCGGCACCCTGCACAGCCTTGCATCCCGCCAGCGCCATCGGGCATCCGACCAAGGGTGCCATCTGGGTCGACGTCAATGGCGAGCGCCGTCAGACCGGCGATCTCTCCCAGATGATCTGGGACATTCCGAACCAGATCGCATTTCTGTCCGGCCTGTTCGAACTGCGGGCCGGCGACCTCATTTTCACCGGCACCCCCGCTGGCGTCGGTGCGGTCAAGAAGGGCGACACGTTGCACGGACACGTCGACGGCGTCGACGACATCCACATCTCGGTCGTTTGAGCGGGCAGGGCAATTCAATTCTCGATTTCGACCTTTCCTCATGTCATCCTATGCCTTGTGCATAGGATCCAGCGCGCCACACATTCAAGCTTGAGTTAGCGGTTACGCTGGGTCCTACCCACAAGGGGTAGGATGACAACGGTGGATAAGGAAGCGACTGAGATGAATCATCCTGTCTGATCGCCAGTGCTTCCGGAAAAGTGAGCAGCGGTTTTCCGACAAGAAGCACGACAAGCAAAGAAAACCCCTACCATGGCAGCGGATCTGCACGGCGTGTTTCCCTATCTGGTGTCCCCTGTGGCACCCGATGGGAAGGTCTTGGTCGACGTGCTCGCGAAGCTGTCGACGGATCTGATCGGCAAGGGCGTGCACGGGTTGACGCCACTCGGCTCGACCGGCGAATTTGCCTATCTGAATGCGAGCCAGCGGCAAGCCGTCGTCGAAACAGTCATCGCGGCAACGGCCAAGCGCGTGCCGGTCATTGCCGGCGTCGCCGCCACC
>JANLYD010000087.1:0-18353 GCA_031365465.1 Hyphomicrobiaceae bacterium
GAGACGCCAGATCCTCGCGCGGCACGTCGAGCAGATGATCGGCAGCACTGATGGTCACCGAGAGCCGATCGGGAAACGCAAACAACCACTGCGCCAAACCATTGACGATGCCGGTGACAGGCGGCAGCGCAGGCGGTGCGACCGCGCGGAAATGCGCGTTCACGATCGCGCGATACTCCGTTGGCACTACCAGCCCCGGCAGCATGGCGGCTGCCGACTGTGCGGACGCCGCCAGCACCACCCCATCGCCTTCGGCAAGCGCAATCCGCTCTTCGTGAAATATCAGCGCGCTGGCTAAGCCTGCATCTGTCTCGATCTTCCGCAGTCGTTGCCCCAGACGGATGCGACCGCCAGTCCGTTCGATGAAGGCGAGCGCAGGCGTCACGAACGCACCCGAAAGTCCGCCGCGCGCCACAATCGGACGGCAGTTGCGGCCACCCGACGCCAATGTTTCGCGAATGACGGCACCAGCGAGCGTGGCCGCCGCTTCCTCAGGCGCGGTGTTGAGGGCAGCAATCAGCATCGGCGCGAGCAAGCGCTC
This sequence comes from Hyphomicrobiaceae bacterium, assembly GCA_031365465.1. GTDB lineage: Bacteria > Pseudomonadota > Alphaproteobacteria > Rhizobiales > Hyphomicrobiaceae > JABFRJ01. The sequence goes on from JANLYD010000087.1 coordinate 542, forward strand.
ATACAGCACACCGGATGTCTTCACGGCGGCCGCGATCGTCGCGCCTTCCGGTTGCCGCAACAAACGCATCAGGGCGGCGTGATCCGCCACCGACGAGCCCGGCACACGACGGCTGCGGCTGAATATCCACCACGGCACGCGGCCTTCGTTGGCGCGCACGATCCATCGCTCCCCACTCGCCAGATCGACAAACGGAAACGCCGCTTCCGGCGCGATCGAGATGCGGTCGAGTGCGCCGATCGTCGTCAGATAAGCCAAGGCCGCGCGATTGCCGGAAAGCAGCAAGTGGTTGCCGTTGTCGATTTCCACGCCGAGCCGTGTGTCGTGATAAGACCGGCAGCGGCCACCGGCTTGTGTCGCAGCTTCATGCACCACAACTGCCATTCCGCGCGACGCGCATGCGACCGCCGCCGATAGTCCAGCAAGACCAGCACCGACGATGTGAATAGTTGCTGGCATCAAACGATCGTGTGCCGGAACAACAGCCAAGCCAACCTGATGCGCCCAACCTTGATAGGTGTTCGCGGCGGGCGCCAGCCGCGAACCACGAGTTCGTCCAACATCGCACCATACGCCGATGCCATGATGCGCGGCGTGCGTACTTGCTGGCGTGGACACAGCGAAAGGATCACATCGGACGCCATGAAGTGCTGCCTTGCGCGTCTTGCCGTTTCCTGACACGCCGCCTCGATGCGGGGATCGCCAATCATCTGTTGCGGCGCTGCCCGCGCAAGGTTCGCGGCCTCCAGAGCTTCTCGTGCAATATAAATCCGGCCATCGGCAGCGTCTTCATCGACGTCCCGCAGGATATTCGTCAGCTGCAACGCGCGGCCGAGATGATGCGCCAGTGCGTTCCCCGCGCTTTGTTCCATGCCGAATACGCGCACGCTTAACCGGCCCACCGCGCTCGCCACCCGGTCACAGTACAGATCGAGCGTTGCCCAATCGGGGGCGTTTGCAGTGCCGTAGATGTCCATCTCCATGCCGTCGATGACGGCAAGAAAATCATCGCGCTTCAGCCCGAACTGATGCACCACATCGCTTAACGCCGCGACGCGAGGCGGGACGTTGCGCTGAGCAAAACAGGCATCTATGTCGCTTCTCCAGCGTCGCAGGTGCGCCAGCTTCCAGTCGACGGACGCGTGACCATCCGCAATGTCGTCGACCGCACGGCAGAACGCGTAGATCTCGTACATGGCACTGCGCTGCGCGCGCGGCATGATGCGCATCGCAAGATAAAAGGAACTGCTCGATGCCCGCTTTTCGGCAGCCTTGTGCAAATTTTGCCCGACGTCCACGGTCACTTCCTCCGCGCAGAAGGCATGTCGCTTTGCATCGCCCGTTTGAACGGCGACGCGGCGATAGCGGCCAGCGCTGTGCGCAGTGCGGACAGTCGGCTGAGCCGAACACTTTCCGACAGCGGATCGCGTGTCGCGAGGAGACCGACGAGCCTGACGGCCAGCGCATGGATCACAGCGAGTTCGACGCCGAGCCGGCGATCCGAAACCTGCGCCGAAAGATGGCGGCCGGCTTCGAGCAATCTTGCCGTGTCGGCCGCCAATTCGACAATGCAATCGCGCAGCGGTGGCGGCGCTGCTGGCGCCGCGAGCATGAACTCGTCAGCGCCATGCCGCGCCAGCACATCGAGCGGCAGGTAGATGCGGTCGAGGCGGCGATAGTCGGCCGCACAATCCTGCAGATGATTGATCACCTGCAATGCGCTGCAGATGGCATCCGAAGCAGGCCATGTCGCATCGTTTTCGCCGTGTACGGCCAGCACGAAGCGTCCGACAGGCATCGCTGAAACCGCGCAGTAGTCCATCAAGTCGTCCCAGTCGGCATAGCGTCGCTTGGTGACATCGAGCCGGAACGCATCCAGCAGATCAAGCGCATGTCGCGCAGTTAGTTTCCGCTCCAAAAGTACCTCACGAAGTCGCAACGCCACCGGAATGCCGTCGTCGTGTCCAAGCAGTACGGCCTGCATATGATCCAACGCTGCAAACTTGGTTTCGGCCGCCAAGGTGGGAGCATCGGCAATGTCATCGGCAGCGCGCGCAAAATTATAAAATGCGTGCAACGGAGCGCGCACGCTCGCACGCAGCAAAACAGACCCGACGGGAAAATTCTCGTCTTTGTGGCTCTTACTCGGCCGCAGACCTCCATTTCGATTGCTGTGCTCGACGGCGTGTGTCCTCATCTGAAGGCCGTCGGTGACAACTTTTCACGCGGCAATAGCGCTGGCGGAAGTGCGTCGGACGGCAAACGTTTCCACACCTGCGTCTGACCAAAGAGTGGAATACCGAGATAACCGCGCACCGACAGGTTCTGGCCATCGCGACTGAGCTTCATCTCGGCCTGATAGACCGAGCCATCGCGAGGATCCAGGATGGTCCCGCCCTCGTAGGCCAAGCCGTCGCGCCGCATCCCGCGAACGATGACCAGGCCGATCATCGGTGCATTTTTCTGGGCGCCCTTGCAGGCAACACATCGTTCGTGTGCGGGTTCGCCGGGCTTCGGAAACATTTTGACCAGCCGGCCGTCGTAAATGCCGTCGTGGTTGGAAAAGTAGAACCAGCCGCCAACGCGGCCACTCTCGTCCACTTGCTGCCAGACGCCCTCGACCGATGTTTGATCAGCGGCTGACGAACAAGGCACCGGCAACAATGCGCCGACAAATGCAGCCGCGACTATGGTCCGCATAATCCGCCTCCCGTTCGAGAACCCGAATAATCGCGATGAAGACTCTCACTGTCCGTTCTCATCCAAGACGCGGCGGCAGCGCGCTGAGAGCTGCGATCGGTGCGATTGCAGGCACGAGAGAAAAGCGTTGTCGCCTGCGCCTTGGCTTACCTTTCCGCACAGCCGACGAACGTCGGGGCGACAGGCGGCGTCGCTGCCTGAGCGGGATGCAGCAGCCGCAACGTCGGCCGCTCCCGCAATCATCGCAATCACGAGCGCTGAACGAATGATCATGGCATTGTCTCCTTCTGCGTTTTCTGGCCAACCGCAGGCACACCGCCGCGCTTGGTTCTCGGCGCACCCATCAGGATGGGCTGGAACAACACAGCGGCGGCCAGCGTCGACACCAACGACAACGCCAACAGTTTTCCCATGCTGGACGTTCCCGGGTGATCCGAAAACCACAGGCTCCCAAAGGCGGTGGCTGTCGTAAGCGCGCTATAGACGACGGCACGCGTGAGCGAGGTCTGCAGCAAATGCGTCTGCCCCTCACGCCACGCCATGATGTAATAAATCTTGAAGGCGACGCCGACGCCGAGCAGCAGCGGAATTGCGATGATGTTGGCGAAATTCAGCGGAAGACCAAACACGACACAGAGTTCGAGCGTGACGACGCCAGCCAGAATTAGCGGGATGAGCGTCAACAGCACATCACTGAAGCGGCGAAGTACAAGCCACAGCAAAAGTGCGATCGACAGCAGGGCCCAGATCCCCGCCTGCACGAATGCGCGCACGATCGTGTTGCCCGCCTCCAGCACTGCAATGGGTCCCTCGGTGGCGGTGGGTTCGACTTTCAGAACCGCTCTGGCAAACCGCCGAATGGCGTCGTTATCGCCGGGATCAGCGCTCGGCACGATCGATACGCGAGCCTGTCCACTTGCCGTCGACCATTCGCGCACAAGGTCGGGCGGCAGCGATTGCATGGTAATGGGATCAGGTTTCAGCATTGTCTGCAGCATGGCGAGCGCGATTTGCAGGGGTTGCACGAACGTGGTCTCGACGGCTGTCCTTACGCCGACGTCTGCAGTAGCAAGCGCCGATAGGTTCCTCGACAGACGCCGTGCAGCCTCGGCCCCCACGCCCTTCAGTTCGCCGGCGGTGTCGTTGAGGCGGTCGGCGGCCCGCTTCAATGCCTCGACATTTTCAGCATCGCTCGGGGGTTGCTCGGCGTTTTTGGCGTCGAACGCCTCTGCCAAAGCGTCATTGGCTCGTTGCAGGATTGGCAGCTTTTCACTCTGCTCGGCGGGAACAAACGTCGCCAACGTCATCGCACGAGCAACATCCGGCAACTTCGAAACGCGAGCCGCGATGGCATCTGCCTCCTGAAGCGAGGGTGCGAGAACTTCGACGGCGTTGGTGTTGCTGTCCTTGTCGCGGGCAAGCTCGAGATAGGTGGCCGTCGCTTCACTGTGCGGGTTCTGCAAATTGATCGGGTTGAAATCAAAGCGCAGCCAGTACAGCAGCGGCAGGCCCGCGGCCACAAACATCCCCGTACCGACAATGATGCCGATCCGATGACGGGCGAGAAAATTGTCCAGCGGCGCAAGCGAAGTATAACCCAGCGCCACCTGTTCCGTCGGCGGCTTCAACGAGGTCAGCAACGCCGGTAAAAGCGTGATGCTGGTGGCGAAGGCAATCAGCATGCCGGCCCCGGCGATCAGACCGAGTTCGGAAACGCCACGATAGTTGGTGGGCAAAAACGACAGAAAGCCGGCAGCGGTCGCGAACGCCGCAAGCGTGAGCGGTGCTGCAACATGCGAACCGGCTGTTATGATAGCGCCACGTAAATTACCGACGTCGTGTCGATCCGCGCGATAGCGAACACTATACTGAATGGCAAAATCGACGCCGATTCCGACGAATAACACCGCGAAGTAGACCGAAATCACGTTCAGTGAACCAACCATGAGCAGCCCGAGCGCAGCAGTCAGCGCAAGCCCGACGCCGAGCGTCACCACGACGGCTGCAATGAGCCGGAACGAGCCGAGCGCGAGCCAAAGGATCAAGACCACCACGGCTACCGTAATGATGCCGTTTCGCAGCGCATTCTCTTTGATCGTTGCGAATTGTTCGTCCGACATTGCAACGGGACCCGTCAGCCTGGCGGTGGCCTGAAACTTCGGCAGAGTGGCTGCTGCGATTTGACGAACTGCATCGCCGGCGCGGCGTCCCGGCTCGAGCGCCGAATAATCCAGCACCGGACGGACTTCGACGAAGCCGCGCTTTTCGGCGGCCACCGAGGGTTTTCCGCTGACGAGCGCACGCCAGGAAAAATGCGCCGGTTTGCCTGTAAGAGTTCCTTCAACCGTGTCCGATGCGGCGCTCATGACACGTGTCAGATCATCCAGACTCAACTGGCTCGACTGCACACCGATGAGAGAATCTTCCAGCGCCGCCACGACACCACGCATGCTCCGATCGGTTGACAGGTCCCGAATGAGCGGCTCGGCCTTGATCAGCCCGTCGGCACTGGCGGCTAGCTCCTGCGGCGACTGGAACAGCAGCCCATGCTGCAGGAAAAAGCTGGCGGTGCCGGAACTGCTGACCTCGCGAAAGTGAACCTTATCGAGATTGAGCGCGTCTGTCAGCGCTGCGGTGGCAGCCGTTGCCAGCTCCGAAGTCGGCGCCGTGACAACAACCGTCATGACTTGATAGCGACCGAAGGCGTTCTCGAATGCTACCTCGCGACGCCGCCAATCCAAATCTTTCGAAAGCAACGCGTTGATGTCGGAATTGATGGCAAAGTGCGTCGCGGCGTACACCGCAGCGAGCGTCGCAAGCACGAGCGAGGCTGCAACCACGACGCGGGAATAGGCGACGCAGAACAAAATCGTCCGATTGACCAAAGTCGTCAACATGAACTCGGCCGCCCTTCAGACGCGAGTTGAATGAGTTCGAGACCTTTCAGTTTCGCTAGCGGTCGAGGTCTCAGCTGGAGACCTATCCCTGTTTTTCGAAGCTGGCGCCGCCGTCGTGGCCTCCTTGAGTTTTGAAAGCATCTGCGAAACATGTCGTGAAAACACGAATTGCGCAGGACGCTGCCCCTCGAGCGGGATCTCCGGTGCCATCGGACCACTGGTCCTGATACCCACCAGCGCGGTCCGCAATGCAGTCAGCGGATGGGCGATCGCTGCGTGTGCAGCCGTCGGCTCATAGCCGCAATGAGCCATGCACATGGCACATTTTTCGTAACGGCCCGTGCCGTAACTGTCCCAATCCGTCTCTTGCATCAGCTCCGAAAAACTCGCCGCATAACCCTCGCCGAGCAAGTAACACGGCCGCTGCCAACCGAAGACGTTACGGGTCGGCATGCCCCAAGGGGTGCAGTGGTATTGTCTGTTGCCAGCGAGAAAATCTAGAAACAGCGGAGAATGTTGAAAGCGCCACTTCTTTCCTTTTCCCAACGCAAAGACGCGCCGAAACAGTTCCTTCGTCTTTTGCCTCGTGAGGAAATGCTGCTGGTCAGGCGCACGTTCGTACGCATAGCCGGGCGATATCGAGACGCCGACTTCGAGCTCACTACAGAAGTCGAGAAAGGCTGCGATGTCCTCGCCAGAATGATTGTCGAATATGGTTGCATTGACGTTGACGGCAAAACCCCGCGCCTTCGCTACCTTGATGGCAGCTACCGCAATATCGAATACGCCTTGTTTCGACACTGACTGGTCGTGATGGTTTTTCAAGCCGTCGAGATGAACGCTGAAAAACAGATAGGGCGACGGCTCGAACAAATGGAGTTTTTTTTCGAGCAAGAGGGCATTGGTGCACAGAGATACGAACTTCTTGCGCGCAATGATACCTTTGACGATGTCGCCGATATCCTTGTGTATCAGCGGCTCGCCGCCAGGAATAGCGACCATCGGAGCGCCGCACTCGTCCACTGCGTCCAGGCACTCTTGCACTGACAGGCGCTGGTTGAGAATAGGATTGGGATAATCGATCTTACCACAGCCAGAACATGCCAGATTACAGCGAAACAGCGGTTCGAGCATCAATACCAGTGGATAGCGCCGGCGGCCCGCCAGCCGCTGACGCATCAGATACGCGCCAATCTTGAATTCCTGAAAAAGCGGGATATGCATGTGGTACCCTTAAATCTCAATCGGGGCAGTTCAAACGTTGGCGAGTTCCAAAGGAAGCTGGAACTCGACCTTTTCTTCCCGTCCCTCGAGTGTAGAAATCTCGATCGGACCTAGCCCCTTGAGCCAGGCCACGACGCCTTCCACCAGTTCTTCCGGCGCCGATGCGCCAGCTGTAATGCCGACCGCGCGCGCATTCCGGAACCAGTCGGCTTGCAGTTCTCCGGCGTGGGGAATGAGATGGCTTTGCACGCCCATTTCGACGCTGATCTCGTAAAGCCGGTTCGAGTTCGAACTGTTTTTAGCGCCGACGATGATCATCACATCGACCTTGTCGGAAAGCTCACGCACCGCCGTTTGACGATTTTGAGTGGCGTAACAGATATCGCGCGTGTCTGGCCCCACCACATTGGAAAAGCGGCGATGCAGGGCTGCGATGATGCCTTTCGTATCGTCGACGCTCAGCGTGGTCTGCGTGACGTAGGCGAGCGGTGTATCGGCCGCGATGTCGAGCGTCTCGACGTCACATTCGTTCTGCACAAGCGTGACGGGCCCGCCCACCTGTCCCATCGTGCCGATAACCTCAGGGTGTTTCGCGTGACCGATCAGGATCAGCCTGCGTCCCTTCGCGATGTAACGGCGACTTTCATTATGCACCTTCGTTACCAGCGGACACGTCGCGTCGTGGACAACTAGCTTTCGTTGAGCGGCCTCGGTCTCGACCGAGCGCGGCACCCCATGAGCGCTGAAAATCGCCACCGCATCGTCGGGAATGTCTGACAAAGTCTCTACGAAGCGCGCGCCTTTCTCTTTCAGACCGTCGACGACGTGCGCGTTGTGCACGATCTCGTGGCGCACATAAACGGGCGCATCATGCTTCTTCAGTGCGCGCTCCACCGTCTCGATGGCGCGTACGACACCCGCACAAAACCCGCGTGGCTGCGCCAGAACCACTCGCATCGGCGGTCGTGTCGCATTGGAGGACGCAGCCGCGAGCCGCGGGTCAGACTTGTGACGCGGATGGCCGCGCAAGACATCGAACACCTTGTCGACGATCGCAGTTGCATCGAGCTTTGCAGCAGAATACATCGCCGCCGGAGTGTCATGCGGTAAAAACACATCAGGCAATACCATCGATCTGACTTCGACGCTTCCGTCTAGCAGTCCATGATCCGACAACGCATGCAATACAAAGGACCCAAATCCTCCGATCGATCCCTCCTCGATCGTAACGAGAACGCTGTGCTGCCGCGCCAACTTCACAACCATGTCGACATCGAGCGGCTTGGCAAACCGTGCATCCGCGACGGTCGTCGAAAACCCTGCTGCTGATAAGACGTCGGCAGCCTTCAAACATTCAGTCAGTCGCGTACCGAGTGAAAGCAACGCAATCTCGTCGCCGTGACGGACAACACGTCCTTTGCCGATTTCCATCGGTACGCCATTAGCCGGCAGCTCCACCCCCACCCCGTCACCGCGTGGGTAGCGGACGGCGGATGGGCGATCATCGATCGCGGCAGCGGTAGCGATCATGTGGACCAGTTCGGCTTCGTCGGAGGCCGCCATGATGACGAAACCGGGCAGACAGCCGAGGTAAGCAACGTCGAAAGAGCCCGCGTGCGTTGGGCCGTCGGCACCCACCAGTCCAGCGCGGTCAATAGCAAACCGTACGGGCAGAGACTGCAGCGCTACGTCGTGTACCACTTGATCGTAGCCGCGCTGTAGAAACGTCGAATAGATCGCGCAAAACGGTTTGTAACCTTCGGCCGCGAGACCGGCAGCGAACGTCACAGCGTGCTGTTCGGCAATGCCGACGTCGAATGCGCGGTCAGGGAATGATTTCGCAAAAATGTCCACCCCCGTCCCCGAAGGCATCGCAGCGGTTATTGCGACGATTCGATCATCCTTCGCGGCCTCCTTCGCCAAGGCTTCACCAAAGACCTTCGTGTAGGACGGCGCAGCAGCTTTGGTTTTAGCCTGCTTTCCCGTCGCAACGTCGAAACTTACCACGCCATGATATCGATCACTCGCGGCCTCGGCGTGGCTGTAACCCTTGCCCTTGACGGTAACGGCGTGAATGAGCAGCGGGCCTATCTCCGCATCACGCGCTGAACTCAACACTGAGACCAACTGGGATACGTCGTGCCCATCAACCGGACCCACGTAGCGAAATCCGAGTTCCTCGAAAAAGGCACTGACGTCTGCAGTATCAGGGGCATCCGCATTTGCATTTGCGGCCGTGCGGAAGCCACCGCGCGCAAATTGGCGCATGATCCCTTCGGGTGTGCCGAAAACTTTACGAGCCGTCATTCGGCAAAGATGATCATTGAGCGCGCCAACCGGAGGCGCGATCGACATGGTGTTGTCGTTGAGAATGACGATCAGCCGACGGTTGCGGGATCCCGCATGGTTGAGGGCTTCGTACGCCATGCCGGCCGACATCGAGCCGTCCCCGATTACAGCGACCACGTGGTGCGATTGGCCTCTCAGGTCACGCGCTAGCGCCATCCCGAGCGCCGCAGATATAGATGTTGCGGCATGCGCCGCGCCGAACGGATCATACTCGCTTTCAGAGCGCTTGGTAAAACCGGACAGCCCGCCGCCAAGGCGCAGTGTCCTGATCCGATCGTGCCGACCCGTGAGAATTTTGTGCGGATACGTTTGATGCCCGACATCCCAAATCAAACGATCCCGCGGTGTGTCGAACACGTAATGCAATGCTACGGTGAGTTCGACGACACCGAGCCCCGCTCCAAGGTGCCCGCCTGTTATGGAAACGGCCTCGATCGTTTCGCGCCGAAGGTCGCCAGCGACAGCCTCGAGCTGTTCGACTTCCAAGGCGCGCAGCTCTTCGAGGCTTTTCATTTTTCCGAACATTCATGACACCGTGATGGTGAAAATGAGAGGCGAGTGTCGCGCTGGTTTCGCGCACAACGCGTGCGGACACTCATGGTTCCGGCCAACGAACGGATCACACGAGGTTGCGCGGAGCCGAGAATGGCCCGCGTCAGGAAATCAGCTCATCTCGCAACAGGATCTGGTTTTACGGCACTGGACCGCGCATGCACCTGCATCGGCAAGCCGTTTGCGGGCCGCAACGTAATCCGTTGGAGCGGCCAAACACGGTGGCCAGCGAGCACTTTCAACTCAAAGCGGCCAACGATAGCAGCCAACGCAATCGATACCGGCAGGCTTAGCCGCCGTGGATGTGGCACAGGCGCGGGCGGACGAAAATAGTTTCGCGGTGCGGGCGTAAGATGTTTTTCGGCGGCGTCCGACATGACGCCGCAACAATTGAATCGCTGAACGGTTCCAGAACATCATGCGCCTGTGCGCATCCTTAACCACCGCGCATGGTAGAGCTACAGCTTGACGCGATTGAGCCGCAACGCGTTGCTGACCACACTCACCGACGACAACGCCATCGCCGCCGCCGCGACGACCGGCGAGAGCAAAATGCCAAACATCGGGTACAGCACACCGGCGGCAATCGGGACGCCGGCAGCGTTGTAGATGAAGGCGAATACGAGGTTCTGGCGGATATTGGACATGGTTGCGGCCGACAGATGCCTTGCTCGCACTATCCCGTTGAGGTCGCCTTTCAGCAGCGTCACACCGGCACTTTCCATAGCGACATCCGTACCCGTACCCATGGCGATACCGACATCGGCGGCGGCCAGCGCCGGGGCATCGTTGATGCCGTCGCCTGCCATGGCAACCACCCGCCCTTGCTGACGGAGACGCTCGACGACCTTGCCTTTGTCTTGAGGAAGTACGTCAGCCTCGACTTCCGTGATCCCAAGTTCGCGCGCCACTGCCCGCGCAGTCGTGGCATTGTCGCCGGTCAGCATTACGATGCGGATGCCCTCAGCTCGGAGTGCAGCAATAGCGGCCAGCGTGGTCGCTTTGACCGGATCGGCAACGGCGATGATACCAGCCGCATTGCCATCGATCGCCACGAAAATCGCTGTCGCACCATCACGGCGCAAGTCGTCGGCTTCCTGGTCGAGGCTATGGGTATCGATACCCGCGTCGCTCATGATCCGGCGATTGCCAACCACCAGCTTCCGACCAGCGACGGTCCCTGAAACCCCTCTGCCGATTGGTGAAGCGAAGGCCTCGACCGGTGCCAAAACCAGGCTGCGTTCCCGTGCCGACATAACGATGGCGGCTGCCAACGGATGCTCGCTGCTGCGTTCCAAACTGGCGCACAATCGCAAAAGGTCGTCTTCGGCCACGCCGGCCACCGTTTTGATCGCCACGACGCGCGGCTGGCCCTCGGTGAGCGTGCCGGTTTTGTCGATCACGAGGGTGTCGACTGCCTCCATGCGTTCGAGCGCTTCCGCGTTCTTGATCAACACGCCTGCCTGCGCGCCCCTGCCGACGCCGACCATGATCGACATGGGCGTTGCCAGCCCCAAGGCGCAAGGACATGCGATAATGAGCACCGACACCGCCGCGATGAAGGCGAAGCTCAAGCGTGGCTCCGGACCCCAGACGTACCAGGCACCAAACGCGAGGAATGCGGCGCCGATGACGACCGGTACGAACCACCCTGCGACGTGATCGGCCAACCGTTGGATGGGGGCTCGGCTTCGCTGCGCCTGCGCCACCATCTGCACGATCTGCGAAAGAACCGTATCGCGACCGACTTTATCGGCGCGCATGACGAAACCACCAGACAGGTTCATCGCGCCACCGATTATCTTGTCACCGACAGATTTTGTGACTGGCATCGATTCCCCTGTCACGAGCGATAAATCAACGGCGCCACCACCTTCCACGATTTCGCCGTCGACAGCGATCCGCTCGCCCGGTCGCACGCGTAGCCGGTCGCCGACGAGCACCAGACCCAAATCGACATCCTCGTCGTTGCCGTCGGCTCTGACGCGCCGCGCGACTTTGGGCGAGAGATCGAGCAGTGCACGAATAGCGCCACTTGTCTGCTCGCGCGCCTTCAGTTCAAGCACCTGCCCCAGCAGCACCAGCACGGTAATGACGGCTGCAGCTTCGAAATACACCGCGACGGCGCCACCGTGAGCACGGAGCGCTGCGGGAAACAGTTTCGGCAACATCGTACCAACGATGCTGTAGATTCAGGCCGCACCCGTTCCCATGGCGATCAGTGTGAACATGTTGAGGTTGCGCGTTCTGAGCGAACTCCAACCGCGCTGAAAGAACGGCCAACCGGCCCACAACACCACCGGCGTCGCAAACGCCAGCTGCAGCCAATTCGAGTTTTGCTGATCGATGTATCGATGCAGGTCGACCAGATGCCCGCCCATTTCGAGCGCGAAAACCGGCGCGGTCAGCACGAGTCCGATCCACAGCCGGCGCGTCATATCGATGAGTTCGGGATTTGCGGTCGTGTCGGCGGACACTAACTCCGGCTCCAACCCCATGCCGCAGATCGGGCACGCACCAGGCGCTGCCTGTCGAATCTCTGGATGCATGGGGCACGTATAGATAGTGTCCGCAGGCAGTGGCGCTGCGGCCTCGGTTTTCGGTTGCAAATACTTCAGCGGATCGTCGATGAATTTTTCGCGGCACCTGCCGGAGCAGAAATAATAGGGCTGCCCACCGTGGCTGTGCCGGTGCTTAGCCGTGCGAGGGTCGACCGACATCCCGCAGACCGGATCTTTTACGCGCGCGTCGACGGCATCATGTTCGTTGGGTGGGGACATGTGTGTGTCTTGGGGCGTCATCGGTTACCTCTGCGCAAGCACTCGAAATGCCGTGTCTGATACCCGTAGGGGGTATACTCTTGACCTGATATACCCCTTGGGGGTATTCGTCAACGATGAGCAAGGACGTCAAATCAACGCGCTTGAAAAGCCTCAATCGCATAGAGGGGCAGGTTCGCGGTCTCGCGCGCATGATTGAGGACGATCGCTATTGCATCGATGTCGTAACGCAGATCTCGGCGGTGCGGGCGGCACTCGCCCGCGTCGAAGAACAGGTACTGCGCGAGCACATCCAGCATTGCGTCAAGCACGCCATGACCAGCGGCAGCAAAGCCGACCAGGAGCAGAAGATCGCTGAATTGATGGCCGTCATTTCGCGATCGAAGACATGAGCACGACGGATCTCACCACGCCACTTCGAATTCGGCGAGCGCGTCGAGGTCGAAGGATGCAGCCAGACCCGGTTCATTGCCCAGGGTCGCTGTGCCGTTGTCGACGGCATTGAGTGGACCGCATAATAGCGTGCGCAGCGGATTTGGATTGGCGTCTATCTCGAGCAATCCATTTCCACCCGCTGCCGCCAGCAGATGTGCAGACGCGAGCAGACCGACGCCGCCACCGAGATAGTGAGGGCAAAACCGCTTGCCCGCAGTTTGGACGGCGCGGGCAACGGGAAGGCAACCGCTGAATCCGCCCCATTTGGCGAGGTCTGGCTGGACGACCGTCAATGCACCCGCATTAACCGTCGCCGCGAAAGCGTCGGCACCGGAGATATTTTCGCCAGCCGCCAACGGGATCGCCGTCAGGTTAGCCAGCGCAAGCCATTCAGCGTTTGGACGGTCGCAACGGAGCGGTTCCTCGAGCCACGCGAGATCGAACGGCTCGAAGTGGGGTACGGCGTGCGAGGCTGCGGCGAGCGTCCAGGCTTGATTGGCGTCGACCATCAGCTGATGCGACGTGCCGATCACCTCACGCATGGCCCGGAGGTTTTCGAGATCGCGGTCGAGCCCAAACCCGACCTTCAGCTTGAATGCGGTGTAACCTTCGGCGAGTTTGGTCGCGGCAAGGTACTCGGGATTTTGCGGATTGAGGCCACTTGCGTAGACGCCCACTGAGGGCGCTGCCGAGGGATTGAGAAACCGCCACAAAGGCTGGCCCGCTTTCCGAGCCGCCATGTCCCACATCGCGATATCGAGACCGGCGATGGCCTGCGCAAATGGCCCCGGCTCTGCGCTTTGGAGCGCCAGAACCTCGGTCGCGTCGGTCAGGTGCTGAAACGCCTCGGCTGGATCGGCGAACGATCGCTGCGTCAGCAGGGGCGCCAACATGCTGTCGATCAGGCGCGCGCGATGCCCGGCGCCGACGGCGGGAAAGTTGCACCATACTTCGCCCAGTCCGGTCGCGCCGTCCGCGTCCTCGACTTCGACGAGCAGCATCGGCCGGTCACGCATGGTGCCGAACGACGTTGTGACGGGAATAGTCAGCGGATACCGGTAGACACGCGCGGTCACCCGACGAATGGCGAGGGGTTTGCCCATGCGTCAGTTCCTTTTCGCTGCATCAGCCTGCCAATGCTGGCGCGATCTTTAGCGTCACAGCGAAAATCCACCGCACATTCATGCTCTGATGGGTACGGCGCGTTTCGCGCGGTCACGGCGTTTTTGCAGGTAGACGACCAGTCGGAAACCGAGCAGGGATGCAACGAGCGCGCCGTAAATCAGCGGTTCAGGCGGCCAGGATTTGACCAGAATGATAAAATGCAACGCCGCGAGCGCAGCCGCCGCATAAACCCACTTGTGCAGCTTTTGCCAGGCAGGGCCACCCAGCCGCTTGATCATGGCGTTGTTCGACGTGACCGCCAGCGGAACGAGGATGAGGAACGACGCGAACCCGACCGTCACGTAAGGCCGCTTAACGATGTCGGCAAAAATTGCGGCCATGTCCATGCCCTGGTCGAACCACAGGTACGCATAGAGATGCAGTGCCGCGTAGAAAAACGCGAGCAGACCGATGGCCCGGCGATACCGGACGAGATTCCAATTCGTGAGGCGGCGAAGCGGCGTGATCGCCAATCCGATGATGAGAAAGCGCAAACCCCAAATTCCCAGGGTCTTTTCGAGTGCGCGCACGGGGTCGGCACCTAGCTGGTCGGTGAAGCCGCGATAAAAAACCCAGGCAGCAGGCATTGCGCCAATTACGTAGATCGCACGGCGAATGGTGTCGTGCGACGTCGCAACCGACGTCAATCGGTCGGACCAACCGCGTTCGGACGAAGGCTGCTTCATAAAGGTTCCGGCGTTGCCTGGGGTCAGCCTTGGAGCGTGTCAGTAATTGGTTTTCAAGTCCATGCCAGCATACAGGCTCGCGACTTGATCGACGTACCCGTTGAACGGCAGTGTCGGCCTGCGCTTGACTGCCAAACCACCCTCGCCGATGCGCCGTTCCGTCGCCTGACTCCACCGCGGATGATCGACCGCAGGATTGACGTTGGAATAAAATCCATACTCGCTTTTGTTCTGCTGCTGCCACGACGTTTCCGGCATCTTGTCGGTCAGCGAGATCCGCACGATAGACTTGATACCCTTGAACCCATACTTCCACGGCACCACGAGACGCAGCGGCGCGCCGTTCTGATTGGGCAACGTCTCCCCGTACAGCCCGGTCGCCAGAATAGTCAGCGGATGCATCGCTTCGTCCAGCCGCAGTCCCTCGCGATAGGGCCAGGGCAATGGCTGGAAGAGACCTTTCTGGCCCTTCATCTCGGCCGGCCGGACAACCGTTTCGAACGCCACGAACTTGGCACTTCCGAGCGGTTCGACGCGCTTCAGAAGATCGGCCAGCATGAAGCCGTTCCACGGGATGACCATGGACCAGCCTTCGACACAGCGCATCCGGTAGATGCGTTCTTCGAGAGTGACCGGCTTCAGAATATCTTCGAGCGTCAGCGTCGCGGGCTTTGCGCACATTCCATCGATGACAACACTCCACGGCCTGGGCTTGAACGCACCGGAATTCTCGGCCGGATCGCCCTTGTCGGTGCCGAATTCATAAAAATTGTTGTAGGTGATGACATCCTTGCGCGGCGTCAGCGGCTCGCCGGTCGTCGACAGCGCGCTCGGTGTACTCACGAGCTTCTCCGCATGGGCCGATGTCAGTGCACCGCCTCCGATCGCACCCAACCCCAATCCGCCAAGGCCCGCGATGACATCGCGCCGCCGCAGATAGTGCCGCTGCGGTGTAATCTCGCTGGAGCGGATGTCGCTGGATTTTGAGATGAGCATGATTGATCCCGGATGCTTTGCGCATATTCTCGAACACTCTGCCGCAACCGGCGGCAAAACTCCATTCAACATCCATCACAAGCCTGTCAGGAGCCGGATTTGGCGTCGTTTTCGCGCATCAGCAGCTCACGCAGCTGCGTTTTCAAGACTTTACCATAATTGTTCTTGGGCAAGGCCGAGACGAAGCGATAGCTTTTCGGACGTTTGAAACGCGCAATATTTTCAAGGCACAGCCCATCAAGCGTCGCAGCATCCACCGGCGCCATGTCCGTTCGGACAACCACATAGGCGATGACCTCCTCGCCCCAGTCCGCGTGCGGCTTCGACACGACGGCACATTCGGCCACGCCAGCATGCGTCAGCAGCACCTCCTCGATCTCGCGCGGATAGATGTTCGAACCACCGGAGATGATCATGTCCTTGGAGCGATCTTTCAGCGTCAGGAAACCGTCGGCGTCGACACTGCCGAGATCGCCCGTCCACAGCCATCCGTCGCGCAAGGATTTGGCATTCGCCTCGGGATTGTTCCAATAGCCGCGCATCACGCAATCGCTCTGCGTGACGATCTCGCCGATGTCGCCAGTGGGCACCGGGCGGCCGTCGGCGTCGACGATGCGAAACGCGCAACCCGTGCGCGCGACCCCAGTAGAGCCCAGGCGGCCTTCGTAGTTGGGATGATCGATGTCGGCATGCATCCGCTTGGTGAGCCCCGATATCGTCATCGGCGCCTCGCCTTGACCGTAGAGCTGGAAAAACTTCGGCCCGAACAGCCCGATGGCCTTCTTGAGATCCGCCACGTACATGGGCGCGCCGCCATACACCAGCGTCTTCAGCCCGCGCGTGTCGGCTGACGGCGCGTTCGGATCCGCCATCAGCCGTGTCACCATGGTCGGCGCGGCAAACATCGAAACGTTGCAATGCGACGCAAGCAGCGCCAACACGTCCGACGGTTCGAACCCCGGCAACACGATCTGATGCGACCCACGCAGGATGTGCGGCAGCGCATAGAGCCCCGCGCCGTGGCTGAGCGGCGCCGCACTCACATAGCAATCGCGGTCGTCGACGAAATCGACATCGGCATAATAAGCGTGGCACGCGAACAGCAGATTGCGATGTGTCAGGACTGCGCCCTTCGGACGGCCGGTCGTGCCGCTCGTGTAAAACAGCCAAGCCTCGGCTTCGGGATCGGAGGGGGCAACGGCGATTGGATCAGGCGTGTGTAGCGCGTGCCAGTCGGCCGACCCATCGACCACGATGGGTGCCGTCGGCAGGCCCAGCGACGTCAATGCGTCGGCATGGGCTGGCGACGCTAGCGTAAGTCTGCAGCCGGCGTTATCAAGTATCCAATGTACTTCCTTGGCATGCAGCTTCGAATTCACCGGCACCGCTGCCAATCCAGCGCGCCAGATCGCAAACAGCGCTGGCAGGAACGACGCACAATTGTCCATGACGATGGCGACCCGCGCCCCGGCCTGCAATCCATGTCGCAAATGCAGGCCGCCAGCGAGATGAGCCACCTGATTTTCGAAGGCAGCATAGCTGACCGTTGCCCCACCGGCGGTCACGGCGGGCTGAGCGGATAGATGCCGCGCGACTGCCGAGAGCGCATTCGATAGGTTCATAACCCGGGTCCGTCGGCTGCTGGATCGTCACGCCGACGATCGCTCACGGCCCCACCCTATCGGCAGACGCGAACCACGCAAACAGATTGCGGCAACTCACTTCTTGCGCGTCGACTCGCGCAACTGCTTGAGACGCGCGCGCAGCGCTGAAGTCTCGTCCATCCAGGAGTTGGCGAAGATATCGTCTGTGCCGAACAGCCAGTTCTTGAAGCCACGGCGATTGTGGTCGTAGTCGGCGAGCGCCACCTGCTGCAGCGCCTGCATATCGACCTGCATCTGGCCGAGCATTTCCAGGGGCTGCGCACTGCCGCGCTCGAGCAACTCGAGCCGATTGGAAATGATGCCCAGGTCGCCACCGCTTTCGAGACGCCATTGCTCCAGGTTTCCAGCCAAAGTCTGCTGGTTCG
>JANLYD010000195.1:0-22850 GCA_031365465.1 Hyphomicrobiaceae bacterium
AACAGGTATTGCGTCTTGCCGGTGTCCGTTATCACCCGCTTGGGAAACGGCAGATCGTAGGCATCGAACCAATATTCCGACGCGAATACGTTATGAAACTTGCGAAAGATCGGCGTGCCTTCGACGATTTCCGTCAGCCCCGACGAGATGAGATAATGTCTCAGGGTTACGCCCTGGCCTTCCGTCGCGCGACGCACATAGTCCGCTGTCGCGTCGAACCACTCCGTCACGCCCGGATAGAACTCGACGGACGCGCCTTGTGCGACCAGGTCGCTGCGATCGATCCGGACGCCCTTCGCCTTGGCCTTCTTATAAAGCAGGTGCATGTAGGTGATGAGCGGATCGGCGCCCTGCTCCCGCGCGATCTTGTTGCTCTCGGCCCAAAACGCTTCTGGGTTTTCGCCTATCTTCGGCAGAAAAGCGTATTCCTGCATGGGCCGTGGGCAGAGCGTCCCATCGAAGTCATAGATCAGCGCGATGGTCTTCTTCCCGAAGTGCTTCGGCGGCACACTGATCGCAATTTTGCCGGTGCCCTTGAGCGAGACATTCGCCCCAGCCTTTGCCGCGACTTTTACGGCGGCGGCGCGGCCCGAGGTTTCCGCTTTCGCTCGCGCCGCACCTTTGGTCGTGTTCGTCACCCGCGCACCCATGCTGATCCTCCGATCGGCGACCTTATGCCATCTCCTGCGCCGATTCGAATGGCGAAAATGCGGAATGGCCCGAAAAGCCGTTCGCATTTGACAGAGCCCGCCTCGTCGGGCCAAACCAACGCCATGACCGAAACGTCGGACACGCTGCCGCGCGCTCAGCGACATGGCCACTTCATCACCTTCGAAGGTGGCGAAGGCGTCGGAAAATCTACCCAGATCGCCCATCTAGCGGCACGCCTTCGCAGCGTCGGGAAACCTGTGGTTCTGACGCGCGAACCCGGCGGCTCGCCCTTCGCCGAACGCCTGCGCGACGTCATCCTCGACGAACCCCACGCCTCCAAATCGGCACTGGCGCAAGCCCTGTTGTTTTACGCCGCCCGGGCAGATCACCTCGACGTGACGATCCGCCCGGCGTTGCAGTCTGGCGCAGTCGTGCTGTGCGACCGCTTCTCCGACAGCACACGCGCCTATCAGGGTGCCGCCGGCGGAGTATCATTCGCAGCGCTCGCCGAACTTGACCGCCTCGTGGTTGCCGATGGCCGTCCAGGCCTGACCATCCTGCTCGATCTCGATCCGAAAATCGGCCTTACACGGGCCAATCAGAGGCGTGCAGCCGCGACACCGGGCACCTTTCTGCGCGCCGACACGTTCGAAGGACAGCAACTCGAGTTCCACCAACGGCTGCGCGCGGGCTTTCTCGCCATCGCCAAAGCCGAACCCTCTCGCGTTGTCGTCCTCGATGCCTTCGAAAACGAACTGACGCTCGCCGACCGCATCTGGAGAGCCGTCGCCGCCTACATGCAGTTACCGGTGTCCTGATGGCCCGCGCTCCCGCCCTGCAAGACATTGAGGCCGTTCCCGAGGCTGATCGCCTGGAGGGTTTCGCCCATCCCCGGCACACCCGTGCCGTCATGGGCCACGACACAGCTCAGCAGATGCTACTCGAACGCGTCCGGTCCAACCGCCTCCACCACGGCTGGCTGATGACCGGCCCCGAGGGTATCGGCAAGGCGACACTGGCCTATGCCTTCACGCGCCACCTTCTGGCCAAGCCCGAGGAACGCGATGCCGCAGCCGTGACGCTGGCCATCCCCGAGACGACGGTCGCCTATCGCCAAGTAACGGCGCTGTCGCACCCCGATCTGTTGCTGCTGCGCCGTCCGTGGGATCCGAAGGCCAAGCGGCACACCACCTCGATCCCCATCGACGAAGTCCGTCGGTTGCGCATGTTCCTCGGTCACAAGGCGGAGCAGTCAGCTTGGCGCGCCGTCCTCGTCGACACCGCCGACGATCTCAATACCGCCGCCGCCAACGCGCTTCTGAAGTCCCTGGAAGAACCACCGCCGCGCACGGTTTTCATCCTTTTGTCGTCCGAGCCGGGCCGCCTTTTGCCCACTATCCGCTCCCGCTGTCGATTGCTCAACCTTGCGCCTCTGGGTGCCGACGATCTGCGCGCCGCAGTGAGCCAAGCCATATCGACCAGTGATAACGGCAGTCCACCAAGTCCCAGTGACTGGCCAAGGCTGATCGACGTGTCGCAAGGCAGCGTGCGCCGCGCACTCAACGCCAACTCCACCGGCGGCCTGAAGGTCTATGACAGCGTCCGCGCTACCGTCAGCGCATTGCCGAAAATAGATTGGTCGGCGGTGCACATTTTGTCCGATTCACTCGCCGGCGCCGCAGCAGAGCAGAAGTTCGAGCAGTTTTACGAGTTCCTGCTCGATCTCGTCAGCCGTCTGGTCCGCGCGCAAGCGACGGGCGAAGGCACAGCCGCCGACCGTGATCTGGCCAGGCAGTTGATGCACGGCAACCGCTTGCCTGCGTTTGCGGCCGCATGGTCCGAAATCGTCGCAGCCAAGTCCGAAGCGATGGCGTTGAACCTTGATCGCAAGGCGCTCATAATGAGCACAGTCGCCCGTCTTGCCGCCGCCGCGAGTGCTTGAGTAGGCGGCATCAGTTCGGAACACGCCATGACAACCAAAACCAATGACCCCGCGAGTGCTGCCAAACGCACGCTGACGCCCGAAGCCCAGCGCGCGCTGGCCGAAGCCGACGAACGCCGTCGCCGGGCCGAAATCACCGTTGTCGACAAGCCGACCGAACTGGGCGGTCAAGCCGGTCCCGACCCGACCCGCTTTGGCGACTGGGAAAAAGGTGGGATCGTGTCCGACTTCTAACCTGGGATTTTGGTCCGCGGCCGCGTCTCAGGTCGTCTCGATCTGGATCACACGGCGCGTCCAAATCGGCACAGCTGAAACAAGCGTTGATCGTGCATAAACCACGTCCCGCCTTCCGCATGTTCTGAACGAATCCGCCCCATTAATCGGCACCCGCATTGCATCTCGTCCGTCAGCGGCACCAAATTGCCCCACGGAGAGACACATGTTTCGGAACAATTTACAGGCAGCATACAAAGTACGCCTCGCAACGGCCCAGCGCGCGTCCGGCGACGAGTCAGGTTCGGTTGCAATCATTTTCGCCCTGACACTCACGGCCGTCATCATGTTCGCAGGGTGCGCCGTCGACATCGGCCGCGCCGGCTGGGCTCGGGCACGACTGACCAGCGCCGTCGATGCAACGACACTCTACGCCGCCAAGCAACTCCGCGTCGGCAATATCGACATCGCCACTCTCGAACCTTTGGCGCGGGCCTTCTTCGACAGGAATATGAACAATGCCGGCAGGGCCCTGACCATCAACGGTTTCGCCCTCGGCCTGACCAATGACGGCACCGGCGTAACGGTCGCGATCACGGCCGACATGCCCACGACGTTCGCCCGCGTCGCGGGCATAAAGACGATCCACCTCCCGCAGAACGCGACCGCAAAGTTCAATGAGCAATCACAGAACGTGGAAGTCAGCCTTCAACTCGACGTCACCGGCTCCATGAACGAGAGTATCAACGGCACCCGCAAAATCGACAGCCTGAAGACTGCCAGCAATTCCCTGCTCGATATTCTGCTGCCGAATACCGGCAACGGCGGCGCTAAATTCCGCGTCGGTCTGGCGCCGTTTGCTGCTGGTGTAAACGCCGGTCCCTACGCCAACGCTGTTGCTGGCACAAAAGCCTTGGGCGGATGCGTTTTTGAACGCCGTGACAGCTTCAACGATGCGACCGACACGCTGCCCGCAGGCCTTGACGGCCTAAAGACCGTCAAGGAACTCGGCCCTGGAGCCAACGCAATTGCCCCCGCGTGCCCAACGACCGCTACCGTGACTGCCTTGACCAGCGATCGCGCCAAATTGCAGCCGACCATCGACGCACTCGCGCCCGGCGGCTGGACGGCGGGCCACTTGGGCACGACATGGGCCTGGGGCCTACTCTCGCCGAACTGGTCTCCAATCTGGCCCGCAGCCAGCGCACCCGCATCCTATTCCGACACGCAGACCCGCAAGATCGCCATTCTCATGACGGACGGCATTTACAACACGTTCGGCGGCACCAACGATGGTACCGAACTTGGCGGCTCATTCGGTGTCACCGCCCGCGACCGCGCTGTCGCACTCTGCGCTGGCATGAGGGCCAAAGGGATCACCGTTTATACAGTTGGCTTCATCAAATCTGGCGACAATGCCGCCGCAGCCGACACTCTCAAATCATGCGCAAAAGACGAGAGCCATTTCTACAAAGCCGAAGACGGCGAGCAACTGGACTTCGCCTTCCGCGACATCGCCCAGAAGATTTCGGCGCTTCGCCTCACCAACTGATCGAGCTGGCCTACCGCTTGCATAACTTCTTGTGACTAGCCGATCTCGATCACTTTGCCGACTGACTGCCAAGGCCCGAGACTTGAAGGGGTGCGATCCGATCGCACCCCTTTTTTTATCTGCACGTTACGACGCGTTCCAAAAAATTGCCGCACCCGGCTTAATTCAGCAGCGGCAGATCAACTTCCGCCCTTGTCGTGGATTTCGGGAAAGAAGAATTCCTTCCAGCTTTCCATTCTGTTTTTGACCACGCCGGTCTTGTGAAGAAACTGCGCCATGGTCGCCACGCGCTGCGGGCTGGACGAAAACTTCGTGCCGGGATCGGTCAAACCTTGCAGCACCTCGGCGATATTGACCTTCGACTTTACATTCGCCGCGTAGTTCTCAGCGGCGCCCTTCGGATCGGTGCGCACGATCTCCATCGCTTCCTCGAAGGCAGCCAACAGAACCTTGTAGGCCTTCGGGTTCTCGTCGTGGAACCGCGCAGTGGCCCACAGCATGTTCAAGGTCATCGGCCCGTCGGTAATATCCAGCGAATTGACGACCTGCGTGAGCTTGGCGTCCTTTTGCTGGTCATATTGATACGGAGGGCCCGAGAAATGCGCGTTCAGCTCACTCTTGCCGCTCCCGAGCAAGGCGTAGGCATCAGGATGCGCCATCGTCACCGTCAGCGGATCGAACCTCGCCCAATTCGCGTCGCCATACAGTTTCGCGGCTGCCATTTGCAACAACACGGCTTGCATCGACGACTTCGCCGCCGGCACCGCGATCCGGTCCTGCTCGCCAAAATCTTTCAGCGACTTGACGCCGGCACGCGACGAAAACAGATAGAAGGCCAGCGAATTGATGCCCGCGACGCCCTTGACCTCGATCGGCCCTTTGCCGCGCGTCTTGTCCCAGATGATGATGCCGCCGGACGTGCCACCGCACACCACGTCGAGTTGTCCCGAAAGCAGGCCGTCGTTCATTGCCGGCCCGCTCGCAAAGCTCCCGAATTCACTTTTGATCTCGATACCCGAGGCTTTGCCGTGCTTCTCCACCAACCCGCGTTCTTTGATGACGTACATCGGCGTGTAGCTCAGACTTGGTTGCACACCGATGCGGATCACGTTCGTTTCCGCCCGTGCGCTGCGAACGTATGCCGGTCCCACCATGGCGGCCGCGCCAAGCGTCAACATCCGCCGTCTATTCAACCGACCGATCATCATGCAAATCGCTCCCCGATTTTTTCCGGCGCTCGCCGAACTGCCAACTGCGCCCTCGTCTCTTGAGTTTGACACGACGCTCGCGAACCGCAAGTCTTGCAGCAACACTAAGCAGCGAGTGCAGCCTTGATTTCCTCGGCAGTGCAGCCGGCCTCGCGCAACACCGCCTCTGTATCGGCACCGAGCATCGGCGGCGGCAAGTCAGGCGTCCGTTCAAGTCCACCGAACCCGACCGGCTGTCGCAACGTGCGCACCACCGGCGTCTCGCTGGCAAAATTCGTGTCGAAGAAGCCAACCGCTTTCAAATGAGGGTCGGACAGCAAGTCCGTCGGCGTCGCCACTTCGGCATGCGGCACGTCGAGACGCGTGAAGACGGCAATCCACTCCGCCGTCGTTCGCGTCGGTAATGCATCCGCCAGCATGGTGTAGAGCTTGTCGAAGTTGCGGCTCCGCTCGGTCGGATCCTTGAACCACGCCTCCGTCACCACCTCGGACCGGCCGAATTCCGGCAACACCCGCACCCAATGCGCAGGCGTGTAGGGCAGCACGCCAAGCCAGCCATCTTTCGTTCGATAGGGCCGCCGGTCACGCGCCACCGCACGTTGATAACCTGAACTCTCCGCGTCACCCCAAGTGGCGCCCGACAGATGCTCGTTGAGATTGAAGGCCGCCATCGTCTCGAACATTGGCACTTCGACGTACGCGGGCACGCTCCCACTGCGTTCCCGGTGCAGCAGCGCCGCCAGCACCGCGTAGACCAGATGCAAACCCGTCACCTTGTCGGCGATGATCGAGGGCGCATATTGCGGCGTTCCGTCCCGCAACTGAAAGAGTCCCGCAAACCCGGATGCCGCCTGGATCACGTCGTCGTAGGCAGGACGGCCGGCATAAGGTCCGTCACGGCCATAACCGACCGCCGCGCAATAGATCAGGCGCTTATTCAAAGCGCGCGTTGCCTCGAAGCCGAAGCCGAGCTTGTCCAGCGCCTCCTGGCGCATGTTGTGGATCAGCACGTCGGCCGTCGGAACCAGCTTCTGCAGCGCCCTCCGCCCACCCGGCGTTTTGAGATCCAGTCGGACCGAACGCTTGTTGCGATTGTTGTTCGAGAACAGCGCCGACAGTCCGGGCGCCGCTGTCGGCGCGATCGGACGCATGTTGTCGCCCTCCGGTCCTTCGATCTTGATCACGTCCGCGCCGAGATCGCCCAGGATCTGCCCCGCATACGGCCCCAGAATGACGGCAGTCAGATCGAGAACCCGGATGCCTTTGAGAATAGGAAACATGAGTGCGCGTGCCCTGGCGATTGCCCCATCGGCAACGTAGCACGGCGCAGCCTTACGCCAATATCATGTCGCTTCCGGCCCCCGCTGGCGCAGCCACAAAAGCAACCCTGTCGTCAACGCCAGTGCGGCGATCAGCGCCGGCCACGCGAACTGCACCGACAACACCGCTAACGCGATCAAGCCAACGTTGAGCACCAGCACGTGCGAGGTGACTTGTGCGTGCGTCATGCCGCCGAGCACCGCGCGCTGATAGGCATGCTCCCGATGCGCATGCCACGGCTTTGCGCCATTCAGCAACCGGACGAGCAGAGTGCTGGTCGCATCGGCGATGAAGTACAGCGGCAAAATGAGCGCTGCCGCAGGTTGCCCGCGCAAGGCCAGGTCGAACATCAACAACCCGATCAGAAACCCCAAGGGAATGCTGCCGACATCGCCCATGAAAATCCGTGCGGGAGCCCAGTTCCAATACAGGTATCCAATCGCCGCCGCAGCGAGAACGAGCGCTAATTCGGGCATCGTCGTCACCATCTCCCGTCCCGGCGGATGCACCAACGGATGGACTGACGTCGCCAAAACATAACCCAGCCCGATGGTCGCGGCCCCGACACCGGCAAGCCCGTCGATGCCATCCATGAAATTGGTCAAATTCAGCATCCACAACCACACGAAGCCGAGCAGACCCCGCTCGACGCCTTCAGGCAGCGACGGCAGCAGCCGCATGTCGTGCGGCAAGAGCCACAGCACCACACCCACAACGACCAGTTGCGCAGCGAACCGCAGCGCCGGCGGCAGCGGATTGAGATCGTCCATCCACGACAGCGCGGCCAGCGCAAGCACAGCCCCACTGACCAGCGACATTATCGGCGTGACCGTCGCGCTCGTCAGGAGCCACATCAACAGTGTGGCCCCGATCAGCCCCAAGCCACCGCCGATAGGGGTTGGCGTCTCATGCAGCCCTCGATCGGTCGGAGGCGCCATATGCCGCGCGTTTCTCACGGCCGAAAGGACGAGCCCCGTCAGCCCCCAGCCGAGCAGTCCCGCTGCCACTGCGATAATTACCTGCTTCACGATGCCACCCCATGCTCGTTGTGATGGATGTAGCGCTTAGCGACGCCGCCGCCCATCGCAATCGCCCATCGCATGACGATATTGGAGATATCAGGCGTTCGGGCGGTGCGCCGCCCCTGAAAGCGATCCATGGATAACGTCACATGGATTTAGCGCGCCGGTGCTGCTACGACCCCGGCTTTCCGCTTCCCTCAGAGAACGATCGCACGACCATGGCTCGCCTGCTTCTGACACTCGACAATATCCATCTGAGCTTCAGCGCTCAGCCGCTCTTGGAAGGTACCACCGTATCCGTGGCGGAAGGCGACCGTTTGTGCGTGGTCGGCCGTAACGGCTCCGGCAAATCGACGCTATTGAAGATTGCCGCTGGCTTGGTCGAGCCCGACAAGGGTACCCGCTTCGCCCACCCCAACGCGCGCATTTCCTATCTGCCGCAGGAAGCTGATTTTACCGGTTTCCATACCACCGCCGATGTGATGGCCGCAGCCTTGGGGCCGATGGACGATGCCCAGCGTGCGCAGCGCCGGCTCGAAGCGCTCGGCCTTTACGGTGGCGAGGATCCAGCCGACCTTTCTGGCGGCGAGGCCCGCCGCCTTGCCATCGCGCGCGCCTTGGCCGGCGAGCCCGAACTGATCCTCCTCGACGAGCCGACCAACCACCTCGACCTGCCGGCAATCGCTTGGCTCGAGAAGGAAATCGCCGGCATGAAATCGGCTGTCGTCATGATCAGCCATGACCGTCGCTTTCTCGAAACGTTGTCGAATTCCACCGTCTGGCTGGATCGTGGCAAGGCACGCCGCATCGAACAAGGCTTCGGCAGCTTCGAAGCGTGGCGCGACGACCTGCTCGACCAGGAGGAAGCCGAGCGCCACAAGCTCGATCGCAAGATCGCCCGTGAACAAAAATGGATGCACGGCGGCGTCACGGGTCGTCGTAAGCGCAACGTGCGCCGCGTGCGCGAACTCTGGGACATGCGTCAGCAAAAGGCCGACCAGCGCCACTTGAAGGGCGACGCGGTGCTGGTTGCATCCGAAGCCGAAACCGCTGGCAAACTGGTGATCGAAGCCAAAGGCATCTCGAAAAGCTACGACGGCCGCAGCATCGTTTCGCCACTGTCTCTGCGCGTCGCGCGCGGCGATCGGCTCGGCATCATCGGCCCCAACGGCGCCGGCAAGACAACGCTGCTCAAGATGCTCACCGGTGTGCTCACACCCGACGCAGGCACCATCAAGCTCGGCACCAATCTCGAATTGGTGGCCCTCGACCAGCGCCGCGACGAACTCAATCCCGAGTGGACCCTTGCCGAAGCCCTGACCGGCGGGCGCGGCGATCAAGTGACGATCAACGGTGTCGCCCGCCACGTCGTCAGCTACATGCGCGACTTCCTCTTCGACGCCGACCAGGCCCGCACGCCCTTGCGCGTGTTGTCCGGTGGCGAACGTGCCCGCGTCATGCTGGCGCGCGCGTTGGCCAAGCCCGCAAACTTCCTCGTGCTCGACGAACCGACCAACGATCTCGATCTCGAAACCCTCGATCTGCTGCAGGAAATGCTGGCAAGTTTCGACGGTACTCTTCTGCTCGTCAGCCATGACCGCGACTTCATCGATCGCGTTGTAACCTCCGTGCTCGTCAGCGAAGGCGAGGGCAAATGGACCGAATACGCCGGCGGTTATACCGATATGTTGGCGCAGCGCGCAGTCAACGCACCGGAAAAACCGCTCACGCGCAAGGAATCGAAAGCCGCCGAGAAGGTCGCCGCAGCCGTCCTCGCCGGTCCCGCTGCCGCACGCCGCAAGATGACGTTCAAGGAAAAGCACGCGCTCGAATCATTGCCGAAAGAAATGGACTTTCTCGCCAAAGAGATGGTGCGGCTGGAAAAGGTGTTGGCTGACCCGAAGCTGTTCGCGCGCGATCGCAGCGTCTTCGAAGACACGACGACGAAATTGACCGCCGCCCGCACCCGTCACGCGACCGCCGAAGACGAATGGCTGCATCTGGAAATGATGCGCGCCGAAACCGAAGGCGGCTGAACGTCACGGCACTAGGGCAGGTGCCGTCGCAGCCGGCCCTGGTCCGGGTAACAGCACCTGTGCTGCGTCGACGAACGGCTGCACCAGCCCTTCTTTGAGATCATGCGCCGGCAGCACGCCCGGCGTCAGCCCGAACACCAGCCGCTGCCGCTGCTTGGACGGGATATACAGTGTGCCGAACGCCCAATCGAAGATGGCGACCAGATTGCCTAAGTTCTTGTTGTGATGCTTGGGATCGATCGAATGATGGATCTGATGGTGCGCCGGACTGAGGATCAACCGCCCGGCTAAACCCGTCAGCGCGATCCAGATGTGTGTGTGTTGCAACTGCGCGAACACCGACACCGCCAACCCGATCAGCAACGTATCGTTGAGCAGTTCGAGCCGGACAGGCCCCGCGCCAAACACCCAATGCAGCACGCCCGTCGTCAGTCCGTTGCAGATCGCGACGATATTGACGAACACCAGACTATCTACCGGATGCACGCGAAAATTCGTCAGCGGCGACAGCACTTCCGCCGTGTGATGGACTTTGTGAAATTCCCACAGAAAGGGAACGTTGTGGCTCAGGTAATGGTCCAGCCAATAGGCGAGTTCGTACGCCAGAAACAGCGCGATGCCCCACACACTTCCAGTCAGCCAAGCATTATGACCGCCCGCAGCCATTCCGCCGAAAATGCTCGTCATCGCGGCATAGGTCACGGTGCTGACTGCCGTCATCGACAAGGTCGCTTGCCCGACGATAACGGCAAAAATGCTGATATTACCGGCCATCAGCATCACGTCGAGCACGTGCGACCGATGGCCGAGGTAGCGGCGCGACAGCACGAATTTCGCCATGCGCAGGAACCGAAATCGCAACAGCTTCTGCGGCTGCCGTAGCGCGTAATAGATCATTGCCGCCACCGGCACGAGCATGATTGCGGCCAGTGGTGTCGCATCCGACGGCCGCGTCAGAACAAACAGCTTGGCAGCCTCCAGAGCGTCCCGCACTGCACCGGCATCGTCCCACATACCCAGCAACCCTGTTTCAGACGGCAAAGCTGGCCATGCCTAACCGCGCATCACCACCGACCCGCAGCATCCGGCACCCCGGTTAACGGCTGATTACCGATTGCACT
Source organism: Hyphomicrobiaceae bacterium (assembly GCA_031365465.1). Lineage (GTDB taxonomy): Bacteria > Pseudomonadota > Alphaproteobacteria > Rhizobiales > Hyphomicrobiaceae > JABFRJ01. The sequence goes on from JANLYD010000195.1 coordinate 11,066, forward strand.
ACGGCGTCACGCCAAACGCGGCACGGTCGTCATCCCCGAATCCGGGCAGCGCTGACTGGCCGGATATCCCGGGAACTTCCATGATCCTCCCGGCCGGCCGAGAGTCCGGATTGCTGTCGTCACGCGACAAACTCCGGAATGACGTGAGCGTCAGGCCCGGGTCGCAGACAACGTGCTGACCGTTCACCCCAGTTTGCACGGCCGCGCGGATGGCCTATGAAGACGCCACGACATCCCCCAACGAGCGAGACGCGCCGTGCATGACATCCGAGCTATCCGCGAAAACCCGGCGGCGTTCGACGCCGGACTGACCCGTCGCGGGCTGGCAGATCAATTCTCGTCGGCCGCCATCATCCAGCTCGACGAAGACAAGCGCCGCGTCTCCACCCGCGCTCAGGAAGCGCAGGCGCGCCGCAACGCCGCCTCCAAGGAAATTGGTGCAGCTAAGAAGGCCAAGGACGAGCAGCTGGCCGCCAAACTGATGGCCGAAGTCGCAGCCCTCAAGGATCAACTCGCGCTCGACGAAGCCGAGGCAGCTATGCTGGACAAAGCATTGACCGATCACTTGGCGCTTATCCCAAACATTCCGCTTCCTGAAGTGCCCCATGGCGAGGATGAAACCGGCAATGTCGAGGTGCGTCGCTGGGGTGACCCGGCAAAGTCTCTGGTCCCCAGCCGGCCGAACAAGCCCAAGCAGCATTTCGAGTTGGGCGAAGCCCTGGGCATGATGGACTTCGAAAGCGCCGCCAAAATTTCCGGCGCCCGCTTCGTGTTCCTCAAAGGGCCGCTCGCCCGCCTTGAACGCGCGCTCGCGCAGTTCATGCTCGACACCCACACCGCAGCCGACAAAGGCGACGGCCTCGGCGGCTACTTGGAAGTGAACCCGCCGATTCTGGTGAACGATCACGCCATGTTCGGCACCGCTCAACTGCCGAAGTTTCGCGACGAGCAATTTATGCCGACGCGAACCTCGGCTCGCGACAAGCTTCTACAGGATGCACTCGACTACGAGCTGCCGGAGGACCGCAAGGCGTTGCACGATGGATCGCTGTCTTTAAAGGAAATGATAGCGCTCATTCTGAACCGCGCACCCGCGCGCGAAGATTTCTGGCTTATCCCCACCGCCGAAGTCTCGCTCACCAATCTTGCGCGCGAGCAGATCGTCGACGAAACCATACTCCCGCAGCGCTACACGGCCTGCACACCCTGCTTCCGCTCCGAAGCAGGCGCGGCCGGCCGCGACACGCGCGGCATGATCCGCCAGCATCAGTTTCTCAAGGTCGAGATGGTGTCGATCACCACGCCGGAAACATCGCTGGCCGAACACGAGCGTATGACCAAGGCCGCCGAGAATATCTTGCAGAAACTCGAGCTGCCCTATCGCACCATGCTGCTCTGCACCGGCGACATGGGCTTCGCTAGCCAGAAAACCTACGACATCGAAGTCTGGTTGCCCGGCCAGGATGCCTACCGCGAAATCTCCTCGTGCTCCGTCTGCGGCGATTTCCAGGCCCGTCGCATGGACGCACGCTATCGCGCCAAAGCCGACGGCAAACCGCATTTCGTCCACACGCTGAACGGCTCAGGACTCGCGGTCGGCCGCACGTTGGTAGCCGTCCTCGAAAACTATCAGCAAGCCAACGGCAGCATCCTGGTGCCTGCCGCCCTCAAGCCCTACATGGGTGGCCTGGAACGAATTGCGAAAGGCTAAGGTGAGCGTTACCGACAACGCGCGAGTTCGTGACGCTGCGCTCACCACCGACGACCGTATCTCTCGTTGTCATCCCGTGCGCGGCGCAGCACACTTGTGGTGCGACGCAGACACGGGACCGCCGAACCCATGAAACGACGCTAGTTTACGGAGCCCCTCGATGCGCATTTTGCTCACCAACGACGACGGCATTGACGCACCAGGCTTGAAGATTCTCCGCAACATCGCCGCCGAACTTTCCGACGACGTCTGGGTTGTGGCGCCTGAAACCAACAAGTCCGGCGCCGGGCATTCGCTGTCTCTGCACGAACCGCTGCGCATGCGTCAGGTCGATGATCGCTCGTTTGCCGTGCGGGGTACGCCAACCGACAGCGTCATCATGGGCGTGCGCCACGTTCTCAAAGACATCGGGCGTCCCGATCTCGTGTTGTCCGGCGTCAATCGCGGCGGCAATCTCGCCGAAGACGTCACCTATTCCGGCACCATCGCCGGCGCGTTCGAGGGGACCACGATCGGCATTCGCTCGATTGCCCTGTCGCAGGCCTTCGGCATAGAATCCCGTGACCGCCTGCAGTGGGAAACCGCCGAAGCCCACGGTGCCGAAACCATCCGCGCCCTGTTGGCGGTCGACTGGCCGGCCGGCGTGCTGATGAACGTCAACTTCCCCGACACCGCCCCCGACGCGGTCAAGGGCCGCCTCGCCACCCGGCAGGGCAAGCGCGATTTGAACCTCCTCTCGGTCGATGCGCGCCGCGATCCGTGGGCCGAAGAATACTATTGGCTGTCGTTCGAGCGTCGCCGTTCAATCACCACCGAAGGGTCTGATCTGTGGGCGATCTACAACGGTTTCATCTCCGTCACCGCGCTTTCCATGAACCTTACAGACGCAGCGACGAACGAAAAGATTGCCGCCGCGCTGAAGCGCACATCTTGACCTTTGTTGACCGATCGAACACGTCGGGAACCAACGCCCCGGGCCATAGGACCACACCATGCAAGATGTGCTTTTCATCCCCGGCCTGCTCTGCACGCACGAACTTTACGCGCCACAGATTTCTGCGCTGCGCGATGTCGCCCGTGCGCACGTCGCCGATCATACCGTCGCCGCCTCGATGCCCGATATCGCGGCGATTATTCTGCGTAACGCTCCCAAAACGTTCGCGCTCTGCGGTCTGTCGATGGGTGGCTACATCGCCTTCGAAATCATGCGGCAGGCACCTGAACGCGTGACCCGTCTGGCGCTGCTCGACACCGCGGCCAAACCCGATTTGCCCGAGCGGCGCACCGTGCGCATGCAGCAGGTCGCCGCCGTCGAAAAAGCCGGCTTCGCCGCATTGACGCCCGTCCTCCTCCCGCTGCTGATCCACAAACAACGGCTGACCGACGCGGTTTTGGTCTCCACCATCGAACGCATGGCGACGATGAGCGGCGTGACCCACTTCGCCCGTCAGCAATCGGCCATCGCCGGCCGCATCGACAGCAGGCCGGGACTGCCGGCCATCAAAGTACCGGCACTGATGCTGGTCGGACGCGAGGACGCCCTTACCCCCGTTGCCGACGCCGAAGAGATCGCCGGCGGCATCCCCGGTTGCAAACTCGTGATCGTGCCGGATTGCGGACACCTTTCGACGCTCGAGCGGCCCGACGCCGTCAATGCCGCACTGCGGACATGGCTGGAGGCTTGAGCATGGCCCCAGCCCAACTCTACAATTTGCCGGATCGCGGCGTCGTTTCGGTGAGCGGGCCTGATGCGCTCTCCTGGCTCGACAATCTCGTCAGCGCCGATCTGACGTTGCTTGAAAGCCAACCATTCGTATTCAGCGGCCTTCTTTCGCCGCAAGGCAAAGTACTGTTCGAGTTTTTCGCCTGCAAGTCCAGCGGCGGACTGCTTCTGGAGACCGCCCACGCAACGCTCGAAAACTTCGTCAAACGGCTCCGGCTGTACAAACTGCGCGCCAAGATCGACATCGCCGACGTCAGCGCAGCGTGGACGGTGGCGTGGAGCAGCGGCGCACCCGCCGAGATTTCCGGTGTGCTGGCAGGCCCCGACCCCCGCGATCTCAATCGGCACATGTTTCGCGCACTTGTTCCGCGCGATGCGGCCGCAAACGTCCCGGGCGACGGCTCCTATCTCTCCGAGCGCGTCCGGCTCGGCATCGCCGAAGCACCCCACGATTACACCCTCGGCGACATTTTCCCCCATGAAGCCAACTACGATCTCGACGGCGGCGCATCCTTCACCAAGGGCTGCTACGTCGGCCAGGAAGTCGTCAGCCGGATGCAGAACAAAACGGTCGTACGCAAGCGCGTCGTGCGCGTTTCTGCGGCGGGCGCGATCGCATCAGGGTCCGACGTGAGCGTTGGTACAGCCGTCATCGGAAAAGTTGGCAGCGCCTCCGGCAACGCGGCGCTTGCGCTGCTGCGTCTCGACCGCGTCGTCGAAGCATTCGACGCAGGCACCCCCGTCACGGTCGCCGGTCAGCACCTCGACGTCGATCCAGAAGCCATTGCTCGCTATCGCCGATCCGTCGCAAACCGGCCTGTAGTCGATCTATGAAACCGGAAAAAATCCGCTGTACGTGGCCGGGCATCGAGCATCCCGAGTATACCCTCTACCACGACACCGAATGGGGCGTGCCGGTCGCCGACAGCGACAAGCTGTTCGAAAAGCTGATCCTCGAAGGCTTTCAAGCCGGCTTGTCGTGGCTGACCATCCTGCGCCGGCGCGACTCGTTTCGTCGCGCGTTCGACGACTTCGATGCAGCCAAGATTGCCCGCTACACCGACGCCGACCGCGTCCGTTTGATGGCCGACGCTGGCATCATCCGCAATCGCCTCAAGATCGACGCCACCATCGACAATGCGAAGGCCTATCTCAAACTGCAGGAGAAGCGCGATCTCGGGGCCGTTCTCTGGGATGTCTTTGACGGTAAGCCGCAGATCAACCGACACGCAGCACACGGCGACGTCCCCGCAGTGACCGAAGCCTCCACCCGCATCTCGAAATTACTCAAATCCGAAGGCTTTCGCTTCGTGGGTCCGACGACGATGCAGGCTTTTCTGCAGGCGATGGGCTTCGTCAACGATCACCTGACGACCTGCCATCGCCACGCCGAATGCGCCAAGCTGCAAAAGGCGTTCAAGCCACCCACGCGACCAAAGCAATAAGCGCGAGCTGCCACGCAACCCAGGTAAAAAGCGCAGCTTCAAGCAACGGCGACGCTGAGCGCTTTCTCGGCTGCGTGACAATCCACAAAACTATTGGCGGAGATCGGCAGCGACTTCGGCACCTCGACCTTGCAGCGGTCGAAAGCGAGCGGACAGCGGGGATGGAAAGCACACCCGCTGGGCGGATCGATGGGGTTGGGTATTTCGCCTTCCACCATCTTGCGCGGACGGCCCGACATCGACAGATCCGGCACCGCGTCGAGCAGCATGCGCGTGTAGGGATGCAGGGGCTTGCGGAACAGATCCTCCGTCGGCGCCAACTCGATCACGCGCCCGAGGTACATGACGCCGATGCGGCTTGCCATGTGGCGCACGACGGCCAAGTTATGGCTGATAAACAAATAGGTCAGCCCAAGCTGGTCCTGCAGATCGCGCATCAGGTTCAAGATCTGCGCCTGCACCGATACGTCCAATGCCGACGTCGGCTCATCGCACACGAGAAATTCCGGGTTCGACGACAGCGCGCGCGCGATGCAGATGCGTTGCCGTTGACCGCCTGAAAACTCGTGCGGATACTTGCGCCCATCCAGCGGATCGAGCCCGACCAACCGCAGCAGTTCGCCGACGCGATGATCGATCTCGGCCCGGTCTTTAGCCAACCCGAAGGCACGGATCGGATCGGCGATGATCGCGTCCACGCGCCAGCGCGGATTGAGGCTCGCGTAGGGATCTTGAAAGATCATCTGGATGCGCCGCCGCAACGCGGTGAGGTCACCGCCTGCCCACATGTCCATCCCATCGATACGGACCTGGCCTGCCGTGGGCGGGAGCAGTCCCACAACCATCTTGGCGACCGTCGACTTACCCGACCCACTTTCGCCCACCAGCGCCAGCGTTTCCCGCTTTCGGATCGTGAAAGAAACGTCTGTGACCGCTTTCAACAGCTTGCGCGGCTCCCGTTCGATCACCCGATTGAGCCACGGCTTGGAGACGTCGAACACCCGCGACAGACCCCGCACCTGGACGAGATCAGATTCCGCACCTGCGGCGGAACTCATCGGCGGAATTTGTGACATCGGTATCGCCAGATTCATGAAGTTGTCTCAGCCTTCAAGGCAGCCGTTTCAGGTGCGACAAGCCAACATGCGACATCGCTGCTGCCACTGTGGATGGGATCAGGCCGTTCGACACGGCAACGATCGAAGGCATGTGTGCAACGCGGATTGAATGCGCAACCCCTGGGGATCGCCGTTAGGCGGGGCATCGAGCCCGGGATCTGCGCCAGTCGCGCGCCGCCCATTTCGAGCGTGGGAATGGACCCCATCAGACCGCGCGTATAGGGGTGCTGAGGGTGCTGCACCACATCGCGCACCGGACCGATCTCGGCGATACGCCCGGCGTACATGACAGCCACCCGGTCCGCCGTTTCGGCAATGACGCCCATGTCGTGCGTGATGAGCATGATCGCAGCGCCCCGCTCGCGGCACAGCTTGCGCAACAGTTGAATGATCTGCGCCTGGATCGACACGTCCAGCGCCGTCGTCGGTTCGTCTGCGATGATGAGGTCCGGCTCGGCCGCCAGCGCCAGCGCAATCACGACGCGCTGTCGCATGCCGCCGGAAAATTCGTGCGGATAACTGTCGATACGGCGCGACGCGCCTTGAATACCCGCCGCCTCCAACAATTCGATCGACGTCTTGCGCGCGGCAGATGCCGATGCATCCGTGTGCGTGCGGATCGTCTCGATTAATTGCTCGCCCACACGATACAGTGGATTTAGCGACGTCAACGGATCCTGGAACACCATGCCGATGCGCTTGCCGCGCACGCGACGCATCTTTTCCGCCGGCAGGTTGTCGATGCGCTGCCCCTGCAGCCACACTTCGCCGCTGGCAATGCGGCCGGGAGGCTCCAACAACCCGATGACGGCCGTGCCGGTCATGGATTTACCCGCGCCGCTTTCGCCCACCACGCCCAGCACTTCGCCGGGCGCGATATCGAACGACACGTTGTCGACCGCCACCAGCGTGCCGCGACGCGTCGGGAATTCGACCCGCAGATTGCGAACGGATAAAACGGGTTGGCTCATCTCAGCCTCGGATCGAGCTTGTCGCGCAGCCAGTCGCCCACGAGGTTGACGGCCAGCACCAGCGCGGCCAGCGTCACACCGGGAAACGCCACCATCCACCAGCTTCCCGACAGCAGGAATCGGTTGCCGATCTGGATCATAGTCCCGAGAGACGGTTCGGACGGCGGCAATCCGACGCCGAGAAACGACAGCGTCGCTTCCGTTATGATCGCCAGCGCGAGATTGATCGTCGCCAGCACCAGCACCGGCGACAGGACGTTGGGCAGCACGTGCCGGAACATGATTTTGCGCGACGACAGCCCGATCAGCCGCGCGGCCTGCACATAATCCTTGTTGCGCTCGACCAGCGTCACACCCCGCACGGTACGCGCATACTGCACCCAATAGGACAGCCCAATCGCCACGATCAGGATGGCGTAATGGCTATTGCCGAGATTGGATCCCTTGAGCACGACCCGCGCGATGCCATCGACCAGCAATGCCGTCAAAATCGCTGGGAAAGTCAGCTGAATGTCGGCGATCCGCATGATCAGCGTATCGATGCGCCCCCCGCGATAGCCGGCGACGAGACCCAATGAAACACCGAGCAACAAGGCAAATCCGACCGACGCCATCGAGATCAACATCGACGACCGCGTGCCATAGAGAATCGTCGAGAGAATATCGCGTCCCTGGTCGTCGGTGCCGAGCATGAACCGGGGGTCGCCGCCCTTGATCCAGCGCGGCGGATTTTCGCTGTCCATCAAGTTCAGCGACTTCAAGTCGTAGGGATCGAGCGGCGCCAGCAACGGCGCAAGAAACGCAGCGCCGATCAGCAGCACCGCGATCAGGGCTGCGAACATGACCAACGGCGACCGCAGAAACGAGTGCAGCATGTCGCTGTCGAAAAACCGCCGCATGCGTCCCGGTGGTAGCGCTGGCTTCACCTTGTCTGGCGCGACGACGCTCATGCCGAGCCCCCGATGATCCGAATTCGAGGATCGACCCAGACATAGAGCAGATCGACGACGAAGTTGATGGCTACGAACATGAAAGCCACCAGAAACAGATACGCGCTCATGATCGGGATATCGGCATTTTGTACCGACTGCAGAAATAACAACCCCATCCCCGGCCACTGAAACACGAATTCCGTGATCAGCGCGAAGGCGATGATGGCGCCTAACTGCAATCCGATCACCGTGATGACGGGAATGAGCGTATTCTTCAGCGCATGTCCGAAGTTGATCGCGCGATCCGACAGCCCGCGTGCACGCGCGAATTTGATGTAGTCAGCCCGCAACACTTCCAGCATTTGCGACCGCACCAGGCGGGTGATGAGCGTGAGCTGGAACAAGCCCAGCGTGATCGACGGCAGCACCAGATGCGCCCAACCATCTCGCGTGAGGAAGCCCGTCTTCCACACCCCCAGATCCACCAAGTCTCCCCGCCCGAACGACGGCAACCAGCCGAGCAACGTCGAGAAGATCCAGATCAACAAGATGCCGATGAGGAACGTCGGCAGCGAGATACCGATCAGGCTGACCGTCAAAAACGTCTTCGACAACCAGCTGTCTCGGTGGATGCCGGTGTAAACGCCCATCGGAATGCCGATCAGCGTGGCAAACAGCGCGGCTGTCAGGGCCAGTTCGAAAGTCGCTGGGAAGCGCGAGGCAAACACGGTGGAAACCGGCAGCTTCACCTGGTAAGACATGCCGAAATCGAGATGCGCGGATTTCCAGAGAAAACGACTGAACTGCACGACGATAGGGTCATTCAACCCCAACTGTTCGCGGATCAGATCGCGCTCGGCCAGCGTAGCATCCTGCCCGACCAGCTGATTGACGGGATCGCCGACAAAGCGAAACAGAACGAAAGCGAGCGCGGCGACGGTAATCATCACGAGCAACGCTTCGAACAGACGACGTATCGAGTAGGCGAGCATTTGGCCTGAAAACTCCGGATGGCGACGGTGTGACTGTGACCGCCGCCGGATTGTCCGTCAATGAGTGCAAGCGCCCGCTTCGGATGTAGTTTTGCGCGCTTTGCCCAATCCGATGCCGATCGACGCCGCGCGTGAGGAGGGTCTGGGTGCAACAATCCCGCTAGCCTGCACTGTCAGGGTATGGATAGGATGCCCTCACAATGAAAAACGACAAGGGAGACGTAGGCATGAAGTTCAATCTCACCCGACGGCGGATGATGGCGGTAGCGGCAACGGCTGTTGCGGGCCTCGCATCGGCTGTCGCGCCGGCAACCGCCCAGACGACCGAGCCGCTCAAGATCGGCTTCGCGATGTCGCTGACCGGCCCGCTCGGAGCCAACGGCAAGTCGGCGCTGCTGGCGATGAAGATCTGGGAGGAGGACGTCAACGCCAAGGGCGGTCTGCTCGGCCGCAAAGTGCAACTCATCAACTACGACGATCAATCGAACCCCTCGACGGTGCCCGGCATTTACACCAAGCTGCTGGATGTCGATAAGGTCGATGCCATCGTCGGCGGCTATGCCACCAACATGCTTGCGCCGGCCATGCCCGTAGTCATGCAGCGCAAGAAGGCTTTCATCGGCCTCTACGGTATCGGCGTGAACGAGAAATTCAAGTACGATCGCTTCTTCGAATTCACACCCGCCGGGCAAGACCCGAAAGCGTCGATTTCCAAGCCGTTCTTCGACGCCGTCATGGCGTTCGAACCAAAACCCAAGACGATTGCGATCGTCGCAGCCGACGCCGAGTTCTCCCGCAATGCCGCCGACGGCGCACGCGCCAATTCCAAAGCGCTCGGGCTCAACATCGTCTATGACAAGACCTATCCGCCGGCCACGACCGACTTCGCGCCCATCCTGCGCGCCGTGATGGCCACCAATCCGGAGATGATCTTCGTCGGCTCGTACCCGCTCGATTCCGTCGGACTCGTGCTGGCTGCCAAGGAGCAGAACATCCAGGTCCGCGCCTTTGGTGGCGGCATGGTCGGCCTGCAGGCGACCGTGTTCAAAACAAAACTCGGTGAGGCCCTCAACGGTATCATCAACTACGACTTCTGGTTGCCCGTGCCGAAGTTCATGACCCCCGGCATCGAAGCATTCCTGACCAAGTATCAGCAGCGCGCTGGCGCTGAGGGCGTCGATCCGTTGGGCTACTACATGGGGCCCTTTGCCTACGCGTATATCGATCTGCTCGGGCAAGCCATTACCGCCACCGGCGGCACCGACGATGCCAAAATCGCCGCTTATATCAAATCGAAAACCCACGACACATTCATCGGCCCGGTCAAATTCGGCGCTGATGGTGAGTGGGAAAAGGATCGCATGATCACCGTGCAATTCTCGGGCGTGAAGGGCAACGGCATCGACCAGTTCAAGGGTGTCACAGCCCAGCCCATCATCTACCCTCCCGAAGCCGCCACCGCCAAAGCCGTCGAGTTCAACAAGCTGCGTTGAAATCGAGGATTGATGGGTCGAGATGCTCAGGCGCATCTTGACCAAAACGTCAGGCGCGATTCCGGCAGGTTGCCGAGATCGCGCCTTTCCTTTTAGGTGTACGACTTCAAGCATCCTCGTCTCGGACCCGACCAATGTTCACGACCTTCTTCCTGCAACTGAAATCCGCCAAGGTGCCCGTCACCCTGAAGGAATATCTGATGCTGCTGGAGGCCATGGACACCGATGTGACCGATGGCAAAGTGGAAAATTTCTACTATCTGGCTCGCTCCGCCCTGGTGAAGGACGAGCGCCATCTCGACAAATTCGATCAGGTGTTCGGTCACGTGTTCAAAGGCCTTGACCTCATGAGCGAGACCGTGAACGCCGACATACCCGAGGAATGGCTGCGCTCCGTCAGCCAACTGCATCTCAGCGATGAGGATAAGGCCAAGATCGAGGCGCTCGGCGGCTGGGACAAGATCATGGAGGAGCTGCGCAAGCGCCTCGAGGAGCAGAAGGGCCGCCATCAGGGTGGCAACAAGTGGATCGGCACCGGCGGCAAGTCGCCCTACGGCGCGGACGGTTACAACCCCGCCGGCATCCGGATCGGCCAGAAAACCAACCGCAACAACCGCGCCATCAAGGTCTGGGACAAGCGGGAGTTCAAAGACTTCGACGACAACGTCGAATTGGGCACCCGCAATATCAAGGTCGCCCTCCGCCGGTTACGCAAGTTTGCGCGGCAGGGTGCACCCGAAGAACTCGATCTCGATGGCACCATTCAAGGCACCGCGCATAAAGGCTATCTCGATATCCACTTGCGGGCCGAACGGCGCAACACAGTCAAAGTGCTGATGTTCTTCGATGTGGGCGGCTCCATGGACTACCACATCAAAGGCGTGGAAGAACTATTCTCGGCCGCCCGCGCGGAATTCAAGCACCTGGAATTTTTTTACTTCCACAACTGTCCTTACGAGCGTGTGTGGAAAGACAACGGTCGCCGCTGGAGCGAAACGACCGCCACCTGGGATGTGCTGCACAAATATCCTGCCGACTACAAAGTGATCTTCGTCGGCGACGCCTCGATGAGCCCCTATGAAATCTCGGTCGCCGGGGGCTCGGTCGAGCACATGAACGAGGAAGCCGGTTCCGTCTGGATGAAGCGCATCACCGACATCTACGAGCATGCAGTGTGGCTGAACCCAATCCCCGAAGACACCTGGGCCTGGACGCCAAGCACCAAAATGCTCAAAGACATGATGGAGGGCCGCATGTACCCGCTCACGCTGGGCGGCCTGGAGCGGGCCATGAAAGAGCTGATGCGATAGTGGATGCGAGCCGGTTCCGGCCACGTGCCAATGCAAGGAACGATGATGCCGGAAATGAAGCGTCTTCGCCTAGGCGATCTCGATATCTCG
>JANLYD010000108.1:0-53429 GCA_031365465.1 Hyphomicrobiaceae bacterium
CCACAACGTCTCAGAGCCACTCATAATGCATTGATAAACATGCGTTTTGTGGGCTTTTGTTAGCAGCCCATTGTGCCAGGTGGTTCCTCTCTATATCTTGAAATCCCAAACGAATTGGGGGATCCGTGATCACGATTGGTCACGACCATGGCTGATGATCAATCGCCGGGCTGGCTGAAATTGCTAGCGATCCAGGCGGTAGCGCTGGCGCGGGTCAATTTGTAGGAGGGCGCCACCCGCACCTGACCGAGGGGCTCGCCTGCACTATCACGCGCGGAGAGGTGGCCGTAAGGGTTGTCGTCATCCGGAACAATGTCGAGGCTCACGACAACAGATGCTGAGCGAGATGCAAACGGCCCACCCGAATCCTGACGGATCTCGATGCTTTGATGCAGCTGCGCGTGTCGTTGTTGCTCGTGGCGGCGGACATACTCGGTGGCCGTCTTGACCAGCGTGATGAACGCTTGGCTGTCCAGGGGTTTCGGGTTCTTCTTATCCCGCCCCATCGTCCACGGCCCGACCAACGCCGGCTCAGGCTCGCCATCCCTAGTCATGGCGACGGCCCAGCCGTCATCATCCTCGTTCTTGATCACTTGCGCCGTCCAACCGTTGTCGGCCCAGAGCGTCGGTTCATGGATAGGGATTTCAGTCATGCGAGAGGGTCCGTCCTAAAGGGGCCGCCAAAACGGGTAAATTCACCTACACAGCCGTACAGTCATTTTGCCGCGCGCATGTCCGTGGCGTACACCGGAAGCTCGCCGAGCAGGCCAGCGCGCCGGATGTAGTTTCAAGCGGCCGGTCAGGCGCGAGGCCGATCAGTGCAGACATCGTCGTGACCTCGGATCGCCAACTTCACAGTCTGCGATAATTTTAGCTATTTCAAAGACTTTTTTGGCCGGCGCATCACTCGAATGCGACAGCAATTTAATATCTGATCTAACGCAGGGAAACCGGTTGGACAGGTGCCGCGATTTCGTATCGTATCTTAGTAATTGTTTTTTTGCGCTGACGCACATTTGCCAAGACACCCGTTTTGGCAATGGGTGAACTGTTGTCCTTCGCGCAGCTGTTTGAGTTCGTGTCAACGTCGAGCAAAGGCATCCTCCTCATGACAACTGTTGGCAATATCTTGCTTGATGGCCTGTTTGCCGACTGGTCGGCGTCAGAAATGATTATGCAGGCGCCAAATACGGTGGCTGGCTATCAGGTGTTCGGAAAGCTGGTCACTGATGCCGTGCTCGGTGCCAACTATCTCATAGGGATCAATGCGACAGCGACCAGCGATCCGCCGATCGCGGTGGCAAACACGATCATCTACCTCAACACCGATCAGAAAACCACGACCGGCTTCAGTCCGTTCGGTGGCACCAGTACGGTCGGCGCAGAATATTACGTCAAGTTCACCTTGACGGGCGGAACGTACAAACCGGTGCTCTATTCGCTTACGTCGGCCGGCGTCGAGACGGCGCTGAATGGAGGCGCACCACTCAACTACGCTGTATCCGCCAACGGAAAAAGTCTGGAAGTCTCTATTCCGCAAGTATTTCTCACGCCGGCCGGTGGCCCGGTGCCGCATGCAATCAGTTTTGATGCGCTGATCGCCAACGGCGCGGCGGCACTTCCCACGTCGTTCGCGACTGCGCCGCAATACGTGATCCCAGATGCGAGTGTCGTCCCCGTCACGACGGTGGTCGGGGGCATCACGCTCGATGGGCGGTTTACCGATTGGACAGCTGCCGACAGCCTCATGCAGCCGGGCAATACGGTGGCCGGATACCAGCTGTTCGGCAAGCTGGTGACCGATACCGCGCTCGGCAAGACCTACGTCATCGGCATCAATGCGACATTGGCCTCAGATCCGGCGATCGCGGTGGCCAATACCTTCATTTATCTGAATACAGACCAGAATAATGCAACCGGCTTCAGCCCGTTCGGCGCTGCAAATACCGTCGGCGCGGAATATTACGTCAAGTTCGCTTCGCTCACCGGACAGTATCAGCCGTATCTCTATGCGGTGTCACCGACCGGCGTGGAAACGATCCTCAACAACGGCTCGCCCTTGAACTACGCTGTTTCTACCGACGGTAAGAGCCTTGAGGTGGCCGTTCCGCAGTCACTGCTGACACCGAACGGCGGCGCGGCACCGCGTTCCGTCAACTTCGACGTCCTGATCGCCAATGGCGCTGCAGCCCTGCCGACGCAGTTCGCGACGGCTCCCGAATACACGATCAAGGATCCGTCGCTGGTCGTGATCGGCGATCATCCGTTGAAAAAGGTCGGCATCGTTTACTCGGCCACGTCCGCAGCGCTGTTCTTCGGTGGGGGTGCGGCAGGACAGACTGCCTATTCCGACCTGTTCATGGCGGCGCAGCATCAAGCGCAGGCCGCAGGTGTCTCCTATGACATCCTGAGCGAAGCCGATCTCACGAACGTCAGTAAGCTGGCGGGCTATTCTGCGCTCGTTTTTCCCGACATGCAGAATGTCCAGAGCTCCCAGGCGGCAGCGATTACCAGCGCGTTGCTGCAAGTGGTCAACACCTATCACGTGCCGATCATCACCGCTGGCGATTTCATGACCAACGACCAGACGGGCGCGGCGCTGGCAGGGAATCCGTATGCGGCAATGAATTCATTGCTAGGTCTGCAGCCCTCCGCCTACGGTACCGCTACGTATACTGTGACGCCCGATGCGGCCAACCTCTCAAATCCTGTCCTAGCCGGCTACACGTCCGGCCAGCTTATCGGCGGCGCCAGTGGGCAATTCGCCGGCACGACGGCGGGTGTCTACACCAATGTCGGATACGGCACTTACACCGGCACAGCTCAGCCCGCTACTGTGCTGGCCGACATCAATATTCAAGGCGGGGCCTCGGTTGCCGGCTTGGTCTCGACCACGACGGGCGCTACCAACTATCACTTTGCAACGACGGGATTGCTGGGAGACAGTAATCTGCTGCAGCACGCGATACAGACGGCGGCCTTTGGGACGACGCCGTCGCTGGCCCTCCACAACACGCGCTTTGCCGGGATCGTCGCATCTCGCACCGATATGGATCAGTCGCAATACGCCGCCGACGTGAATGGCGGGATTTACGACAAACTCATTCCGATCCTGCAGCAGTGGAAGGACCAATACAACTTCGTCGGCACCTATTACATCAACATTGGCGATCGACCGGCTGCCGGGACAGCCACTGACTGGGCTAAATCGCTGCCCTATTACAAATCGATTTTGGCGATGGGCAATGAAATCGGCAATCACTCCTATACTCATCTCATCAACCCACCGGTGGGTGTCGCGGGGGAGAACACAAACCTGCTCGGAACGGGTACCGGTCCCTTCACCTTCGACTATGAATTCTACCAGTCGAAACTGATCGAGCAGGCGCAACTGGGCATTGCCATCGCCGGGACTGCATTACCCGGTGCTCCCGAGACTCTCGCGACGGCGCAACGGGTCGCGCAATACTATCAGTCGGTGGCGGGCGGGCTTACCGGGTATGTCAGCGGCGGCTGGACAGGCGTCGGCGCAGGCTTCCCAAACGCCTTCGGGTACCTGACACCGAACGACTTGGGAACGGTCTACATCGCTCCCAACATCACATTCGATTTCACCGAGGTCGAGTTCCAGAAAAAATCCCCCGCGCAGGCGCTGGCAGACTGGAAACTGCTGTTCGATCAAATGTCGGCCAATTCGGCCAACCCGGTGATCGTGTGGCCTTGGCACGATTATGCTGCAGCTGCCTTCGACTCGGGCGGTACCTCGCCGTACCTGACACAGATGTTCACCGACTTCATCGCTTTCGCGGCTGGCAAAAACTATGAGTTCGTGACTGACGAGCAGCTTGCCGCTCGGATCAGCGCGCAGCAGAAGGCAACGGTTACCGAAACGACAAACGGTAACGTGATAACGGCGACCGTGACGCCGAACGCGGCAGCGCCCGATGTCGGCGGCATGGCACTCGATATGATCAACGGCGGCAGCCAAGTCATCAAAAACGCCGGCTCCTGGTATGCGTTCGACACCAACAGCGTCTTTTTGCCGAAGGCTGGCGGTACATTCACGGTCACGCTGGGAGCAACGCAAGATGATGTCACACATATCGAAGCGCTGCCGATGCGTGCAGATTTGCTGTCGGTCACCGGCGATGGTTCGAACCTCGCATTCTCGATGACTGGCGACGGCGTCGTGGACGTGCATTTGAAAACGCCGGGAGCACAGGTCGTGTCGATACAGGGTGGCCAGACGGCGACGTTGACCGGTAACGACCTTTTGTTGACGTTCAACGATGGTGCTTTGGCAACTTCGACCGCGTCGTCACAGGGAGTAGCGCTGACGCACAACGTCACCATCAGAGAATCTGCGTCTGCAGTTGTGACCGCAGGCGCTGACATCGTCTTCGGTGGATCGGCTGCCGACAGGATCTCGGCCGGTGGCGGCAACGACTTTATTGCTGGTGGTGCCGGTAACGATCGGCTGACCGGTGGTGCCGGCGTAGACACCTTCTTCTTCAAGGCCGGCTTCGCAAAGGATGTCGTAACCGATTTTGCGGTCACGACTGCGGCACACGACATCCTCCTGTTCGACCACTCTCTGTTCGCCGGTGTCGCCGCCAATACGGACGCCACCCTCTCGTTCCTTGACACATACGCCAGGCAGGTCGGCACGAGCACGGTCATCACCGTCGATGCCGCCGACACCGTGACTCTCAACAACGTTTCGCTGACTACCTTGAAGGCAAATTTGGCCGATATCCATTTCGTATAATGAATCGCCACCCGGTGCTGCGGACATAGAACGACGCCAACGTTGGCTGACGAGTGAGAGTACCAGCCTTGCTAAACTCATCTGCTCCCGTGACTATACCGCAACGACCCGGCAACACCGCCGTGCTCAAGAACGCGTTGAGCGGGCTGCACGGAGCGCTGGGCGCTCTGACTGTGACGTCTGGGGTCGTCAATCTGCTGGCGCTGACCGGCTCGTTTTACATGCTGCAGGTCTACGATCGCGTCCTGAGCAGTCACAGCATACCGACACTGGTAATGCTCTCGGTGCTTGCGGGAGCACTGTTTATTTTTCAGGGCATTCTCGACGTTTTGCGCAATCAGGTGTCGGGTCGGCTTGCTACGGCGTTCGACGAGCGGGTGTCGAGCGTCGTGCAACGATTGGTCATACAGCAACCGCTGAAGGGAATGTCGCGCGCCGAGGCGCAGGTGCCGCTGCGCGACGTCGACACGATCAGATCGTTTCTGGCGGGCGGAGGTCCAGTCGCTTTCCTGGATATGCCGTGGACGCCTGTCTATCTGGCATTCGTTGCGTTGCTGCATCCTTGGCTGGGCCTCATGTGCTTCGGCGGAATGGTGTCGTTGGTTGGGCTGACGTATCTCACTGAGCGACTGTCGAAGCACGCGGCAGTGCAGATGTCGCAGGCTGACAATCGACGCCGCGTCATCTCCGATGCGAACGCGCGCAACGCCGAGGCGCTGATCGCGATGGGTTTTGCCGAGCGCGCCGTCGCACGATATGAGAACCTCAATCGGCGCTTCCTGACGTTGCAGACGAACTCGAGCGACTTGGTGGCGATGCTGTCGGGCGTCTCAAAAACGTTCCGGATGGTCCTGCAGTCTGCCATTCTCGGCCTCGGCGCCTATCTCACGGTGCGCGGTGAGATCACGGCGGGCGCGATCATCGCAGCATCGATCGCCAGTTCGCGAGCCTTGGCACCGCTCGAGCAGGTTATCGGTCACTGGCGAGGATTTCAAAGCGCGCGTCTCAGCTACATGCGTCTAGATCAAGCGCTGCGGTTGTTGCCGGCTATAACGGAGCGGCTGGCCCTGCCGCCACCTAAAGCGAGCCTGAGTGTCGAGGCGGCCACGGTATGCATTCCCGGCACGCAACGGATCGTATTGCACGGTGCGAATTTTCAATTGCAAGGCGGGCAGGCGCTTGCGGTGATTGGACCGAGCGCTGCGGGCAAGTCCAGCTTGGCGCGGGCCATCACGGGACTCTGGCCGTTGACACGCGGCGCGATGCGCCTGGATGGAGCCGAGATCGATCATTGGTCTGCAGAACAACTAGGAGCCAACATCGGTTACTTGCCGCAGGATGTGACGCTATTCGAGGGCAGCATTCGTGACAACATCTGCCGGTTTGCGGACGTGATCGACAGCCCTGCCATCATCCGGGCTGCGACATCAGCCGGCATTCACGAACTTATCCTACGCCTGCCTGAAGGGTATGAAACAAATGTCGGCGCTGACGGCTCGGCGCTTTCGGCCGGCCAGCGGCAACGAGTAGGCTTGGCGCGCGCTCTCTATGGCGAGCCGTTCTTGGTCGTTCTCGATGAACCAAACTCCAACTTGGACGCCGACGGCGAGAACGCTTTGACGAGCGCCATTCATTCGGTCCGCGCGCGCGGAGGCATCGTAGTCGTCGTTGCCCATCGGCCAAGCGCGCTTGCCGCAGTCGATCTGATTGCCATGGTCAGCGGTGGACAGATAACCGCATTCGGTCCGAAGGAAGATGTCCTCAAACAAGTTCTGCGCAGTCCGGTTCGCTCGGTCGGATAGCTGATCGATGGATCGCGCCCGTTAGTTCGATTGATATCGGAACTCCCAATGACGACTGCAACTGCAGGCGACTCTGCGAATTCATTCGGCTTGGTGGCCGACGACGGAAGGTCTTCGTCGTGGCGCACAGATGCCAACGTCGCGTTGAGCAAGCGGCTCAGGCTCGCTGTCGTCACGTGTGCAGCGCTACTGATGGTTATTTTTGGTTGGGGATCATTCGCCAAGCTCTCGGGTGCTGTTGTCACCCAGGGACTAGTGGTCATCGAAGCCAACAGCAAAAAAATTCAGCATCAGCAAGGCGGCATTGTCGGCGAGATCCTGGTCAGAAACGGCATGCGGGTGATCGCGGGCGACCCTCTGATCCGGCTCGACTCGACGCTGAGCCGCGCCTCGCTGGCGATCATCAACTCGCAACTGTTGGAGATAAATGGACGCAAGGCGAGGCTGGCGGCAGAACGCGATGATCTGACGGCAATGCCGCCTCTGTCGGTGACCGAACAGTTACCGGAGATGGAGCGGATAATGGCCGGCGAGGTTCGTCTTTTCGAAGCCAGGCGCGCTGCATCAAACGGCCAGAAGGAGCAATTGGCGGAACGCATCAAGCAGTCCGAAGCGGAAATCAGAGGCTTCGAAGTTCAAACCAAGGCGAAGAGCCGCGAACTCGAACTCGTCCTCGAGGATTTGCGTCGTGTGAACGCGCTCTACACGCGCAAACTGATGCCGGTCAATCGGGTGCTTAGCATCCAGCGCGACGAGGCGCGCATCGGCGGCGAGATTGGCACGCTGTTGTCACAGATTGCCAAGTTGAGCGGACAAATTGCGGAAGCGCGCCTGCAGATCATCGCAGTCGATCAGAACAGGTTTTCCGATGCGCAGAAGGAATTGCGCGAACTGGAAGGCCGCATAGCTGAACTGGCAGAGCGGAAAGTGGCTGCAGAGGATCAGCTTCGCCGCATCGACATCCGCGCGCCCATCGACGGTATCGTGCACGAAATGAGCACGCACACGGTCGGTGGCGTGGCCGCGCCCGGCGAACAGTTGATGCTGGTGGTACCCAGCGAGGCGGTGCTCAGCGTGGAAGTGCGCGTTCCGACGACCGACGTCGACCAGGTCAAGCTCGATGGCCCCTGCGTCCTTCACTTCACTGCGTTTAATCGGCGCACGACGCCAGAAATCAAAGGCCGGGTCACGATGATCTCGGCTGATGCAAGCCGTGAGGGCCAGACGGGCCAGTACTACTATACGGTCAGAATCGCCCCCGACCCGGTTTCGCTGCAGCAGTTGCAGGATCAGAAATTAATCCCGGGAATGCCGGTCGAAGCGTTTATGGAGACGTCGTCGCGCACGGCGTTGTCGTATCTGATTAAGCCGTTGAGCGATCAATTCGCCCGGGCGTTTCGCGAAAGATAAACGCTGTCACGCAGGGTATTCTGAGCAGGTGACACACTTGACGATGCGAAGGTTCATACTTTGCGCGGGAGCGTACCTGGGGATGGCTCTGCTTGTTTGCACCGGCGCGGCCGTTGCTCAGCAGGCCGAACCGATCAGACGAGAGATACTCGCGCTCTATGACGGATCAACCGAAGGATCAGCCGAAGCGAGCCGCATACATCGCTTCGCCGAATTGCCCCTCAATCATCTCGGATACATCGTTCGGTTTCACGATATCCGCCAAGCGCTCCCCGATGCTGCCAGTTTAGCGCGCTTTCGCGGCGTCTTGACGTGGTTTTCCGGAAGCGTACCCGATAGTAATGCGTATCTGGCCTGGATAAACGACGTTATGAAGCTGCCTGTGCAGTTCGTTATCCTGGGCGACATCGGTGTCGACGCAACACCGCGCAACCTGTTTCTACTCAATCGATTTCTCGGGACAATAGGTCTGCAGCATTCCGGTGAGTTTGTGACACCTGCACGCGGCACTAAGATCGCTCACAAAGATACAGACCTGGTAGAGTTCGAATGTCAGCTAGACCCGGTGCTGCCTGATTATCCCATAGTCGTTGCCGGCGACCCTGGCCTCAGGATCGGACTTGCAGTCGACGTGCCGCCGCGCGAGGGGCCAAAAAAGTCTACCTTGGTCGCGGTGTCTGATCGCGGTGGGTTTGCCGCGCTGAACTATGAGTTTTGTCACCAGCGGGCACCAACACATAAAGGGCGCTGGCTGATCAATCCGTTTGCCTTTTTCTCCGGCGCCTTCGGTCGCGAGTTGGTGCCGATTCCGGATGTCACGACTGTGTCTGGGCGCCGGTTATATTTCGGCCAATTGCACAGTGAAGGATGGAACAACGCAAGCCAGCTCGAGCGCTATCGTCACCCGCCGACGTCGGCGGCGGAAGTCGTGCTGCGTGAATTGATCGAGCCGTTTCCCGGACTGCCGCTAACTTTGGATCTCCGTGACAGCGATCTCATGCAGCGAGGGTCTGCGCAACCGACGGCGGTGGCCCTGAAAGAGAACATTCTTGCCAAGCCGCAAGTCTCCCGGCCGGGCTTGCTTGCGATCGGTACGAAGTTATCGCGGTTCGATATCGCATATCCCTCGATCGCAAGCCTTTCGGCGCTGAAATCTCCGGCGGCATCTGGCGTCTACTATACGCCGACTGGCGACGAGGCGTCGTACGCCGAGGGAACTCGGTTGCGTCCGACAGACGTTTCCCGCCTGACTGAAACGTTGCTCAACACCGAGGTGCCGCGCCGGCTGAAGGGTGTTAATATCAACTTTCATGCCTATGCGGGACAACACTCCTCGACGCTGCATGCGATCAAGACACTGTTTCAAAGTGCTTCGCAGATGCCTCTGACGCCGATTTCGGCCGGTCACTATGCCGAGATCGTCGATGGCTTCTTCGGTGCGTCCATCGTCCCCCTTGGGCCACTCACTTGGAGCATTACCGATCGCGGCGCACTGAATACGCTGCGCTTCGAGCGGGCGTCCGGCTTCGAACTCGATCTTGACGCGAGCTCTGGAGTGCTTGGCGAGAGCCGTCACGGCGACGCTTTGTATATCGCGCTCGACGAAATCGCGCTGGTCCCGACGATAGCTCTGAGAAAAGCAGGGCCACCCACGCTAAAGCCGGACGAAGGCGAACGTTTGGCGCTCGTCGAGAGCACTTGGCGTTTACGACGATTAGTCACATCGACCTGTTATATGAGCTTTGAGGCGCAGGGATTTGGCGATGGCGTTTTCTCCTGGGCGCACGCGGGACCGTTTCGAAGGCGCATTCGAGTGGTGCGCGGTGTTGCGGAACTCTGGCAGGGCGAGGCGATTGCCGACACCGACGGGCGGCTTAACTTTAAACTGCCGGTGCAAGGTATCGAGCCGATGGTCGTTGAGATTACCTGCGATAATTAAAGAGGCTGAAGATGTGGCAACACTATCGGATGCTCGGCGTAGTGGCGCTGTTGGTGCTTGCCGGCGCCTACTTGTTCCTACCCCGCGTAGAGGAGCGTGCCGCGATGCTGGCGCGCGACGGATATTATGAATCAGCTTTGCGTGAGGTGGCGGCATTGCCGCGTGCGGGCGCGCGTCAGGCGGAAGTTCTGATGCAAATTCACGCGCTGCAACGGAAAGAGGGTGCTTATCCCGCAGCCATTGCAACGCTTCAAGAGTATCTGCTTCTTCGGCCCCATGATTTCGTCGCGCGCGAACATTTGTCAGACCTGCTTCTGCTGGTTGGCGACCTGAAGTCGTATCTCGACGAAAGCCGAAGGCTTGTCGGGATGCGTCCCGATGTCGACCGCGTTGCCAACTTGGCCGGCCTATATCGTTTGCATGGGCTTTTCGAAAGTGAATTCCAGTTGCTCCGCGATTTCTCCGGCACTGGGCATATGCGTTATCAAGAACACGAGCGATTGGGTGCCTTGTTGGCGGAGCGGGCAGATTGGAGTGCGGCCGCCACCTGGCTGGTGCTCGCCGACCGAAAAGCACCGTCAAATCTCAGTCAGGGCCGCCTGCTGCTGCTTGACGTGCTGCTCCAATCGCATCGCAGCGACGAGGCGCTGCAGAAGTCCAAACTGTGGATGAACACTTGGCGCGATGCTTATCTCGCTGTGAAACTCATTTTGGGACACTCTGAGGCGGGTGACATGAAAGCGGCTCTCACGCTTGCGCAACTCAGCATCGACGTGATGCCGAACAGTGTGTTCGAAATTGCCGGAGCGCTCACCCGTCGTGGCAGGCCAGAGCTCGCGCGCGGTATGCTTAGCTACTGGTCGGATCGTGCATGGAAGCAAGATAGCGATCATTGGCGTGATTATGTCTACGCGACGATGCAAGCGGGAGACTGCGCCGAGCCGTTCAGGATGCTCTCGTTTCTGACCGAACGAGGGGGCGAACTGCTGTCGCGTGCGCGTTTGGCCGAAGAGATCGCGAGCGCAATGGGTATGTCGTCGTTCGGCTCTTTTCGTACTGCGCTGTCGTTGGAAGTGTTGCAACTGCGCCCGCTGTTTGCGGCGCAGTTGGCCCTGCACGAAGGCAATCCCCAGCTGAGCCTGCGTTATTTCGATGCGGTCAAGCTCGATGAGCTTTCGGTCGAACAGAAAACTGTGTGGCTGGAATTGCTCGTCAAACTTGAAGGTGCAGACGCGATCTTTGCGCGGTTGCGTCGGCTTTGGGACGCGAAGAAGTTGCCACCGCAATATTATTGGACGTTCGCCGATGTTGCGATGCGGACTAATCAGTACCGTGTTCACAATGCGATGTGGTCGTCACTTGCGAAGTGATAGCGCGCGCGAAATCTCCGACTCTGACAGGGGTCAGGCTATTGAAATAGATTCCTGCGAGCGCCGAAGGCAATGTGTGTTGTGCAGCCTGTAATCGAGGTCACGCCGCAATGACGTTTTCAATTTCGAAGTCGCTGCATTCGAATATCGCAAGACTCGGAATGGGCCAGCAGCGGCTTGCGCTCACACCGTGGATGCGTGAACTCATTTTTCTGTTCGTGCCGTTTTTATTGATCGAGCTTGCCCTCCCGGGTTCCGCTCGTCTGGCTGCCATGCATCCGCATCCGTTCTGGATTCCCGTTCTGCTGATGGCGACGCAACACGGCCTCGGCGCCGGACTTTCCGCCGCAGGGTTAGCGACCGTCATCGCGTCGATCATCGGCTGGCCGGTGCAAGCCGGCGCGGAAGACTTGTACGACTACTCAAACCGCGTTTGGCGTGAACCCATCATGTGGATCGGCGCATCGGTAGTGCTCGGGTGCCTGCGCGAACAGCAGTTAGACAAGATGAGTTCGCTGCGGAGTCGTCTCGTCGAAGCCAACGTGCAGCGTCAGCGGGTCGCTGCCGAATTTCAAGATTTGTGCGCCCACCTCGAGGGCGTGGAACGTCGGATGGCGACGACCGAAGATCGTTCGTTGAGCTCAGCACACGCCGCTCTGCAGTCGCTGGCAGTAGCCGAGCCGGACAACGCGCGAGACGCGCTCGCGACCGCCATGGGCATTTGGGTCGGCCGTTCAGTTTACCGCGTCTTCGAGCGACGAGACGACAAGTTCGTCGCGCATTCCGGACTTGGCAACTCGAATGCTGAAGTTCCGATGCCGGCTGACTTGGAGGCAGCTTTGGTTCGCAACAAGCGCGTCATCACTCTACTGCGCCCTGACGATGGGGGACTACTCCTGGGTGCCGGGGTGGCTGCGGCTCCGATCGGGGCGGGAGGCACTGACAAAGTCGTCGGCGTCCTCCTCCTGGAACAGATCGATCCCGCTCGCATCAACGAGCAGTTGGAGGTGGCGTTGTCGGTCGTAGCCAGCGCGCTGGCACCGCAAATCGGGAAGTCACAAGTAGTGATTAATTTCGAAAGAGACCGCGGAATTGCACGTTCGGCGAACGCGGACGACGGTTCAGCGGCGAGCCCGGTTCGCAGTGCAGACGTGATGAACCTCCCGGTGCTCGGCGCGCGCGTTGCGTTGTAGTGCGGGGAGGCGATTGCGCCACAGCGCGAGGAAGTTGTCATGACGAACCAGACACAGGTGTCGATGCCGCATTGGACTCCCCAGCACGTCGGCGTGCTGCTGTTGGCCGCCGCAGATGCAGCACTATGTGGCGCAATGCTTACGGGCCGAATGGCTGTCGGCGGAGGGCTTACCCTGCATGTCCTTCTTGTGACTGCTGGCGTGATCCAGATGCGTGACCGCATCGACGGAGATCGAGCGTTGTCGACGATCGGAGTGTTGGTCACATTGATCGCGGGGCCGTTGGGCTTGCTGTGCTTTGCGATTTTGATAGTGATCGATCGGCGCAGCGCTATTGCGCCGGGCGCGCTCGATGATTGGTATCGCCGGATCTCAGGCGTTCCCGACACCGATCCGGCAAGATTGCTTTATGATACGTTCGCGACCGGCCGGGCGCTGAAATTTGGGGAGATGCAAAGCCGTTCGTTTCATGAAATCATCCGGGCTGGCACGATGGGCGAGAAGCAGGCACTTCTCGGACTAATCGGCCTGAAGTTCCATCAGTCCTACTTTCCCGTGCTGCAGGTGGCGTTGCGCTCCCCCGAGGGAAGCGTCAGAGCGCAAGCGGCCGCAGTTTTTGTGAAGCTCAAACTCGAAGTCCGTCGGCGGCTTCTCGCACTGCTTGAAGATCGCACCGGCGTTTCTTCGATCGATCGCGCTACTGCAATACTTAATTGCACGAACTCGCGCTTTCTCGATGCCGACGAGGCTGGCCGTGCGCGAGAAGTTGCTCTGGCCTTGTGCCGCCGGACAGTCGAGCACGATCCAGACGACGATCGAGCCTTTACCGTCTTCTGCCAAGTGCTGTCAGCCAATGACGAGCATGATGCGGTCGTCGCGCAGGTAGCAGCGCGCACCGGTCCACACCCGGTAGAAATTACGGAGCTTCTGAAAGGCAGTTTGATGGCGCTTCGGCGTCATCAGGAACTTCGCGAGCAATTGTTACGAATGGTGCCGCAGCGTCGGCCTACTGAACTAGTGCCATCCGGAGTTTGAAATGTTCGCGTTCAAGAAGTCAGCGGCGCGTGTTGATATGCTCGTGCCTGACGTCGATGTCTGCTTGATCGCGGAAGGCAGCTACCCGCATGTCTCGGGTGGTGTGTCGTCGTGGGCTGACTGGATGATGCGCACGCAGCAGGCGCGCAGCTTCTCCGTGGTCGCAGTGGTTGCCGGTGATGGCCCACGACCGCCGCGTTTCACATTTCCCGATAATCTCCGACATATCTGCGAACTGGATCTGCAAGGTTTTCGCAATTCCAATGTGCAATCGGCCCGTCGCGTCGACATGCAATTGGCCGCAGAACTTGCAAGCCCATTGATCGCGCTCATCCGCGGTGGCGGCCTGCGGGAATTCGCTGTGTTGAACGAGATTGTCAACCGACGGGATCGCGGATTGACCCTGCGCGATCTCGCTGAATCACGTTTCGCATTCGACATGGTGCGCCAGATCTATGACGAGATCATGCCGCACGCATCGTTTTTGCAGTTCTATTGGGCCTATCGGGCGTTATTTGGCGGATTGTTTGCTGTACTGAAGTTCGAACTTCCTCCTGCCGGAATCTACCATTCGATTTCAACTGGCTACGCGGGACTGCTGGCCGCCAAGGCGACGCTCACAGAGCGTCGTCCGGCCATCGTTACCGAGCATGGTATCTACACGAACGAGCGTCGTATCGAGATACTGATGGCGGATTGGATTTCGGATTCGATCAAAAAAGGGTTCGCGCTGGAGGACGAGCGCAAAGATTTGCGTGACGTGTGGATCAACGTCTTCGAAAGTTACGCGCGCATCGCATACCAAGCCAGCACGGCGATAACCACTCTCTACAAAGACAATCAGGAGCAGCAAACGGCACTCGGCGCCGAAGCGTCAAAATTGCGCGTGATCGCCAACGGGGTCGACGTCGGCAAATTCGGTGCACTGACCGGCGGCCTGCCGGATGGTCGGCCGACGGTGGCGTTAATTGGCCGTGTCGTTCCCATAAAGGATGTGAAAACGTTCATCGCTTCGGTCGCGATCATGAAAACCCGCGTGCCGATGTTGCGCGCGCTCGTGCTGGGGCCAAACGAGGAAGATTCGGCCTATTTCGATGACTGCGTCGCGTTCGTCAAAGAGATGAACTTGTCGGATACATTGTCGTTTACCGGCAACGTCAAGGTAACGGACTATTTTCCGCAGATTCATGTTGTCGTCCTAAGCAGCCTCAGCGAAGCGCAGCCGCTGGTGTTGCTTGAGGCCGGTGCGGCGGGAATTCCATGTGTCGCCACCAATGTCGGTGCGTGCCGGGAAATCATCGAGGGCACGTATCCAGGGGACAAGCCAGGGGGATTTGTCACCGATCTCGTTTCGCCCGATCAACTTGCAGAAGCGGCGTGTCGTTTGTTGGCGAGCCCTGCCCTGCGCGAGCGCTTCGGACAGAGCCTCCGAGAGCGTGTGCTGAAGCACTACAGTTCGGATTTGTCGCGGGACCGGTATGGCGCACTGTACGATGCTGTCGGTGGCCGGCCTGCACCTGTTGTCGCCGGAAAGGCCAGCTAAATGGCGGGGATTGGCTTTCAACTGCGAGAACTTCGTGACCAGGACAACTTCTTTGCGCCGGTCGCCTCGATAGGCCATGCGGCCATCATCGCGACAGGGCCCTGGCTCTTTACCGTTGTGGCGCTGCGACTGATTTCCGTCTTCGCAACGCCGTTCGCGTCCGCCGATGTCCTTGGTGGCGTCCGACTGGTGATCATCTATGCTTTCGCCCTGGCGCTGGTGACCGTGGCGCCGATCGTCATCGTGGCCGCCCGGATGGTCGGCGACGCGATCTATCTACAGGCGTATCATCGCATCAAGCCACTGTTCGTGGCGACGCTGTTGGTGACCGGCGGCTGTGCCAGTCTACTAGCAGGCATTGCGTACACACTCATGTTCGGCCTTGCGGCGAATGTCGCGCTGGCGGCCAGCAGTTGCTGTGGGCTTGTCGCTTTGATCTGGGTCGGCTTATCGTTCTGCGGTGCCGTACGCGACTATTCTGGCATCACCGCAGGCTTCCTGATCGGCCTGTCAGTCGCCGTGCTGGCGTCGGTCTCGGCTGCTCGCTTCGATCCAGAGGTTGCGTCCATCATTTGGGCGTTCAACATCGGGTTGGTGATCGTGTTCTGCGGTTTAGCAAGCCGCGTTCTGATGACGTTTCCCCATCCCGTCAACGATGTCATGCGACCGTTGCTGGCGCTCCGTCACGGCATCGTCCGCTTCTGGTCGCTGGCGCTAGGCGGGCTCTTGTCAGCGTTGGCCTTGTGGATCGACAAATTGATCATGTGGTTCGGCCCGGCCGGTGAGACACACGCCGTCGGCCTCGTACATGCGCCGTTTTATGACAGCGCCATGTTCACTGCATGCCTCGTCGTGATCCCGGCCCTGGCGATGTTCCTGACGCACATCGAAACGGCATTTTTTGAGAAATACCATGCGTATTACAGGGCGATCAGAGAGCACGCAACACTGCAGCAGATCGAGCGGATCGGCGTATCCCTGTCACTGACGACGTTCCGCACGATCGTCAACATCACCCTGATTCAGGCTGCATTGTGCATTATGACGGTACTGTTGGCACCAGCGATCATGGATCTTGCGGATTTGCAGTTCCGGCAGGTCGGCATCTTGCGGCTCGGCGTGCTTGGCGCTCTTTTTCAATTCGTATTTTTTGCGGCGACATCGCTGCTTCTCTTCTTTGAGCGCTATACGCATTTCCTGACTCTGCAGGCGATATTCCTGCTGCTTCAGGGGTCGCTGACGGCAATCAGCGTCCACCTGGGTACGACCTACTACGGCGCCGGAAATCTTGTTGCCTGCGTGGTGAGCGGCCTGATGGCGGTTGCGGTGCTCGACCGCACTTTGAAAAACGTGACGTTCCTGACTTTCCAATCCGCAAGCCAACAGCGTGTCGGGGGAGTCGAGGAGGAACTCTTGGATTTCAGTCAATTAAAGTGCTCAAACGCGAAAGGACTTCGGCCATGTTGATGAAGAAACTCAATCCCGTGTCATCGATCGCAATCATAGCCGCTCTCTCGGCAGCGCTGACGATGCGAGGTGGCGTCTATTCTTTGGCACAGGAAGGCGCGCGCGGTGATCGCGCGGCGCCAGTTGCCACCACATCGGCTAAATCGACGGCGGGCATCGGTGACCGGGTCAAGATTACATTTTTCGAGTCGCTGGACATAGCGGCGCGCGGTCCGGACGCAACGGCCCACTCGCCGGCACTGCAGACATTCTACCAACGCATGGACCTGAGCGGTGAATTCAGCGTCGATCTGGATGGCACGATTTCATTGCCTCGGCTCGGTCGGTTTGTCTTCGATGGCCGCACCGTGCCCGAGATCCAAACCGATCTTGCGGTCGCCTTCAGCCGCGTCATGGGGCGGCCCGCCGACGTCAACGTAACGATTACCGAGCGGCAGCCAATCTACGTCGTCGGGCCAGTCAAGCAGCCCGGCGCGTACAAGTTCGTATCCGGGATGATGGTCATTCAGGCGATCGCGCTCGCTGGTGGGTTCGAGAGCGGCTTGACCGGCACTTCGCAAGCGATCGAAGGCATTCGAGAAGTCGAGCGCTTGCAGAAGTCGGCGGATCAGATGAAGCGCCTGCTGGCACGTCGCGCGCGCCTGGACGCGGAACGAAGCGGTCAGCAATCGCTGAGACCGCCAGAGCAGCTCATCGCTTTGGCAGGCGAAGGCGGAGCCAATTCCTATCTCGATGCAGAAAATGCATTGCTGAAAGTCGAGTTAGACCAGCACGTGCACCAGCGGATTGAAGCGGCGATGGGGGTGGAATTGGCACAGGCCGAGCTCGCCGCGCTCAAGCGAAAGATCATCCTCCTCGACGCACAATTTGAGCTTCGCTCTGAGCGCTTGCGGGATCTGCAGAAATTGATGAACCGGGGTATCACCACGCGCAACGGCGTCATCGTCGTACGAACAGAAGTGGCAGATGTGGAAGCGCAGCGCCAGGATGCACAGATTGCGGTGGTTCGCGCCGAGGGAAGGTTGAAGCTAGCAAAGCAGGCACAGTCCCGTGTCACTGCAGACGCGACAGCGGGGTTGGTGCGCGCCATCGCCACGACCGACAGTGAGATCGCCGAATTGCAGCGGTCGCTTGCGTCGTCGGAGCTGCTGATGACGCATATCGAAGAAGCTGGCTCAAGGGTGACTTTAGCCCGGACGACGACCCGTCCAAGCTTCGAGATCGTACGGCAGGCACGCAACGGTGCAACGGTTCTTTCGGCCAACGAGACGTCAACGCTGCAGCCCGGAGATGTGCTCAAGATCAAATTGTTGACGACGACCTCGGGGCGCGAAGCAGGCAGCATTCGGGAAACCAGCACACGCGACGCCCATCTGCAGCGCAGCCACTTTTCGGTAAAGTAAATTGACTTCACATTGCTCGTTCTCAAGCAACGACTGGTCGGATCATGATCCCCGTGATCGCGGTACGCTTCCGTGCGCCACGAAGGCGTGGCTGAGCGCGAGCAACCCGAAACGTCACAACGGTATTTTCAAGCTCTGGCCGGCAGTGCTCGCGGTTCAAATCATGCTTCTCGGCGTGTTCGGCGCGGCTGCGGCAGCTCCACACGAGACGGCGTTAGCGCGTGCGGATGCGCGGGCGTTGCTGCGAGGCATCCAATCTTGGGGTTGCCAATATCAAAACATCGACATCGACAGATTGGCCGCTTCCGCCCTGGACCTGATCGTGATCGATCCCGTCATCGACGGCGGGACAGGCCGCCGTGCAAGTGCCGCAGACGTGCAAAAACTGCAGTGGAAACCGGACGGAAGCCGGAGACTGGTTTTGGCCTATCTCGCTGTCGGAGCGGCAGAGGAATATCGCGCTTATTGGAAGTCGGATTGGCTGTCGACGCCCCCCGCGTGGCTTGGCCCCGCCAATCCGATCTGGCCGCGCAGTCACGCCGTCAAATACTGGGATCCAGAGTGGCAGAGCGTCGTGGAGACGAGCCTTGAGGAAATTGTTGCTGCCGGTTTCGATGGTGTCTTTCTCGATCGCGTGGATGCGTTCCAGGATTGGACCGACGACACGCAAAAATTGCGCGCAGCCATGATTGCACTGGTGACGCGGCTCGTCGAGGCGGCGAGGAAGACGGTACCGGGCTTCGTGCTGGTGAGTCAAAACGCCGAGCCGCTGCTTGACGACCCGCATTATCGGTCGACCGTTGATGCGGTCAGCAAGGAAAGTCTGCTCTCTGGCTTGCAAGGAGACGGTATTCTCAATTCGATTGAACAGGTTGCCTGGAGCATGGCGTTTCTGTCGCGCGCGCAACGCGATGGTGTGGTGATGCTGGCGATCGAATATGGCGGCAACGACGAACAAAGATCAATGCTGGATCGGCGCCTGCGAAGCATGAAATTCAAGCCGTTTTTCGCAACTAAGTTGCTCGATGCGCTGCCATGACAAACGTTTATTTTGTGAAGCTGCTGTAATCAGAAAATAGCATTAACATATATGATTAATGGATCTGGACAACTAGCCGCGTCTGTGTCAAAAATTCTGTGCACAATTTGATTTCGAGATCTTAACATATCCAGCATTTGTACGGTGCAAGTGATTTTTCAAATCCGGTAATTTAGCCGTGTCGATCGAATATGCGGGCATCTGAGTCATGGGTAATATGGCTGATGACAAATCAAATACATTATTCATGCCGCATGCTGTCGTGAGCACCGAGGTTCATGGCTTGAAACTGCAAGCGGTCGACCATTTCCATCACAAAAGGATTGAATTGCGTCCGCAGCAGCGCGTGGCGCGCGCTGAATTGGTCGCCGAGAGGCTGTTTCGCGTTGACGAGGGCATGATCGCTCTCGATGCCATTCCGGTCAAAGGACAGAGGCAAATCCTAGATTTGCTCATGCCTGGCGACGTTGTCTCACTAACATCGTCGCAGTTGTTCCCTACGGTGTCGGTTCGCGCACTCACTCATACAACTGTGGTTGTTTCGGACTATATGGAAGAAGCCAGTTGGAGCAATTCGCATTGCCGGCTGCTTCGCCGACAACTGCAATCACAATTGCAACGCGCACAACTGCAGCAGCTTCTCGTGGGCTATCTGGACGTCGAAGCTAGAGTTGCATCGTTCTTGTTCGCATTTGCTTTGCGCGTCGGATACGATCGCAATTTGCGGCAGTGCCTGCCCTTGCCGCTGTCCCGGGACGACATGGCGGATTATCTAGCCCTCAATCGCGACACATTGAGCCGTGTCATGATGCGGTTTGAAACCCTGAGTTTGATCGAGCGTGTCAATCGGCACACCATTCACGTTCTGAATTTCGAAGGATTGCGTCATCTGTCCCCCGTTTCGTCTATAATTGACGGTATTTTCGGGCACCTGGGGAAAAACCCAATCGACGGTGTAATCGAGCATTCAGGTGCTTCTGGCCTGTAGTTGGTGTTTCCGTTGCATAATCGCTGCTGACGTCGTGATGTAGGGTTAGTAAATCCGACGTCGAGCAGATATTCTTCCGGGACAATTTTTACTTATTGAGGTAAACGACTTTCTGCGGGGCGACATGATCACGGCGGCATGATCACGGCGGCATGATCACAAAGTGTCGTTCGACCGCATGCGTCAGCGTTTGCGGGTTGGCGGCTGAAACGTCGGCCCTTGTCTCATGCAAGGCCACGCCTGCCAAGTCTAGGACTCAAGGTGGGGCCGGTGTTTGCATGCTTCCTCGATCACCGTCGTGATGCCCCTGCACGGCGGCTGCAGAATCTTTGCGCCTTACTTCTAGGGCCCCGACTGAGCCAGCCCGCGTTCGAAGCGCGCTGGCAGATGCTGTTGCTCAAGCATCAACTTCAGTCGCTGGAGTTTGCGACATGGCCGAAACTGGCAAAACGACGCAAGTGGAATGCAACGGAGCAAGTCAGAATATTGTCCGAGTTCGTCGAGGCGGTGCCATCAAGCGATATGCTGGCTTTCTTTGTCGCGATGTCGCCGGACGCATGGAATCAACTCGATGACAAAAGAAAGAAGTTGTTTGGCTCAGAGCAAGAATTTTGTTTCCGACGCGTTGTACGGATCGTGCGCGATCGTATTGAAAGTGCGGGACAACTGGGCGGACTTGCCCTTACGTTCGATAGAAATCTCGATCAGCTTTCGGTGAGCGTTGATTTGGTGCGACAATGGATCGAAGCGGAAGGTGGTCCTGCAGGCCGCGTAGGACCGGTGACGTTCGCCGACGGTTTCCGCTGCCCGCAGCTGCAAGCTGTGAGCCTGCTCGCGGGCATTGCTCGGCGACGGCAAAGAGAACCGTTGCCGAAGTCAGATCAGCCTGTATCATCGGTCCTCCTGCCCGATTTGCCGATGGATAGCGTCTTTGAAATTTGGGATGAAGGCTACTCTGCTCGATATCTTGGCGGTGTCGAATGGGACAGTTATCCTTCGGGGCGACGCCGCTGATCTCAGGGTGCTAATGATCTCAGTGCGCTAACGGGTGTACGAGCATGGCGCACGGGCATAGTCCTCGACATGCTGCGAAAACTGGCGCGTCGATGATGCCCTTCGTTGCGGAAATCTCGATCTCGGCCGCCCACGCGTCATCGGGTTGATCGAAAGCTGCGGCTGGCGATGCCTACGACGCGTGGGAGGAGGAGATCGCCTTCCGCCTTGAGGTCGTGTGCGGAAAACAGCGATTTGTGAACTTGCACGCCCCCGATTTAAGGCATTGAAGCTCACTATTCACACTTGTTCGGCCTCCGCCGATTGTCGTGCACACACAAAAACGAACTCTAGCTTCAGGCCTTTACCCGACCGGTGCGGGCTCGGCTGCTGCAGAGGTTGACAGGCCGCGTGGTTGGATTGGGCGAATGACAGAGCGTAGGCTTTGCAACACGCGAATGCGCCGTCCAGAGCCGGAAAATAAATCGTCGAAAGCATGGCTCTTGACAGCCGCCTACGCTGGTCCAGGCGATTGCTGTAAGACTGAGCTAGATGTAGCGAGTTGAAACTAAGGTTTTGTCTAGAAACATTATTCTATAAAATCAACCACCTTGCGGTAGTTGGTGCGGTCAAGAGGACTCGAACCTCCACGCCTTGCGGCGCTACCACCTCAAGGTAGTGCGTCTACCAATTCCGCCATGACCGCTATCATGACTATCAGCCGGAATACCTAATGGCATCATCGGCTGCCCGCGTGTAGCAAACTCCCCCTGCGGTTACAAGTGGCTTGGCGGTACTTTGCGACGGCGACTGTCGCTCGGCCGTTCTTCGCCTGATCAACGCGGCGCCCATGCCCATGCCCAGGCGCCGCGTCGTCGTCGCTTCGTGTTACTCTTTCTTGGTGACCCAATAGAAGAGGATCTGGTTGTCAGCACGCTGTACGATCTCGACCTTCTTCGACACCCCCCACGCCAGTGCTTGCTGGTGCAGCGGGATATGTGAAACCTCGTCGGTCATGATCTTGTAGGCGTCGTAGATCATCTGATCGCGCTTGGTGATATCTGTCTCGGTCAGGATCTTGAGCGAGAGTTCATCCACCTTCGGATTGCAATATCCGCCGTAGCTGGCTTGCGCCGCCGGGCTGACTTTGCCGTTGCCGTCGCCGTCGCGGCATGTGGCGTGCGACGCGATGACGTTCCAGCTGTCGCCCGAACCAGGCGACCAGCCAAGCAGACTGAACGAACAGTCGTAGGGCTTGCCGCGCGTCGGGCCGCACTTCTCGAAGAACTTCGCTTTCGGCTGCGCATTCAATTTTGCTTTGATGCCGATGCGCGCAAGCATCCCGGTGACGGCCTGGCAGATCGCTTCGTCGTTGACGTAGCGGTCGTTCGGGCAATCCATTTGCAGTTCAAACCCGTCAGGATACCCTGCTTCGGCCAGCAACTTCTTAGATGCTTCGGGATCATAGGGAATGCGTTTGAACTCGCCCGCGCGCTTATAGAAGGCCGGCGTGATCATCAGTGGCGAGGGTGTGGACGACCCGCGCATCACCTTCGTTTTGATCGCCTCGATGTCGACCGCTTGATAGAACGCCTTGCGGACACGGACGTCCTTGAAAGGGTTCTTGCCCTTGACGCTCGAATAGAGCAACTCGTCGCGGTATTGGTCGAAGTTGAGAAAGATCGTGCGGATTTCAGGGCCTGTCATGACGCGCGCATTCGCCGAGGCATTGACGCGCTCGATGTCCTGTAGCGGCACCGGATCCATCATGTCGATTTCACCCGACATCAAAGCGGCCACGCGCGTGGCGTCCGACTTGATGGTCTGAAAGATCACTTCGTCGAGGTTATGATCCTTCTTGCCCCACCAGTTCGGATTGGCCTTGAATACGGTCTTCACGCCGGGCTCATGGCTGACGACGGTGAACGCGCCGGTGCCGTTGGCCTTCAGTGCGAACGGCTGCAGCGATGTCGCCTTCGGTGACTGGACCGCGGCGCAGCCCTCTTTTTCGCAATACGATTTCGACCAGATATGCCAGCTGTCCCACTCGGCATGCAAAATCGGATTGGGCGTCTTGAGCACGAAATCAACCGTATAGTCGTCGACTTTCACGGCCTGCATGTCGGCCGGCACGCGGCTCTTGATCTGGCTGTCGGCTGAGCGAACGCGATCGAGCGAAAACAGCACGTCGTCGGCGGTGAAGCTTTCGCCGTTGTGAAATTTCACGCCCTTGCGCAGGTAGAAGCGCCATTTCAGCGGATCGACGACTTCCCACTTCTCGGCAAGGCTGGGGACGATCTCCAAGTTCTTGTCGCGCGTCGTGAGCGCTTCCATGACGTTACTCATCGCGCCGATGGTGAACGTCTCGTTGATCGCGTAGGCATCGAGTGCGTTCAAATCGCCCTGAAACGCATATTTGAAGGTGACGGCACCGGCGCTCGCCGATCCGAGCCCGAGGGCCAGTAGCCCTCCGAGCACAGTACATCTCAATTTCATTCGTCTCTCCCGAACAGAACCGCGGTTCATCCACGATCGAGCCGAGACTGTGGAGGGGGCACGATGCGTGCCTGCTCCAAGCCCCGGTGTGGGCAGGAGTGTGGCGCAGCTTCGACGTTCGGTCTACCAGCATTTGCACTAATTACAGGCAGAAATCCCAAAGCCACTTCATGTGCAAACGCGTCAATCTCGTTTGGCGCGTCAATCAAGGGAGCAAGATTTGCGACCCGCTGGTGCGCCCGGCTTCCAGGTCGGCATGGGCCTGAGCAGCCTCGGCCAGTGGATAGCGATGGCCGATGTGAGGTTTCACCACGCCCGACTTGAGATGTTTGAACAGGGCATTTGACGACAACTCCAGATCGGCGCGCGAGCCCGCATATGTCGCCAGCGTTGGTCGGGTGAAATAGAGCGAGCCGAGCTTCTGCAGCATCGGCGCCTCGACTGGCGGCGGCAGCCCGGACGTGGCCCCGAAGGAAACGAAGATCCCGCGCGGTTGCAGCACGTTGATGCTGGTTTCAAACGTTGCCTTGCCGATCGAATCATACACCACTGGCACGCCTTTGCCGCCCGTGATCTCACGCACGCGCGCCTGCACGTCATCCGTCGTGCGGTCGATGACGGTATGGTAGCCGTTGGATTTGGCGAGCGCGCATTTGTCGGCACCCGCCGCCACGCCGATCAGGTTGACGCCCATGGCTTTCGCCCATTGCCCCGCGAACAACCCAACGCCACCCGCCGCCGCATACATCAGCGCAAAGTGTCCGGGACGCAGCGGCGCGCAGCGTTGCAGCAGATATTCGGTCGTCATGCCTTTCAGCATGGAGGCGGCAGCCAATTCATCACTGATGCCGTCGGGAATTTTGACCAAGCGTGTCGCGGGGTAAATACGATGGCTGGCATAAGCGCCTGGCTCACCCATGGCGTAAGCGACCCGATCGCCTATCTTCAGATCCTTGACGTCGGGCCCGATGGCTTCGATCACGCCAGCAGCTTCATTGCCGCAACCGCTGGGCAAAGGCAGCTTGTAGGCACCGGACCGCTGGTAGGTGTCGAGATAGTTCAGCCCGCAGGCGGTTTGCTTGATCAGCACCTGCCCGGCGCCACACGTTCCGATGTCGATGGTCTCGTACTTCAGCACTTCGGGGCCACCGGCTTCGTGGAAGCGAACGACTTGGGCTTGCATGGGAACGACCTCGATAGGATGCTGGTAGATATGCGGCGTGAGCGGCTCTGCTGGCCCGTTCTACACCACAGCCAGCTAAATCACAGCTGGGATTGCATGGGCTATCGGCGGACGGCGGGGCTCTCAAGCGGCAGATCTTTCGACCGCCATGCCAAATATAACTCGAGGTCGACGTATTCCGGGCTGCCGTAGGGGCGGATCTCTGCGCGCACGCCGAGACTGCACGCTCGCAGCCGCCGGTGCAGCGATCCGATCGATTGCCATTCGAAGCGATAGGCGGGCCAGCCCTGCGTCTGCCCCTGACTGATGGTGTCGCCCCGCAATTTCCGGCCGACGTTGTCGTCATGACATTGAGCGCATGCGAGGTTGAGCTGACCTTGCCGCGTATTGAAAAATAGACGTCCGCGTTCAAACGCATTCTTTGCGGCGCCGTCGATGGCGACGTTGCGCGGCAGCCCTCGTGACTGCAACGCAAGAAAAGCCGTCAAGCTCAGCAGCGGCGCTGTCTCATAGGCGAAGGCGGGTGCCTTCTGATGCTGCGTGCGGCACTGATTTATGCGGGCTTCCAAGTTGAGCAGCGTTCCCGACGCGGCATCGATTTTCGGAAATTGAGTAGCGACGCCCTTCATGCCTGCGGCGTCGCCGTGACAGCTGGCACATGACCGCTGCTCTGGACCGGCCGGTTCCGTCCAGAGTGTTTCGCCCTGCCCGACCCACAGCATGGCCGGATTGGCACCGTCATCGGCCTGCAGCGCTTGCGTCGCTGCCGATTGATAAAATGTACCAGGGATGGGCGTCTGCGGACGTGACCGCTCCGACGTCTGCGCCAGACTGTTTCCCGCATATCCTGCAAGAAGCAGCGCCGTCAGGCCCAGCAACGTATTTGCGAGTGCCGGCATCAGATCAGGTCACCGTCAGCTTGCGCGTCACCACAGTTTTGTTGCCGGCAAGATCGGTCCAGGTGAACGAGATGTCTCCAGTGTCGCGTGCCACAGTCGAGAAGGCGAAATAAGGGTTTGCCGCAAGCCCGGGATAGATATCGGCGGCGAAAATATCCTCGTCGAGATAACGCACCGCGAACCGCACGACGATGTCGCGAGGTATGACGTGTCCGCTGGAGTCGCGCCGATATCCGGTTTCCATTTCGTGCTGAATGAGCGTCTTGATGTCGACGGTATCGCCGCGTTTGGCGGTTGACGGCATCGAGATGCGGGTGGGGTGCGGAGTATCGGCCATGGGGCGCAGTCTCCAGTGGAAGTGAGAGATGGCAGTTTCAACCGCCGTCCAGGCATGCCGACAAGGTCACGAGCACCGGTGTGGCGCCCGACCAAAGCGATCCGTCGTTCATTTCGGCCACGGCAGTGACGGTCTGAGTGGTCGCCAGCCGTACGTTGGTTTGAACTCGTGCACGACCGGAGTAAGGGCCGAGATGGAACCGGACCACGTTCGCCAACGGGTTTTGACCAGCAACGATGTGCACCGTTTTGACGTGATCGACTGCGGTCATCGGACTTTCGACCTCGACCAGCAGCGAGACGACGTTACCGTTCTCGGCCAGCTCAGGAAGCACCAATTTGACGCGCGCGGGCGTGATGGTCCGTCCGTTGGCAATATTTCGCAGCGCCGCAGCCGCATTGCCGTCGTCTTCGTACCCGGAGAGCGCGAAGGAAGGCAAGACGCCAGACAGCAGCAACCCTGAACCGCCGAGCACAACGGCGCGCCGGGTGGTGTTTGATTCATGTCGTGGTGGCACGCGCCGGATGGTCGCCATTGTCACTCCCTGAGCGAACTGAGATAAGCCACGACGTCTTCGATTTGCAGTGCCGACAATACCGGTTTGTCACGATAACGCGGATCGACGCGGGTCAGACTGGTCGTGCGATAGAACGGTGGCATCAAGGTCGCTGCCGACAGCCGGCTCTGATCAACCAGTCGCAAGCGCAATTGGGCTATGGTCAAGCGTTCACCGACACCGGATAGATCCGGACCGACGGTGCCCTGGAACGGTTCCGAAGGCACGGGTACGTGATGACAAATCAAGCAATTGCCCACCGCGCGGTCGAGCACGATGGACCGGCCACGCTCCGACGACGCCGGCGTCGACGTCAGCGGCGCGTTGATCTCATCGCCGGTGACGACGATAGCATCGGGGGACACCACGTTGGCGGCAGCGACCGGCGTCTGCGCGGCAGCCGGCTGAGCGAAACAACAACAGCCGACAATGGCGACGAAGGCCCGATACCACTGGAGTGACAGCAGAACTTGCCCTCGCCGCCGTTGTAGCCGCCCGGTCATGCGCGCAGTTTGACATCCCTCAGCGGCAGCGATCGCACCGGTGTTCCGGTGGCCGCATAGATGGCGTTCAACACCGCCGGCGTCGCGACACAAATCGTCGGCTCGCCGACGCCGCCCCAGAACCCACCTGACGGCTTCAGTACGGTTTCGATTTTCGGGAAATCCTCGAGCCGCATGCTTTCGTAGGTGTCGAAGTTTTCCTCGACGACGCGTCCATTCTTGATGGTGATCCGCTGATAGAACGAGGCACCCAGACCATAAGCCACCGAGCCTTGGACCTGCGCCTCGATCTGGTCTGGATTGACCGCGTTGCCGCAGTCCGTGCCCATCACCAAGCGATGCACTTTGAGTTTGCCGCGATCGGACACGGAAACTTCCGCAGCAGCCGCAACGTAGCTGCCATAGCCCATGAACACGGCGATGCCGCGGAAAACGCCCTCGGGTGGTTTGCTGGTTTCCCAGCCGATCTTCTCGGCCACCGCGTTCAGAATGCCGAGGTGCTTGGGGGTTTTCGACAACATCTTGCGGCGAAACGCCAACGGATCCTGGCCGGCGGCCTTCGCCAACTCGTCGATGAAACACTCGACGTAGACGGCATTCTGATTGGTGTTGACGCCACGCCAGAAGCTGACGGGCACATGCAGATTGCGCATCGCGTAGTCGATCGTGCGATTGGGCAAGTCATAGGAAAACTGCCCTTCCGGACCCTCGGCATTCAGCCCCTGGAATGCCGCTGGATCGGATCCGTCCTTGCCCATCCGGCTCGGCGCAACCGATGCCAGGATCGATGGCCCCGATAGGCGCATCTTGAAGCCGGTGACATTGCCCGCAGCGTCGAGGCCTGCTTCGAGCTTGCATTGCGAGACCGGGCGGAACTTGCCCTGCCGCATGTCCTCTTCACGGGTCCAGATCGTTTTGACGGGTACGCCGGGGATCTGCTTGGCCAGCAACACGGCCTTGGTCGTGTAATCCTGTTGCCCACGCCGGCCGAAACCGCCGCCGAGATGATGCTTGTAAACTTCGCACTTCGACGGCGGCAGGTCTGCGGCTTCGGCACATGCCGCAAGGGACGCGTCGCCGTTTTGAGTGGCCACCCACACTTCGCATCTGTCGGCAGTCCACTTCGCCGTACAATTCATCGGTTCCATGGTGACATGGTTCCAGAACGGGCTGTCGTAAGTAGCGGTGATTTTTTTTGCGGCGCCGGCGATACCGACGTCGGCGTCGCCACCCTTGTTGCCGATGAAAACGCCGTCCGTGGACGTAAGCCCGGCCTTCAACAGTTCAGCGATGCTTTCGCTGGAAACTTTATCGTTGGCGCTCACCTCCCAAACCGGGTTCAGCGCATCGAGACCTTTCTTGGCTTGCCAGAACGTATCGGCGACGACTGCAACCGCTGTCTCGCCAACTTTGTAGACGCCTTTGATGCCGGGCAGCGCTTTAACCTTGGCCTCGTCGTAGCTCTTGAGCTTGTTGCCGAATACCGGCGCATCCATGATCGTCGCCGTCAGCATGCCCGGTAATTTCACGTCGATCGCGTAGACCTGTGCGCCGTTGATTTTGTCGGGCGTGTCGAGACGTTTCACGCCCGTCTTGCCGATCAGCTTCCAGTCTTTCGGATCTTTGAGTTTGACCGTTTTCAGGTCGGGAACCGGAAGCTTGGACGCTTCGCCGACCAGCTTGCCATACGTCGTCGACTTGCCGGACTTGGCGTGCGTGATGGTACTGTTCTCGGCCTTGAGTTCATCGACCGGTACGCTCCACAGCGTCGCCGCCGCCTGCAACAACATTCCGCGCGCCGCAGCACCGCCTTGCCGCACATAATCTTGCGATCCGCGAATGCCGCGGCTGCCCCCTGTCGACATGTCTCCCCATACGCGATTGCGCGCGAGGTTTTGGCCAGGCGTGGGATATTCGGCTTTGACCTTGCTCCAGTCGCATTCGAGTTCTTCGGCCACCATCTGCGCGAGGCCGGTGAGCGTGCCCTGGCCCATTTCTGAGCGCGCGATGCGGATCGTCACCTGATCGTCGGGCGCGATGACGACCCAGGCGCTCACTTCACCTGCGGGCGCTGCGGCACCGAGAACTTTCTGTGCGAGCGCCTTGGTGATGAGACCGCCGGCACCCACCCCGAGCGCCAGTCCGCCGATGGTCGAGGCACCGACGACGGCGCGACGCGAGAGCTTCTTTGAAATGATCGTGGTCATGGCGATGCCCTCACGCTTTCTTCATGTCGGCGGCCATATGTACGGCCGTTCGAATGCGCTGATAGGTGCCGCAGCGGCAGATGTTGGTCATCGCGGCATCGATATCGGCGTCGGTCGGCTTCGGTGTTTTGGCGAGCAGCGCCGTCGCGGCCATGATCTGACCGGACTGGCAATAGCCGCACTGCGGCACATCCACGGCCAGCCAGGCTTTCTGCACGGGATGGCTGCTGTCGGCGGACAAACCCTCGACCGTCACGATTCTGTCGGTGGCCTTGATGTCCTTCACGCTGATCGAACATGACCGCTGCACTTCGCCGTTGATATGAACGGAACAGGCACCGCACTGCCCGACGCCGCAACCGTACTTGGTGCCGGTCAGGCCGCCCTGCTCACGCAGAGCCCAAAGCAGAGGCGTGTCGCCGTCGACGGTCAGGTCGACCGCTTTGCCATTGATGTTCAGACTCGCCATGCATTCAGCTCCTGCTGGAATTTGCAATTGTTATAGAACCAATGATCGCTGCTTATTACAACCCTCGCAACCATCGAAAACTGCGCTTGCAACCTGTGTTCAACGCGGGGCTTGGGTCCGCATGCCTTTGCAACGTCAGTGCAGATCGCGCGGGGATCGTCATATGCAGCCAATTCCGCTACAGACGACGCCACCGCCGTGCGGCGATCACATTAACTTGACAGGCTTTCGATGCCGGCTGCGATGACCAGTAAAGTCGGTCCCAAACGTCTCGCCTCGATACTGCATCTTGCGAGCAGTCTTAGCCCCGGCGAGCGTGTGTACCTTCCGGGCTCAACGGCCGAGCCGGATGGCCTGATGGACGCGCTGCTGCAGCCGGATGCGCCCCCCGTCGCGATCACGGCGACCTACGTGCCGGGCGTCAACGCCATTCCGCTTGCGCGCGCGTCGCCAAAAACGACATGGACCAGCATGTTTGCGCCAGCGACTATTCCCGGCGCGCAAGCCTCAGCCGTGTTTCAGCATCTGCCGATGAGCTACAGTGCTTTTGCGCGGCATCTGGATCAGCACCTCACGTTCGACACATGCATCGTCCACGTCGCGCCGCCCGACGCCGATGGAAACTGCTCGCTGGGTCCAGCGGTCGAATTCACGCCGATTGCCGTGCGTAAATCGCGGCGCGTGCTGGCGGTGATCAATCGGCGCATGCCCCGCATTCCGCATTCCGCGACTTTGCCGTACGCGAGTTTCCACGCAACCGTGGACATCGATGCGCCTCTCCGCGCGTATGACACCGGCGCACCGACGCCACAGGCTGACGCTATCGCCGCGCGTCTGGCGGCCTACGTGACCGACGACGTGACGCTGCAGATCGGCCTCGGGAAGGTGCCCGACGCCTTGATGGCGCGTGTTGTCGATCGGCGCGGGCTCAAGCTGTTTTCAGGCATGCTGTCGGACGGTGCCCGTGCACTGGCCGATAGGGGTGCGCTGGATGCCGGCTTCACTCATACCTGCTGCCTCCACCTGGGATCGGCCCCCTACTATGACTGGCTCGCTGATTGCCCCGACATTCGCGTCCGCGGCTGCGATTACACCCATGCAGCAGCCGCGCTCGCCACACTAAAGCGCTTCGTGGCGGTCAATTCGGCCTTGAGTGTCGACCTATTTGGGCAGGCCAATCTCGAGATGCTCGACGGGCGCATGGTCAGCGGATGCGGCGGCGCGCCCGACTATGCTCGCGGCGCCGCGCTGTCTCCGGGCGGTGTCAGCATCATTGCGCTGCCCTCCACCGGCGGCCGCGAGGCGGCGACGCGGATCGTACCCCGGCTGGATGGGATCTGTTCGCTACCCCGCAACGACATCGACGTGGTCGTCACCGAGCACGGCGCGGCGGACCTGCGTGGCGTCAGCGTGATGCAGCGGGCGGAGCGATTGATCGCCATCGCCGCGCCGGAGCATCGCGCAGGTCTGGTGGACGCTTGGCGTGCGATCTCAAAAAAGATCTGACGATACGCGGCCGAGTAACGCGATCAGGTCTTGACCGCGAACAGTTCGGCCTGATCGCCAACAGCCATGTCGCGGACGTGCCAGGGCAAACCCTGCTTGCCGATTTCGTCCATGAAGGGCTTTGACGGCAACTGCTCGACGTTGAACACGCCCGCGCCTTTCCACGCGCCCCGGAACAGCATCATCGCTCCGACGACCGGCGGCACGCCCGTGGTGTACGAGACGCCCTGCGCGCCGACTTCCTTGAAGGCTTCGGCATGTTCGCAGATATTGTAGATGATCGCGCGTTTGGGTTTGCCATCCTTGGTGCCCGCGAAGATACAGCCGATCGAGGTGCGCCCCGTGTAGTTCTCGCCGAGCGACGAGGGCGCGGGCAGCAGCTCCTTCAGGAACTCGATCGGGA
The DNA here is from genome assembly GCA_031365465.1 of Hyphomicrobiaceae bacterium. GTDB lineage: Bacteria > Pseudomonadota > Alphaproteobacteria > Rhizobiales > Hyphomicrobiaceae > JABFRJ01. The sequence goes on from JANLYD010000108.1 coordinate 31,510, forward strand.
TCACCGGCGTGCCTTTGTACATGACCGGATCGATGCGCGTCATGCCGATGTTCTGCAGCACGTCGAGGTGCTTGATGTAGTTGTCCGAGAACGTCATCCAGAAGCGAATCTGCTTCAGGCCGCGGATGTTTTTGACGAGGCTCTCTTCCTCCTCATGATAGATCAGATAGCTCTTGCGGGGACCCACTTCCGGATAGTCGATCATGGCGGCGATCGACAGCGGGTCGATCTCGATCCACTGCCCGTTCTTCCAATATTTGCCGCGCTGCGTGACTTCGCGCAGGTTGATTTCGACGTTGAAATTCGTCGCGAATGCCTTGCCGTGGCTGCCATCGTTGCAGTCGACGATATCGATGGTGTCGATCGTGTCGAACAGGTGCTCCTGCGCGTAGGCGCAATAGATGTTCGACTGGCCCGGATCGAAGCCGCAGCCGAGGATCGCCATCAAGCCCTTGGCCTTGAATTTGTCCTGGTAGGCCCATTGCCAGGAGTATTCGAACTTGGCGACGTCGCGCGGTTCGTAATTGGCGGTGTCCATGTAGTGCACGCCGGCTTCCAGGCAGGCATCCATGATCGCCAAGTCCTGGTAGGGCAGCGCCATATTGATGAGCAAGTGCGGCTTGACCTTTTTCAGCAGCGCCACCACGTCGGCAACGGTGTCGGCATCGACTTGGCTGACCTCGATCGGCGTCTTGCACTGCTTTTGAACTTTGACGCAGCTTTCGAGCCGGCGCGAGGCCAAGTGAATGTGTTTGAACACGTCGCGGTTCATGGCGCACTTCTGCGCGGTGACCGAGCCTGCCGCTCCGGCTCCGATGATGAGGACGCTGTCCATGAAAGTCTCCAAGCAGGTGGGGGTTGAGGCGCGCGTGCGCTCTCTGCGGGGATTAGGCGAACCTGTCCGGATTTTCAACCGGCTTGGCGTGAACGTCGCGCCAACCTTAGCTTAACGGCGAGGCAATCGTTACGGACGCTTCAGCAAAAGATGAGCGGAGTCCATGATCTGCCTTTTGCAAGCGCCAACTTCGCCCGCCATGCTGACATGTGAAATTGCTGCTTGGCAAAAGCGAGAGCTGAGTGATAGGTCAACACTGCTGTCCTATTTCAAGGCACGCTCATGCCCTTCCCAGCACTATCCCTACCGATCTCGACCGACCTGTTCTCAGCCCTCGTCATGTTCGCGTTCGTGGCGTCGGCGACGCCGGGCCCGAATAACATGATGGTGCTGACATCGGGCGTGAACTACGGCTTTCGACGCTCGATCCCGCACATGGCCGGCATCGCGCTCGGCTTCGGGCTGATGATCCTGCTCGTCGGCCTGGGCTTCGGGCAGATCTTCGAGCGGTTGCCGTGGCTTTATGCGACCCTGAAAGTCCTGTCGATCGCGTACCTGCTCTGGCTAGCGTGGAAGATCGCCACCGCCGGCCCGATCACCCCCGATGCACAAGCGCCAGATACGCGCCCACTGACGTTTCTGCAGGCCGCAGCCTTTCAGTGGATCAATCCGAAGGCGTGGACGATCTGTCTCGCAGCCGTCGCTGCCTACACCGTGCCGTCTCAATATCTGGCGTCGATGCTGACGGTCGCGCTGGTGTTCACTGTTGTTACCGTGCCATCTATTTCGGCGTGGACGCTGTTTGGCGTCTCGCTGCGTGGCCTGCTGTCGGACCCCAAGCGCGTCCGCGTATTTAACGTGGCCATGGCAGTGGCGCTGGTGGCGTCGCTGTGGCCGGTGGTGGCCGAGTATTGGCAGTAGTCGGCGATCGGTTGGCCGGCCTTTGCTGTCGGGACACGCCGACCCTGCTTCGTAGCGGTCGCAGCTTATTTCGTGAACAACCAGTCTGCGACGTCACTGAAGATGTCATTGATCGTATTTCCCAATGTGGTGGCTGATGGAATGACGGCCACCGCAATCAACGCGACCAGCAAAGCGTTTTCGACGGCAACCGCTCCATCTTCAGACATTGCGAAATCGTTGAGGAACGCTTTCATTTTCCGGTCTCCGGCGTCTGTTGAAGTGTTTCGCGGATCATTTTGCAAGTCCGCGAAGAATGCCGTCGCCCGCGGGACGGCATGGCTAGGCTCGACTGCTCAATTCACAAGCGATGCCGACCCGCAGCGAATGCCGTTGACGCGCACATCCGCCTCGCCGAGATGAACGCCCAAGGTTGTCATGATGTCGTAAAGCGCGTCGTCGAGCGGCATTGCGACGGCCTGTAAGTGGGTCGCGACAGCCGAGGTGATCGTGCTCGGCGTTGCGAGGCCCAACCCCAGGATTTGAACCTGCAAGCTCAGCTTCCCAATCAATGACGTGGCGATCGATTGCAAGAAGCTGTTGGTATCGGCTTGCTTGATGGTCATCGATCGGATGTCGGATTGTGTGAAGTTCAGGTAGGTGGGTGACGAGTTCCCGACCGCCACTTCGCTCCGTCCGGTGACTGTTATAAGAGGTGCTGCGACCAGCGTTGCCGGTTGCAAATCCTGCCACAGGGTCGGACTGCTCAACATCGCATCCGTAACGTTCGCAATTGCCAATCGCGCAACACCGGGCGTCGTCGCAATCGTCGCATTGGCGCGTTCAGAATTCGCCGAGCAAGCGACGTTGTCCAACTTGGCTTCAGCGTAAGCTGCCTCAGCATAGATCGGCAGGCGGATCGTCAGGCCGCTCAGGAGCCCAGTCCCTCCGATTTCCGTCGACAGGCGGAACTTGAGTTGCGCCGTGCGAACCATGGACCCGACCTGTCCGACGGCCGCCCATGCCGAGTATTGCATGGGTTCGCCGATCGCCAGTTTCAACACGGACTTGGCAACTCCGGGAATATCGAGCTGCAGGTCCACCGACACCTGTTTTGAGCCGTTCGCCAGGAATGCAGCGCCTCTGATCATATCGAGGAGGCCCACTGTCGCCGAAAGGCCGGGGTGCGTGCGACCCACCGCAAGCGTGGCATAAGGGCCGAGGTCGATGAGTTTACCTAACTGCACCTTTGCGGTGGATCTGGAAGACTGGTCGGCGAGAGCCATGAGGGTTGACCCTGCATTGCTGTTGCCCGATGCCTGCACAACGGATTGCAATGCCGACAGCAGCGAAGTGAGAGGAATGTCAGCCCCCAGTACGTCTCGATACGTTCCGGCCTTGAGATTGAGCTTTTGGGCAATGCCGTTCAAGGCGCTGTCGATACGCACGTTGGTATCGACGAGGGCGTTGTAGTCCATCACCGAAAGCCGGATGTCGGCACCCAAGAGCGCGGACAACACTGAGTTGGCGATGCCCCCTCGAACCGCGGCAAGCCGGCTGCCGATCGAGTATGTTGCGGCATTGGCGTAGCCTGCCGTTGCCGCGACCCCGAGCAGAGGCGTGGTCGCGACAAACATTTTGCCGAAGACCAAGCGCGCTTCTTTGGTTACCTGAACGCGCACGGCGTTGAACGGCTCTACGTTGGGACGAAACCGAAGACTGGCAAGCATGCTGGAATCGGGTTCATAGTGGCCCTTTGTTACGATAACGGACCTGACCTTGGTCGTGCCATTCGCCACCAGCGTTGCGTTAGCGGCTGCTTCCGGCTCGTCCGGAAATGCTGCGGCATTGATCGCCGCCAAATCCGCAACCCCCTGTAACGTCCGCCGCTCCAGGTACATAGACGCGAGGTCGACTGCGAGCGCCGCGCATCCCAGCATGATGGACAGGCACAATCCGGCGAAAATTGCGATACCGCCTTGCTCATTCCGTGCAAGTCTGATCGTCGCCCGATTGGTTGTCATGGCATACCTCATTGGAGACCTCCACGGCGCACGACGGCCGAACGTTCGATAATTTTTGATGGGAGCGGAACATTCAAATTCCAGATCGGAAGCTTTGATGCGTCGTAGGTAATTACGACGACAAAATCATCCGGACTCAATTCATTGGCCGCCGCTTTCAGTTTTAGAAAATCTTTGGAAATGAGCGCATATTTGGACGTATTATATTTGATGAAATCACCTGCCAGCGCGGCGCGCTCGGTGTCGTCCAGGCCGGCGACCGACGCACGTGCCGCATCGGCTGCAAGCTGCTGCGTGCTGTGGGCCGCACCGAAATATATGCCGTATGCGATCATTCCCATCACGACCATCAGGAAGATTGGGAACACCAAAGCCATTTCGATGGCAGCCGTGCCGGAAGAGCCACGAAGAAATCTGATAATAATCGGTGGCCTGATGCAGAAAATGTGTTTTTCCGTGAAACTCATAATATGTTCCCATGTTGACGGTTGAGCATGTTCTCATGATTGCCGTCTCATATAAATTATGTGTGTAATTTAAAATGAAGTAGTAATTATATTTTCGATGCGGTTAGTCATTGTTAAATAAGTCAAATATCATGGATCAACCTGTAACCTGCATGTTATTGCCAATAAAAGACAGCAGACATCCTATTCAAGGCCAATGTTATCGTATATCGGATAGAGTACTGCAGTGCGCTGTGCACCATTCGTGCAAGCGTGTGCGAACAGACGCAACTCCGGTCGAGTTGAGCCTCTTTTTACCGCGTCGAAAAGAAAGCTACTAATTTTGAAGATGTTGGCGATGCAGGCTCATTGGTAAATCGAAGCCGGTTTATCGCATCACCCACGCGCCCACCGCAGGCGCGTTTGAAAGAGGTCTTAATGCCGCACCAATTTTTGACACGACCACTATTTGTGCAAGTTCGGGATGAAGTGGCGCTGCAAATTGCAAATGGCACCTGGAAGCCTGGGTCGCAGCTCCCCAATGAAGTCAATCTAGCGCTCCAGCTCGGCGTGAGCCAGGGCACAATGCGCAAGGCTTTGGATTTACTCGAGACGGAGAAGGTCGTCAGCCGCCAGCAAGGCCGTGGAACGATTGTCATCGATCATGACACGGATGAAATGGCAATTCGGTTCAGTTCTATAGAGAATAGTCTGGGGCAACGTATTGCTGGACACGTGACGTGGAGCGAAGCCGAAATGGTTGTTGCATCCGAAGAAGATCAGAAGAAAGTCGAAATGCATAACGCCGAGCCAATAATGCGCGTAAGACGCATTCGCAGCTATCGAGACCACCCCTTCATGTACGAAGAGATGATTCTCGTAGCGAAGTATTTTCCGAGCATATCTATGGAAGTCGCGAAAACTTCTCGTCTTTCGGCATTGGCGCAGAAGTGCGGTTTGCAACTGAGCCACGCCGTCGAGACGGTCAAGCCGGTCATCTGCCCTGCCGAGCGCATGAGCGCATTGGGGCTTCAAGAGGCGGTGCCGATATTGCTGACACAAAGAAAGACGTTTTCGTTGAAGGGGGTGCCTGTGGAGGCGAGGACGGGGTGGTGCCACCTCCGCGATAAAAATTACGTATCCGTGACACGATGAACCCGGCTTTGAATCGCTGTTACTTCGGCGGGAATAGCCATCATCGAGTCCCTGGCATCGTCCGCCAGACGCCGCCTGGCTCAGAGAGGCTCGGGCGTGTCCCCGGCTCCATCTGGCAGCTTTCGCCCTTGCCGAGGGCGCGCCCACCCGCTAGGGCATTGGCCACAATTTATCCACAGGGGCCACTCCGGACATTCCGGGCCATTTGTACGAAGGGACAAGTCACATGCGCGTCTATTACGATCGGGATGCCGACATCAATCTGATCAAGGGCAAGAAGGTCGTCGTGATCGGCTACGGCAGCCAGGGGCATGCGCACGCGCAGAACATGCGCGACAGCGGCGTCAAGGACATCGCCATCGCGCTGCGCAAGGGCTCGGCCGGCTGGAAAAAGGCCGAAGGCGCCAAGTTCAAGGTGATGGAAGTCGCCGAAGCCGCCAAGTGGGCCGACATCATGATGATGTGCACGCCCGACGAATTGCAGGCCGACATCTATCGCGACCACCTGCACGAGAACATGAAGAAGGGCGCAGCCCTGATGTTCGCGCACGGCCTGAACGTGCACTTCAACCTGATCGAACCACGCGCTGATCTCGACGTCGGCATGGTTGCCCCGAAGGGCCCCGGCCACACCGTGCGTTCGGAATACGCGCGTGGCGGCGGCGTGCCCTGCCTCATCGCCATCCATCAGGACAAGAGCGGCAACGCGCACGACCTGTTCCTGTCGTATGCCTCGGCAATCGGCGGCGGCAAGGCCGGCGTCATCGAGACATCGTTCAAGGAAGAGTGCGAAACCGATCTGTTCGGCGAGCAGGTCGTTCTCTGCGGCGGCTTGGTCGAGTTGATCCGCGCCGGCTACGAGACGCTGGTGGAAGCCGGCTACGCGCCGGAAATGGCCTATTTCGAGTGCCTGCACGAAGTGAAGCTGATCGTCGACCTCATCTATGAAGGCGGCATCGCCAACATGAACTACTCGATTTCCAACACCGCCGAGTTCGGCGAGTACGTGACCGGGCCACGCATCATCACCGACGAAACCCGCGCCGAGATGAAGCGCGTGCTGAAGGACATCCAGTCCGGCAAGTTTACGACCGAGTGGATCCGCGAGTGCAAGGCCGGCCAGCCCAGCTTCAAGGCCACCCGCCGCCTCAACGACGCCCACGACATCGAGAAAGTCGGCGCCAAGCTGCGCGGCATGATGCCGTGGATCAGCGAAAAGGCCCTGGTGGATAAGGCGAAGAACTAGGTTTGATGCGACCGAAATAAAGCAATATCCGGGGCAGCTCGATTGAGTTGTCCCCGTATTGCGTCGCGCATTATCACCTCATTGACGATCGCCTCTAGCAATCCAGTAAGTTTATTCATCGCGCTCGCTATCGAGAAATTGGCGCAACAAACCGAGTTGCTCCAAAAGCTGCGGGAACGACGACGCCATGGCGTGGGTGTTCAGCTCGGAAAAAAACGGCCGAAGGGCATGGATCGCCGCTTCGCGAACCCTCACGCCCTCTGGTGTAATTGCCACCAGTTTGCCGCGACCATCATGCGGATCAGGACGCACTACAATGCACGCACGCGCTTCCAATCGCTGCAGTGTCGACGTCATTGTTCCCTTGGTCACCTGGAACGCACGCGCGAGTTCGTTCGGACTGCGCTCGCCGCCAAGACGAACAAAATGATTGAGGATCGAGAACTGGGCAATCGTCATGCCGTCCGGCATCACCGCCTCGAACTTGGTTGTTGCAAGTTGCGCGATGATGCCGATCTCGGTGAACAGCCGGAATGCTGAGAGTTCGTCTTTCACGTACGGATCAATTTCTGCTCCAATGGCCAGCGTGGCGTCGGGTTCTGCTCTGCTGCATACCCTATCCGCGCGAGCATCTGAAGCGTATGCGAAGGTGGGACGGCGAGCGCGCTTCTTACGGCTGTCAACATTCCCGCCATTTCTTTGTACTCCTGCAATGCTTGGCTCACAGGATGAATGCTGATGCCGCTTGCAGAGGCTTCCAAATTAAGCCGCACAAACCGCCGGCCCGCATCGAGTTGATCAAGCCGGGCGTTTCCGGCCGTCGTCAACCAAGCGTAGCCTCCCGTGCTGAAAATAATAGGGCGATAGCGATCCACACCGGCCTTGAATGACAAACTTGCCGGATCGAGCATCGCTTGCGGAGTGAAAGCGCCCGTCAATGCGAGGGCTTCGATCATGGCACCCCCCAAGGCGATACCATCGGGATTGCGCTCGATCTGGGCCTTGCCGATGCGCATCAGTTCGACACTTTCGCGCATCGTGTGCGGCGTCGTGCTCTCGACCATCCACGCGTTCCATGTGAGATCCCGCATCTTGGCAACTAGCGACGCTTCAACTGTCGTTTCCGCCGAGCCGGTTGCCCGCATCGTTGCCAACAAGTCTGACGCGATGTGCCGAGTGAGATCGAACGGTACTTTGGCCGAGCGTCGAACGGTAATCACCTTAAAGAGCGGGTCAGGCTGCATCGATATTTCTGTTACGAACTTCAGGCGCGCGATGGGTCGCGCGTCCAGACGGTCTTGTTCTGCGGGAGCGCCTTCTGGAAACGGCGTTATGTCCAGACGCACTCCTCTTGTAGAGGCGGCGATGCGCGCAAGCTCAATGAAGCAGCCGAAGCCGATCGTTATTTGTCGGTCGAAGGGGTCTGTGTGCGGCAGCCGCCGCTGCAGATCACAGCGAAGAATAGCCTCGTCCGAGCCAACGAGTTCGATGGTCCAGGGCTGGCGGTTGTGTGGGTTTGGCGCCAGAATGGCATGGCGGAACGCATCGAGCCGGACATCGGCAACGGGCGCTAAGGTCGTGTCCCAGGCAGCTAACGCGCGGGACGGTGTCCGTGTCGCGACAAATGCGGTGCCCGCGCCGACCAGCGCCAATCCAGCCCCACCAGCCCCGAGGATAAAGTGTCTACGAGAGAGCATCGTCCATCTCCTTTTGGTTTGACATCAAACTAATATAGCTTGATGTCAAACTAGTCAATAGGAAGCTGGTGGTATATTCAGGCAGCGCCGATAGGGGCCAATTGCGCTTTCCCCACCATCAATATCGGGACGTCTATTGGATGTTAAACGGGAAGGATTTAGTCCAGGCACAACCCCGTGCTACCCTTCCGGCCACGACGACCATCCGGGGGCTCAACGCTATGCTCATTCTCATTGCCGGCCTGCTCGTGTTCATGCTGCCGCACCTTTTGCCCGCCGCGCCCGCGATGCGCGCCAGCTTGCAAGCCAAAATGGGCACCAGCGCCTACCTGCTCGTCTTCTCGATCGTGTCGTTGGTCTCGCTGATCATGATCGCGAAGGGCTATAGCGACGCGCATGGGCGTGGGCTCGGCAATGTGCAGCTGTGGTATCCGCCCGCCTTCACCAAGCACATCGCCATGGCGTTGATGCTGCCGGCGTTCATCCTGCTGGCTGCTGCCTACATTCCCTCGCGCATCAGGACGGCCGCACAACACCCGATGCTGGCGGCCGTGAAGCTGTGGGCGTTCGCCCATCTGCTCGTGCGCGGCGATCTCGCCAGCGTGCTGCTGTTCGGCAGCTTCCTGGCCTACGGCGTGTTCGACCGCATTTCCGTCAAGCGGCGCGGCTCCCTCGGCCCGCTAGGCACCGCAAAGGGTGGTTTGAAAGGCGACATCATGGCCGTCGCTGCCGGATCTATTGCCTATTTGCTCATGCTGATCTGGGGCCATGCGTACTTGATCGGCGTGCCGCTGCTGCGGATGAGTTTTGCGCCGTGACCGTGCCGCCTTGATTAGCCGCGACCTCAAAGCCGATGTTCCCGGTTGGAACGCAGGCCAATCTCGGGCTAAGAAGGCGCGATCGAACGGTTATCTGAAACGTTCAGAATGCCCCGGCGACCATCGCCGGGCACCAACTCCGGAATTACCCTGGCGATGATCCAACCGACCACTCCGAAGCCTCCCAAGCCTCCAGCGAAGTCTGTAGTGCCTCAGAACGCACGCCCGGTGCGGACGGCCGGCACTGCGAACGAAGCCTTCGACAAGGAAGTCGACGAGGAATTGCAACGCGAGTGGGTGTCGCGGCTGTGGGAGCACTACAGCGGCTATATTCTGGCTGGTGCGCTGGCTTTTGTGCTTGCGGTCGGCGCCTATAAACTGATCGAAAGCCGGCGCCAGGCAGCGGCCGAAGCGCAGGGCGCGGCTTACGCTACTGCGGTCAAGTTGCTGACGTCGGGCAAGGTCGACGAAGGCACGCAGGCACTTGCCGCCGTCAGCAAAAACGGCGGCGGGTTCGGTGCCGTGGCGCGGCTGCGGTTAGCGGCAGCGGACGCCGCCACCGGCAAAACTGCGGACGCTGTGGCCAAATATGAGGCGTTGGCGAACGACCGGGCGTTGGATCCGGTGCTGGCCGATTTCGCGCGCCTGCAAACGGCCATGTTGACGCTGGATAACGCAAATTGGGACGATTTCCGGGGAAAACTTTCGACGCTCACAGCTGACGGCAATGCATGGCGGCACTCGGCCAGAGAATTGCTGGGGCTGGCGGCGATGAAAGCTGGAAAACTGGACGAGGCACGCACGCAGTTCGAAAAGCTGATCGGCGACCAAGGCACGCCGCCGGGGATAGCTGAGCGGGCCCGAATCATGATGGGGTCGATCGTTGCCGCCGACATGGCCGCGAAGGCACCGCCTGCACCGGTTACGGCACCGGCTGCGGTAGCTCCCGCGCCGCCGGCCACTCCGGCAACGGGGGCGCCGAAGAAGAAGTAGCCGGCGCTGCAAGATGGGGTCACACGCATGCGAACGACCGGCACACGTTTCGGAGCTTCAATGCGGGATCCGATGGCACGACAACGGCCCCTCTCGACCGTATCGCGCTGCACGTCGCTGACAGCGCTTGCGGTGGCAACATTGACGCTCGGCGCCTGCTCGGAAAGTCTGCCGAGCCTCCCGAAACTGACTGAACTGAACCCCTTTGCGGAGAAGCAACAGCCGTTGCCTGGTAAACGCGTCGCTGTCGTCACCGACGCGACGTCGGCCGGCATCGACATGGCGCCCGCCGACCGCCCGATGGCAATAGCAGCGTTCGCCGGTAACGAATCCTGGACGCAGCCGGGCGGCACCGCCAGCAACTCACCGGGTCATCTTGCATTGGCGGCCTCGATCAAGACCGTGTGGAGCAGCGACGCAGGTACCGGTTCCAGTAAATACGGGAAACTGACCGCCAGCCCGATCGCGTTTGCTGGCCGTGTCTACACCCTCGACGCTGCCGGCGTCGTCACTGCGTTCTCCGCTTCGGGCGGCGCGCAAACGTGGCGTGTCTCGGTCAAGCCCGAGGATGAAAAGGTTGCCGAAAAAGGCTACGGCGGCGGCTTGGCCTCTGATGGCAACAAGCTGTTTGCCGCCACCGGCTACGGCACCGTGGTTGCCCTCGATCCGTCCAGCGGCAAGAAGCTGTGGGAACGCAACGTTGGCGTCCCCATGCGCAGTTCGCCCACGGCCGCCGACGGCCGGGTGCTCGTCGTCACCATCGAAGGCGAACTGGTCTGCATCTCCGCCGACGACGGCACCGAGACATGGCGTTATCGCGGCATCGGCGAACAAGCGAGCTTCATCACGAATGCCAGCCCAGCCATCGAGGGCACGTTGGCCGTGGTGCCCTTCACTTCAGGCGAAGTCGTCGGCGTCAACCTCGCGACTGGCGCCTCGGTGTGGACGGAGAACCTGTCGCAAAGTCGCGGCTCATCCTCGATGGGCTCGCTGACGGACGCCGCCCGGCCAGTGATCGACAACGGCACCGTGTATGCCGTCGGCCACGCCGGCCGCATGGTCGCCACGTCGTTGCGCAACGGCCAGCGCATCTGGTCTGCTCCCGTGCCCGGCACGCAGCAGCCGGTGGTTTCGGGCGACAGCGTCTTCGTCGTCGATACGGGGGGCCGGTTGATGGCCATCACGCGCAAGGATGGCAAGGTGCAATGGAACACGAAGCTGGCCGGCAGTAACGTCTGGTCCGGCCCGGTGCTGGCCGGTGGCAAGCTATGGCTCACATCGTCCAAGGGCCAGTTGGCCAGCGTCGAAGCCACCACCGGCAAAATTGCCAGCACGGTCGATCTGGGTCAGCCGATCTACATCGCCCCCATCGTCGCCGGCAGCCGCATGTTCGTCCTGACCGACAAGGCCAAGCTGATCGCACTGAACTAGTCGGACGACGCAGGCTTCAATGGTCGCGTTGTCTCCGCAAGCGTGTCCCCCGCTCTCAGTCCACAAACAGCAGGTGAATCTCGTCGTCTGGCATGGCCTCGGCCTGCGTCGTTCCCCGGCCGCCCGCGAGCCCTTGTGCGATGAGCCCCTGCCGGCAGGTGAATGCTGTCTGCTGTGCGCCCGCAGTCATCATCGCGATCCGATAATCGCCCACGGTGCCGCGCGACGTCGCGCCAGCACCGGCGAGAAATTGGATCGTGCGGACTTCTGCCAAATCTCCTGCCGCGGCGCGCTGGTTGAATGCGTCTGCGGCTTGCTGCGGCACGCAATACCGCTGCTGTAACGTCGCCGCTGTATCGATGCTCCAAGTGCCGGTACCGGAGATCGGGCGATAGGCGATCGCGATGGTTTTGGTCTGGTTTGCCGCGAACGGCTGCGCCCAGGACAGCGTGGTCTTCAGCGTCCACATCGCTTCCGGCTGGCCATCCCCCATGCGGATCATCGCGCGTTCCGTCAATTCCTTGCGGATGTCTTCCGGAAGCGCCGCCAGCCGCTCGCCCATCTCTGGATGCAGGGGATAGAGTGGGAGACCCAGTTCGCGCAGCCGCGCCGTGCCGTCGATCAATCCCAGCGACAGTGCACGCGCCTCGACGAACGCTTCGACGGGCAGGCCATCGGCCGACGCCGAGAAGCCCACAAAATTGTATGGATTTGCCGGATCGAACGTCGAGTTGGCGATCGCTGCGCCATCCAGTGCCAGCATATCGAGATCCGGCAGCGCGAAAACCATCAGCTGGCGGTTCGCATCCGACATCAGATTCGTGACGGAATAGGTGACGCGCACGCTGTCGGCGCCGATAGTGATGCTTTCCTGCTTGGTCATCAGCGTCTGCAGCGCTGCATAGACCAAGCCGCCGGCCGGCAGCTCCATGCTCGGTTCGGCAGCGGTGGCGACGCTCGCCGCGAACATCGTCAAAGCACCAATCGATAGGCGAAACGATCGCATGGGAGTTCCGAACATGGGATTTCTGAATATGTGAGCGGCGAGCGCGTGCTGGATTTAAGTATGCCTTGGCATCCGACCGCCGTCACCCCATCCGAATTGCCGCCGCAATCACCGCTACCAACGTCGCCGCATCGGCGACCTCGCACCTGGGCTTGCGGTCATGCGGTCGATGCGGCATCGTCAGCAGACGGTTGTTTTGGGGTGGATCAGCGAGTGGATGTTGGCGTGCGACACATCATGAAATCATGCTTGGCACTGCTGTCGGTGGTCGCGATGCTGATCTACGGCACAGCCGGGGTCGAAGCTCAAGGCGTACTTGGCCTGCCGAAAGCGTCACCGACTGCGCCCGCTGGAGCGCTGCCACAGACGATCCCCGTGCAGGCCGCAGCACCTTCGAACACCTGCTCGTCGATCTCGTCGATGTCGCGCCGCTGCCACTTCACGTTTGCTGCCGAATGCAAAAAGCGCGGCGAAAGCAAAGCTCACTGCACCCGGATGGCGGGCTTCTGTCACGCGTGTACGGACATTTACGCCAAGTGCAAAGGCGCAGCGCTTGCCGATCGCAAGAAGAAAAAAAGCGCTTCGACCAACTGCGCCGGCTGCAATGCCGGTTACAGCCAGTGCATCGACCGCATGGTGATTCAATACGGCGGGAAACTGATCAAGGTGCGCTAGGCGAGACGTGAAGTATGTCGGGTCGGCTGGCTGGGCGGAGCGGTCATCCTGCCTTCTCGCAACAGAGTATCGGCGTTCTTGTTGTGGTGCCAACAATTTGTTATCACACGGCGATACGTGAAATTATCCTCATCACCTTCGACTGGGTTCCCGAGATGCCTCGGGGCTATGTGCGTGACCTCCGTGTCCGTTGGCCGACGTGTTCAGCGTTGTCGACCGGTTCGACGGCCTAAACAGCTTATCCGGCCTGCCGTGCCTACGCCGTTGATGCTACTGTCCGCCCTTCCTTGCTAACGGCTCACGCTGACCAGATCGCGCATTTTGCAGTCGCTGACCGAGCTGCGCCGAAGGCAGGCGCAGTCCCATTCATTGAAACACCAACTTGTGGCGCGGCACAACACTAGGAGAAATTGAGATGCATTGGGAATATTTAGCAATCGAAGAGACAAAGAATATGGATGAACTCAACCTCTTGGGCGCGGAAGGCTGGGAACTCGTCGCCGTCGTATCGCCAGGCCACTTCATACTTCACTACTTTTTCAAGCGAGAGGCGCGACCTTGATCGTACCGGTAAACACGCGATCACGGCTGGCCGTCGCGCTCTTCCCTTTCGGCGATTTGGCCAAGTATGCGACCGCAGGCACTACAAAAAGTTGGCGCTGGTATTTAGCGTGCAAATTTCTTTGCATGAGAATGGCGGGCGCGGACTCATTAGCTTGAGCATCAGCCAACGCCGATCGCGAACGGCATCCGTACTGAAAGGTTTCTCACCCAAGTAAGCGCAAGGGTATGGGAACGTATGGGCCCATATGTCGTTTTCGCCATGATTAGGAGACGACTATGGGTAGGCTAAACGGTAGAGTAGCGGTCATCACCGGCGCCAACAGCGGCATCGGACTGGCAAGCGCCAAGCGCTTTGCCAGCGAGGGCGCACGGGTATTCATGACCGGTCGCCGAAAAGCCGAGCTTGATGCGGCAGTTGCCGAGGTAGGCGGCGACGCGCGCGGCGTGCAAGGTAACATTGCCAACCTAGCCGACCTCGATCGTCTCTATCAGGTCGTGCGCGAGGAAGCCGGTCAGATCGACGTCCTCTTCGCCAACGCAGGTGGCGGCGACTTCATGCCGCTCGGCGAGATCACGGAGGAACATTTCGAGCGCATCTTCGCCACCAACGTCAAGGGGACACTGTTCACCGTCCAGAAGGCGCTTCCGCTCCTCAAGGACGGTGCCTCTGTAATTTTGACCGGATCGACGGCAGCCGTCGAGGGGAACCCGTCGTTCAGCGTCTATGGCGCGAGCAAGGCGGCCGTTCGCAGCTTCGCGCGCAACTGGATCCTTGATTTGGCACCCCGTAAGATCCGCGTGAACGTGCTCGTTCCGGGTGCAACGTCGACACCAGGGCTGCATGGGCTTTCTCAGACTGAGGAGCAGCAGCGAGCGTTTGTGGCCGCAATGGAGGCGGGAACACCTCTTGGCCGAATGGCCAATCCCGACGAGATCGCCAACGCTGCTCTGTTCCTAGCATCAGACGAAAGCAGCTTCGTCAACGGCAGCGAGCTGTTCGCCGATGGTGGGTCTGCGCAGGTCTGAAGCACGATGTCTTCTGGTCCTTAGCGGTCATTCCGTCACGGCCGGTAGCCGAAGTGGGGCCGGCCCGTCTGGCGCAGGGGCGCGGCCATGTTGGCGAACTGGGTCAGGTGACGACGCGTTTCGCGGGGGTCGATGATATCTTCGACGCCGAACGCCTCAGCGGTCCGCACGGGCGCCTGGAAGGCTTCCAGCCGCGCCTCGATCTCGGCGCGTTTGGCTGCGGGATCATCGGCCGCCTCGATGACCGCGCGATAGGCTGCATCGACGCCGCCCGCGATCGGCAGCGAGCCCCACTGTGCCGACGGCCACGCGTAGCGCACGAACGCCTGCGACCCATTGCGTTGACTGAGCCCGGCCATGCCGAACGCCTTGCGCACCATCATCGCGCACCAAGGCACACGCGACTGCCGGATCGCCGTCAATGCCTGCGTGCCATAGCGCATGACGCCGGAGCGCTCCGCCTCCGTACCGATCAGAAAGCCCGGAATATCCACGAAATGGACGACCGGCAGATGAAATGTTTCGGCAAGATCAACCAGCCGGATGGCCTTGCGGCAGGCATCCGACGTCCACGCGCCGCCGTAGTGATAGGGATCGCTCGCCAGCACAGCAACGGGCCATCCGTCGAGCCGCCCAAGGCCCGTAATAACCGACCGCCCCCACGCCTTGCCGATTTCGAACCAGCTGTTTTGGTCCAGCACCGACGTCAGGATCGGACGCATGCGGTACACCTGCCGGCCGTCACGCGGCACCGTACCCAGCAAGCGATCGTCGCGCCGGTCAGCCGGATCGGACGTCGCTGCGCGCGGCGGCAGTTCGTGCACGCTGGAGGGCAGATAGCTGAGGAACTGGCGGGCGCGCACAAAGGCCTCGGCTTCGCTCGCGACCTCGTCGTCGATGGTGCCGTTCTTGGCGTGGATGCTCGAGCCGCCCAACTCTTCCTTGGTCACCGTTTCGCCGATGCGGGCGACAACCGGTGGACCTGCTGCGAACAGTTGCGACGTGCCCTTGGCCATCATCGAGTAATGGCTGGCGCACACGCGCGCGGCACCCATTCCCGCGACCGAACCCAAACCGAGCGCCACGACCGGCACTTCAGACATGGCGTCGAGGATTTCTGTCATATCGGGCACATCCGGCAGATAGGTCCGCCCCAACGTTTCGAGATGCTTGACCGACCCGCCACCGCCAGTGCCGTCGACCAACCGCACCAGCGGCATCCGCCAGCGCCGCGCCTCAGTCTCGGCAAACTTGAATTTGTCGCGCAGCCCGCCGTCGTTCGCGCCGCCCCGCACCGTGAAATCGTCGCCGGTGACGAACACCGTGCGCCCGTCTATCTGGCCGCGACCGCACACCACGTTCGCCGGCGTGAACCCGACTAAATTGCCGGTGGTGTCATACTCGGGAAAGCCCGATAGCCCGCCGATCTCGGCGAATGTGCCGGGGTCAATCAAGCCGTCGATCCGCTCGCGGACGGTGAGCTTGCCGTTACTGCGATGCCGCGCGACCTTGTCGGCGCCGCCGAGGTTTTCCGAAAGTTTGCGACGCCGCGCGATGTCGTCGAGTTCTGCTTTCCAGACCATCGGTCACCCTTCCAGGGTCAGCAACGCCTGACCTTCCTTGACTGCAGCGCCGTCTTCGACCAGCCACTTGGCGACCTTGCCGCCCTGCTCCGCGATAACGGGAATATGCATCTTCATCGACTCGATGATTGCGATCTCGGTGTCGGACGTGATCGTATCGCCGACGCCGACGAGACGCCTCAGCATCTGCCCGCCCACGGTCGCGTCCACAGTCTTAGCCATCGGGTGCCCCCTTCGTTTTTTTAAGTATTGCAGCACACAACAGGATGGTCACGCCCCGTTTGCGATCAATTGCACCGTCGCCTGATCCCGATTGCCATCGTTGAAACGATGCAGTGCCTGCTCGAACACTGCCGGATCCGCCGCCACGTGCGCGAACAGCGTCATGCTCGAGACGAACTTGAGATCGTCCGGATATGGCATGATTTGCGACAGCGGCTTGGCGTCGACGGCCAGCATCAGCTGCGTGCACTCGCGCAATCGTTTGCCGAGGACCGGATGCGCCAGATAGGCCCGCGCCTCGGCACACGAAACGATCCCGTACGTGATCGCCGTCGGACTGCGCCCAAGCCCACGCAACTGAGGAAAAACGAACCAGATCCAATGGCTGCGTTTGGCGCCGGCACGCAGTTCACGCAGCACGGTGTCAAACATACGATCTTGCGCTGAGACGAAACGCTTCAGATCGAACGGATCGGCTGCGCCGGCACGGTCCATGGTGTTGCTCCTCGTGTGAGGCCGGGAGCGCTCAGAGGGCCGGTTCCGGTTCCAGCGCGCCCGAACCAATGCGATTGCCGAAGCCCTGGCCCGGAGCCGCTGAAAACAGCGCGCGCGTATACTCGTGGCGCGGATTGGCGAACACGTCGGCCGTGGCGCCGGTTTCGACCACGACGCCCCGCTGCATCACCGCGATGCGATCGCAAATCTGTGCCGCCACCCGCAGGTCGTGCGTAATGAACAACACCGCTAGATCAAATTTTTTGCGCACGGCATCGAGCAACTGCAACACTTGCGCCTGCACCGACACGTCCAGCGCCGACACCGGCTCGTCGCCGATCAGCAGCACCGGTTCCATCGCCAGCGCGCGCGCAATCGCGATGCGCTGCCGCTGACCACCGGAAAACTGATGCGGATAACGGTCGAGCGCATCCGGCGACAACCCAACCAAGCCCATCAGATCACGCGCACGCGTCATCGCCTCGGCGACCGGCAGACCAAAATTCACCGGCCCCTCGACGATGGACTGCCCAACGTTGCGGCGCGGGTTGAGCGAGCGATAGGGGTCCTGGAACACGATCTGCACGCGCCGTCGATAGGGCCGCAACGTCCGCTCGGACATCTTCGCGATATCGACCCCGTCCAGATCGATGCGGCCCGACGTCGGATCGACCAGCCGCGCGATACAGCGCGCCACCGTCGATTTGCCGGACCCGGATTCGCCGACGATCCCCAGCGTCTCGCCGCGCCTGATCTGGAACGACACATCTGTTGCGGCAGTAACTACGCGCGCGCCAGGCGTCAGCAGCGTCCGCTTTCCGTAGGTTTTATTGAGCTTGATCGTTTCGAGCGTCACTTTTCCGGAGATGGGCGTACGCGGCGGCGGCACGAGACTTGGCACCGCCCCGATCAGCATTTTCGTGTACGCCTCGCGCGGCGCGGTGAGGATGTCGCCCTTCGTGCCCTGTTCGACGATGCGGCCCTTTTGCATGACGACGACGCGATCGGCGATCTCGGACACCACGCCGAAATCGTGCGTGATGAACAACACGCCCGTGTTGCGGCGCACCTGCATCTCGCGCACCAGCTTCAGGATTTGTGCCTGCGTCGTGACATCGAGCGCCGTCGTCGGCTCGTCGGCGATCAGCAGCGCCGGATCGAGCACCAGCGCCATGGCGATCATCACCCGCTGCCGCTGTCCGCCCGACAGCTGATGCGGATAGGCGTCGATCATCTGCTCGGGATCGGGAAGATGCACGCTGCGCATCACGTCGAGCACACGTGCCCGCCGCGCCTTGGCATCGAGATCGGTGTGGATTTCCAGCACTTCTTCGATCTGGTCGCCGCAGCGCTCCACGGGGTTCAGCGCCGTCATCGGCTCCTGAAACACCATGGCGGCGCGCATGCCGCGGACGGCACGCATTTCCGGCTGCGACTTGGTGGTGAGTTCGTCGCCTTCCAACTTGATCGAGCCAGACGCGATGCGCAGTTGGCCCTTGGGCAGCAGCGCCATGACAGCCTGCGACGTCACCGATTTGCCGGAGCCGGATTCGCCCACGACACAGACGATTTCGCCCGGCATCACCGTCAGCGATACCTGTTCGATGGCATTCACACGGTCGCCGCCACCGCCCTCGATTGCGACCGTCAGATTGGTAATTTCAAGGACTGGCGCGGCCATACCCATCATACTCGCTTTGCCAGTTTCGGATCGAGTGTATCGCGCAGCCCGTCGCCCAGCATGTTCACGGCCAGAACCGTGATTGCCAGCATGATCGCGGGATAGAAGATATTGTGCGGGAACAGATAGAACACGTCCTTGCCGGCGGCCATCACGTTGCCCCACGTCGGCGTCTCCGGCGGAATGCCGATGCCGAGGAACGACAGGATCGCCTCCACCAGAATGGCCGACGCACAGATGAAGGTGCCCTGCACGATCATCGGCGCGATGGTGTTCGGCAGCACGTGCCGCCACAGCAGCTTCAGCATCGGCGTGCCCGTGGTGATCGCCGCTTCCACGTACGGCTCTTCGCGGACCGACAGCACCACCGAGCGCACAAGTCGCACCACGCGCGGTATCTCGGGGATTGTAATCGCCAAAATCACCGCGCCGATCCCGGCACGGAACAGCGACACCAGCGCGATTGCCAGCAGGATGGCCGGGATTGCCATCAGCCCATCCATCAGGCGCATGACGATCGGATCGAGCCAGCGAATGTAGCCTGAGAAAAGCCCGATGATCAGCCCGGTGATCACTGATATGACCGCTACGGTGATCCCGACAAATATGGAGATGCGCGCTCCGTACAGCACGCGGCTGTAGACATCGCGGCCGAGGTTGTCGCTGCCGAGGCGATAGACGATCTTCATCGGCTTGCCGTTGTCGTCGCGCACCGTGACCGAGCCACCGGGCGGCTTGTTGCGGCCGGATGTGTAGGGCTCGGTCGGGTTGATCGTGTCGAGCCAGGGCGCCGCCGCGCCGAGCGCCATCATCACGAGAATGACCAGCCCGCCGATGATGACGCTGGTGTTTCGGAACGCGCGCGCCAAGCCGGTTTGCTGACGCCGCGCGGGTGCGGCCGGCAACGACGCCGCCAATGGGGCTGCGGGAAGTGCGAGGTTCGGTTCAGCGCTCAAGCAGGCAATCCTCAGAGTGCTTTTGATATGGCTTCATTTCGTCATTCCGGCGTCGAGCCGAAAGCATGCAAGCCGCAAGGCCGGGAAGCACACTAATAGCGAATGCGCGGATCGAGCACACTGTACGTCAAGTCGACCAGCAGATTGATCAGCACATATACGAACGAGAACATCAGGATAACGGCCTGGATCACCGGAAAGTCGCGCGCCAGCACCGCTTCAACCGTCAGCCGGCCGAGGCCGGGTATCGAATACACGCTCTCGGTCACCACGACGCCGCCGATCAGCAACGCGATGCCCAATCCGATCACCGTGACGATGGGCACAGCAGCATTGCGCAGCGCGTG
This sequence comes from Hyphomicrobiaceae bacterium, assembly GCA_031365465.1. Taxonomy (GTDB): domain Bacteria; phylum Pseudomonadota; class Alphaproteobacteria; order Rhizobiales; family Hyphomicrobiaceae; genus JABFRJ01. The sequence continues at coordinate 51,610 of JANLYD010000108.1, forward strand.
CCGGAACAGCACCTTGCGCTCGATCTGCCCCTTGGCCCGCGCCGTCCGCACGTAATCCTCCGACAGCACTTCCAGCATACTCGTGCGCGTCATGCGGGCGATCAAGGCGATGTAGACGACCGACAGCGTCAGTGTCGGCAGGATCAGATAATAGGCCCACGGTCCCGCCCCGTCGTGCAATCGCTTGTAGCCGGTCGTCGGAAACCATCGGAGTTCGCTCGCGAAGACATAGATCAGGCTGTAGCCGACCACGAACACCGGCACCGAAAAGCCCAGCACCGAAAAGCCCATCACGATCCGGTCGATCCAACTGCCATGCTTTTTGGCGGCGAGCACGCCGAGCGGGACCGCTACCAACACCGCGAGCATGATCGTGAAAAACGACAGCGACAACGTCGGCTCGATACGGTCCGAAATCAATTCTGCGACGCTCTTTTTGAAAAAGAAGCTTTCGCCCAGATCGCCCCGCAGCGTCTTGGCACCCCAGATGAAAAACTGCGTCAGGATCGGCTCGTTGAGCCCCAGCTTGCCGCGAATGTCTGCAACCTGCTCGGCCGTCGCGTTGTCGCCCGCAATGATCGCCGCCGGATCGGATGGCGTCAGGCGGAGCATCAGAAATACGAACACCGCCACCACCAGCATCACCGGGATGGTCGCTAAAAGCCGCCGGATAATGAATGCGATCATCAGTTACGATCCAGCTCTCTTGTCGTCATGCCGGTGAAGACCGAGCCCCACGACATGCCCGTTGCAATCCTGAACTCGTGCTACGCCCGTGTTTGTCCACTTGCCTGACTTCGTTCTAAAGGGCACCGAGCCAATCTAGCGTGGGTCCCGGCCTTCGCCGGGATGACGAAAAGTTTCGCTGGTATCCGTGTTGGCGGCCCGACACTCCACAGCCGTGACCGAATAAGTCAACCGCTAGCTGAAACCTCAACTGGCTGCGTCCACCAGTCGCTCCTGCACCCTCAACGGCAGGCCATCGATACTTTTTGTACGGGTTGATATTTTTGCCAATCGCTCAGCCGGGTTCTGCTGCGCATGATACTTCGACAGCGTCTGCCGTTCCTTGTCGAACGACATCAAAGGGACGCCCCAGCCGCAGCTCGTCTGCACACTTTCGACATCCACGACGAAGATCTGCCGTGTTCCCGGCAAAGCGGTGAAATGCGACAGCAGTGTCGACCAGCCCGCATCCTGCGGCAGTACGGCGCGCCCCCGCCCATAGATGCGGAAAATCAGCGCTGGCTGATCAAAGGCGCAGAACATGATCGTGATGCGCCCGTCGGCTGCCAGGTGAGCTTGCGTCTCGTTGCCCGAACCACCGACGTCGAGATAAGCAACCTGCCGAGCCGAAATCACCCGGAAGCAATCCATGCCTTTCGGGCTCAGGTTGATCCGCGCGCCGTCTGCAGCCGTTGCCACGAAGAACACCGGCTGCTTGGCGATGAAACCGCGATGGTCGTCCGTCAGAGCCTCGAAAAATTCCGCCATGCCGAAACTCCGCCGTACGCTTGAGAGGCCTGATCGCATCCTGCCCGATCAGGCCTCATTTCGAGTTTACTTGATCTCGACATTCCAGAATGCCGGCGCGGGTGCTGTCAGGAAGCCCGTGACCGTGTTCTTGTGGATCTGCGGCTGATACCATTGCCCCAGCCAGATGTGCGTGACGGCTTCGCCTTCACGTACCTGCACCGCTTCGGCGATTTCTTTCTGCTTCGCCGGATCGGTTGCACGCGCGAACTCGTCGCGCAGTTTCTCTAATGCTTCGTCGCACGGCCAGCCCCACGCCGCCTTCTCGCACGAAGCGTTGACGAACG
>JANLYD010000125.1:0-8449 GCA_031365465.1 Hyphomicrobiaceae bacterium
CGCAATCCGCTTGCGCGCCGCATCCACGTCCTTGACGCGCACGTGCACGACGTCGCCGGCTTTGACGATCTCGCGCGGGTCTTTGACGAACGTGTCTGCAAGTTCGGAGATGTGCACCAACCCGTCCTGATGCACGCCCACGTCGACGAATGCACCGAAGTTCGTCACGTTGGTGACGACGCCTTCGAGCTGCATCCCCGGCTTCAGGTCGCTGATTTTCTCGACGCCGTCCTGGAACGTCGCGGTCTTGAATTCCGGTCGCGGATCACGGCCGGGCTTCTCGAGTTCGGCAATGATGTCCGTCACGGTCGGCACGCCAAAGCGTTCGTCGGCGAACTGCGGCGGCTTCAGCGATCGCAGGAATGCACGATCCCCGATCATCGCCTTCAAGGGCTTGTGGGTCGCGCTCGCAATCTTTTCGACCAGATCATAAGCCTCCGGATGCACGGCCGATGCATCGAGCGGGTTCTTGCCGTTCATGATGCGCAGAAATCCGGCTGCCTGCTCATACGTCTTGGGACCGAGACGCGGCACTTTCTTCAGCGCCGTGCGCGAGGCAAACGCGCCGTTGGCATCGCGGAAAGCGACGATGTTGTCGGCCAGCGTTTTATTGAGACCGGACACGCGAGCCAGCAACGCCACCGACGCCGTATTGACGTCGACGCCGACTGAATTCACGCAATCTTCGACGACTGCATCGAGCGACTTCGCGAGGCCGGCCTGATCGACGTCGTGTTGATATTGCCCGACGCCCACAGCCTTCGGATCGATCTTGACGAGTTCGGCGAGCGGGTCCTGCAAGCGGCGCGCAATGGACACCGCGCCACGGATCGACACGTCGAGATTGGGAAACTCGAGCGCTGCCAATTCCGACGCCGAGTAGACCGACGCGCCCGCCTCCGACACCATGATCTTGGTCAGATTGAGCTGCGGCATCTTTTTCATGAGTTCGCCGACCAGTTTGTCGGTTTCACGACCGGCGGTGCCGTTGCCGATCGCTGCGATCTCGACTTTGTGCTTCATCGCCAGCGCGGCCAGTGCAGCCAGCGAACCTTGCCAATCGTTGCGCGGCTCGTGCGGGTAGATCGTGGCCGTGTCCAGCAGTTTGCCGGTGGCGTCGACGACGGCCACCTTGCAGCCCGTGCGAATGCCGGGGTCGATGCCCATCGTCACGCGCGGACCGGCGGGCGCTGCCAGCATCAGATCCTTCATGTTCTTGGAGAACACCGCGATGGCGTCGCGATCGGAGATCTCTTTCAGCAACGTCATGAGATCGACCGACAGCGACACGGAAAGCCGTGCTTTCCAGGCCATACGCACGCTGTCGCAAATCCATTTGTCGCCGGAGCGCCCTTTGTCCATCAACCCGAACGACAACATGATCTTGCCTTCGGCCGGATGCGGTTTGCCCTCCTCGGTCGCGACGTCCAGTCCGAGATCGAGAATGCCTTCGTTGCGGCCGCGCAGCAGCGCCAGCGCCCGATGCGACGGCAGATCCTTGATGCGCTGCGTGAAATCGAAATAGTCCGAAAATTTCTCGCCTTCCGTTTTTTTGCCCCGCATCACTTGCGAGGTGACGATGCCGTGATCCCACAGCCAATTGCGCAAGTTGGTGACCAACTCACTTTTTTCACCGATGCGCTCGATGAAGATCGCGCGTGCGCCGTCGAGCGCCGCCTTGACGTCGGCGACGTCGCGGCCCGCATCGATAAATTTCTGAGCCTCAACTTCCGGGCTGAGCGACGGGTTGGCGAGCAGGGCGTCGGTCAGCGGCTCGAGACCCGCCTCGCGCGCGATCATCGCCTTCGTGCGGCGCTTGGGCTTGAAGGGCGCATAGATGTCTTCGAGCGCGACTTTGTTGTCGGCCGCATTTATCGCGCGCGCCAACTCGGGCGTCAGCTTGCCCTGATCGTCGATGGATTTGAGCACGGTCGCGCGGCGATCCTCCAACTCGCGAAGATAGCCGAGCCGTTCGTCCAGTTTGCGCAACTGCGTGTCGTCGAGACCGCCGGTCTTTTCCTTGCGATAGCGCGCGATGAACGGAACGGTGGACCCTTCGGCAAGCATGTCGACCGTCGCCGCCACCTGGCTAACGTTCACGCCCAGTTCGCGGGCGATCTGCTGGTTGATCTTGTCGGCGCTGGATTTATCCACGGTGAGTTCGTCCACGTTGAGCGGGCCTGTCGCGATGCGCGTGCGATCGCATGCGGAATCGGGCGGACGATAGCACCGGAGGTCTGGCGGAAAGAAGATGCGCCACAGAACTCGGGTGGCTTCTCCCCACCCGTTTCAGCGCGGCCCGTATGCGGCGGCGGCGGTCAGCGCCACGACCGTCACTGCGGTCAACCCCAGCCGCAACCGGCCATACCATGGCGGCGCCTCGCCGAGCCCGGTAGCCCATAATTCGTACAGGCCCCAGACGCCGACGCCGACGGCGAGCAAGATCAATCCAGTGCGCTCGCCCAGCCACAGGGCCGCCAGCGCAATCAGCGCCGGTAGAATGGAGAAGCCGTAGCGGCGCCAGTCGTCGCTGCGGTCGGCGGACGCGACTGCAAGCCCCCACTGAATGCCGCCGAGGAACGACAGGATCACCGCGCCATACTGCATCAGCGCTGCGCGCGCCGGTACCGTCATGGCTGCGCCCATCGGCTGCCCCGTCGCCACTTGCACCGACAGCACCACGAACGGGACCAAGCCGGCGACACCTAAAACGAGTGCCGGACGCGGCAGCGACAGATCACGAAAGGGTGTCATCAGGTCCGTCGTCCTCGATGCTCTCACAACAGTCTCTAGACAGCCTATAGCGCGGCCCGCCAACGCGAACCACCTCACAGATACGCATGACACAATGATTCGGTTGACGACTAGGCCCGGCGCACGGCAACGCTGGCGCTCAAGCTGGCGAAACTGGTTTTGCGTCCTGCCGACAACCCCGTTATGGGATGCCGCCGTGTTTCAACGCAACAGACCCATTCGGTTCGCCAAATTCGCGGTCTACGACGGACCTGCGAAGCGAACGCAAATCTCCCCTAACTCCGTCATGGCCGCGCAGGTGGCCACCCAAGCAAGCCCTTTGTTCTGCGATGATGGATATGAACCGGTTCGTCTCAACCGCCGTTCGGCTCGCTGGTTGCGATTGGGTGGCCGCCTGCGCGGCCATGACGAAAGAGAGAGCAAGGTCGCGAGTTTCGCAGCCAGAAGATTGGCCGCCGCTGGCGCTTGCATTTGCTTCGCCGTCGCTGCGCCGCTAGGAAAAGTGCGGGCTCAATTCATGGCGCAGGCGGCGTGCGCGTTCACGCCCGAGGGTGACGCTGGCAATATTCGTGTCGTGCCTGCGACGTGCGGCACGGCGACGTTCCCGGTGGATGCTTCGCAACGCTTGCTCGGCGAACTTCGCGTCGCGGTCAGTAATCCCTTCTATATTCGCATCGTGAAGCTGACGTACGGCACCGGCGCCGGCCGCACCACACACGTGACCGAAGTGCCGATGCACCGGCTGTTGAGCGCGGGCGAGACGACGGACGCGTTTCCAACCGCGCGCGACGGCTTGGGTCTACAATCGGTGACGGTCGATGCCAGTCCACCCGGCTATGGCGCCGATCAGGTGATCCTGGCCCTGGAGCGGACGACGGTCGATGCCGCCGACACGTGGACCACCGCCATTTCCACCGGATCGATTTCGGCGCGGGATTGGGTTGTCATCGCCAGCACCTCCGCGCGATTGACCGAATTGCGCGACACGATCGCGATCGGCCGGGGCAAAGGACGCTTCGAGAGCCTTGTGATCTCGAGCCGGGGCGGCGATTTGCCGGTGCAATCGGTGTTGGTGTCGCCAGTCAATGGCGTCGCGTTCACGACCGACATGCGCACGGTCATCGCGCCGGGCACGTTCAGTCAGGCGATCAGCATCGACCCTCCCGACTTTCTACACGCGGTGATCGTCACATATGGAACGCCGCAGCCGGGTTCGCGCAGACCCGTGCTCGAAGTGCGCGGCAAGTACGCCGAGAACTGGCTCGGCAAAGTCGGTGAGAACCGTCACTTTGCGGGGGGCTGGGTGCTGCTCGGCACGGCCGATATCATCGTGCGGCCGCACAGCGGTGCGCGCACCGACTTTCGCGTCGAAGGGCAGCCGGGTCCATTCAAGAAGCTGCGTTTCATCGCCCGGCGCGGAACAGTCGGCCTCGCCAGCGTCGTGATAGATGCCGGCGATGGCCGCACCGAGACGCTGCCGGTGAACGCCTTGCTGATGCCCGACGCACAATCCGCCCCCTTTGTCATCGGCGCCGGCAGCATGCCGATCGTCAGCGTCGCGCTGACGCCACAGGTCAGATCGAACAGCCGCCTCGACGTTGCCGTCGAGGTCTGGGCGCAGTACTGACGCTGCACGCTTAAAAAGTTCCTGGTCGCTTCAACGTATCTGGGCGCTCAGAAGATGTCGGGCTCTTTTACGGGCGCGCCGAAGGAGGTTTCGAGGAAATCGAAATCGCAGCCGTCCTGCGCCTGTTTGATGTGGCGCGAAAACATCCAGCCATAGCCGCGTTCATAACGCGGTTCCGGCTTCGGCAACGCGGCGCGGCGCCTCGCCAGTTCGGCGTCGGAGACATCGAGATTGATGGTGCGCGCCGCCACGTCGACGGTGATGTTGTCGCCGGTTTTGACCAGTGCGAGCGGTCCACCGACGTACGACTCGGGTGCTACGTGCAGGATGCACGCGCCATAACTCGTGCCGCTCATGCGCGCGTCGGAAATGCGCACCATGTCGCGCACGCCTTGCTTCACGAGCTTGGTCGGGATCGGCAGCATGCCCCATTCCGGCATTCCCGGCCCGCCGAGCGGGCCAGCGTTGCGCAACACCAACACGGTATCGGCCGTCACTTCGAGGTCGTCGCGGTTGATGTTGGCTTTCAGCATCGCATAATCGTCGAACACCAGCGCGGGGCCGGTGTGCTTCAAGAGGCGCGGCTCGCACGCGCTCGGCTTGATGACACACCCATCAGGCGCGAGATTGCCGGTGAGGACTGCGAGTGCGCCTTCGTTGTAGATGGCGTTGTCGAGCGGCCGGATCACGTCGTCGTTGTAGATCTGCGCGCCCTCGAGGCTTTCCTTCCACGTCTTGCCGGAGACGTTGATCTGGTCGAGATCGAGATGTCCGGTCAATCGCGTGAGCAGCCCGAGCAGGCCGCCCGCATAATAGAAATCCTCCATCAGATAGGTGTCGCCGCTCGGCCGGATGTTGGCGATGACGGGCACCTTGCGGCTGGCGGCATCGAAGTCGGCGAGGCCGATATCCTGCCCCGCACGCCGCGCCATCGCCAGCACGTGAATGACGGCGTTGGTGGAGCAGCCCATCGCCATGGCGACCGTGATCGCGTTCAGGAACGCGTGCCGGGTCAGGATGCGCGCCGGCGTCAGATCTTCCCACACCATTTCGACCGCACGCCTGCCGGCGGCCGCGCACATGCGCACGTGATTGCTATCGGCGGCGGGGATCGACGACGTGCCCGGCAAGCACAGGCCCATCACGTCGGCCAACGCGGTCCTGGTGGAGGCGGTGCCCATCGTCATGCAGACGCCGAACGAGCGGGCAATGCCGACTTCCATCTCGCCCCAATCCTTCGGCGAGATGTTGCCGGCGCGGCGCTCGTCCCAATACTTGAAGGCGTCGGAACCCGAGCCCAGCGTCTTGCCGTGCCAGTTGCCGCGCAACATCGGTCCCGCCGGCACAAAGATCGACGGCACGCCCGCGCTCGTCGCGCCGAGGATCAGACCGGGCGTGGTCTTGTCACAACCGCCCATCAGCACGACGCCGTCGACCGGCTGCGAGCGGATGAGTTCTTCGGTCTCCATGGCGAGGAAGTTGCGATAGAGCATCGTGGTCGGCTTGACGGTGCTTTCAGACAGCGAAATCGCCGGCAGTTCGACCGGGAAACCGCCCGCCTGCAGCACGCCGCGCTTCACGTCCTCGACGCGCGTCTTGAAGTGAGCGTGGCACTGCGCAAAATCCGACCATGTGTTGATGATGCCGATGATCGGCTTGTCGCGGAACTCCTCGACAGCGTAGCCGATCTGGTTCATGCGCGAGCGATGCCCGAACGAGCGAAAATCATCCGGGGCAAACCAGCGGGCGCTGCGAAGGTCGGCGGGCGTTTTGCGTTTGGTCATAGGGTGGGGAAATCTTGCTTGAAGTTGCACGGGTCCGGCGGGCGAGGCGCGATTGGGCCGCCACCCATTGCCGATCCGCAGTTAATAGGCTGATGCTGGTTCACGCAACGGTGCTGGCGCTTACGACAGGGTTCGCACTGCGCTCAGGCGGCTAAAGGTTCAGAGCGCCTTGCCGTACTATCGCTGAGCCTTGGCGCGTGCCGGCGGAAGGGCCAGCCGCGTTTTTACCCCAGACACGCCTTCACGAATTTTTCGAAGGCGCGGGCGCGGTGGGAAATTTTGTCTTTCGCATCGGGATCCATTTCGCCGAACGTCTGCTCGTGGCCATCGGGCAAAAACATCGGATCGTAGCCAAAACCGCCCGCGCCGCGGGGTGGCCATACGACTTCGCCGAACACCCGTCCCTCGAAAATCTGGTCCTCGCCATTCGGCCACGACAGACACAGCACGGATACGAAATGCGCTGCCCGCTCAGACGGGAGACGCGCACCGCGCACTTCCAACTCGCGATTGACGCGCGCCATGGCGGCGTTGAAATCTTTGACCGCGCCGCCCCACCGCGCCGAGAATATTCCAGGTGCGCCATCAAGGGCTGCGACGCAGATGCCGCTGTCGTCGGCGAGTGCCGGCAAGCCAGACGCATCCGCCGCCGCGCGCGATTTGATGCGGGCGTTGGAGGCGAACATGGTGCCGGTCTCGTCCGGCTCGGGCAAACCAAGGGTACCCGCCGAAATGGCTTCGAGGCCGTACGGCGCAATCAGCGCGTTGATCTCGCGCACCTTGCCGGGATTGTGACTGGCCACCACCAGCTTGGTGCCCCGAACAAGCTTGCGAGGTGATGGTGACATGGGTGTGGACATGTTTTGCTCGTGTTTGGGCCTCACGCGCTCGTCGCGCGCTTTTGTTTGGCGCTTCGGTTGCCCACCAGCAACCGCGCTCTTTGCTTGCGCTTCGGTTGCTCGCCCGACGCCGGTCGGCTACGTGCGGCCAAGCCGCAGCTGGGCTTGGTTTAGACCTTTAACGGGTGAAGGGCAGTGCCCTTCCGTCCCGTCAGCTGACCGTCAGCTTTTGCAGCGACGAGAGTTCGGTGATGCCTTTTTTTGCCAAACCCATGAGTTCGCCATACTGCGCCTCGCTGAACGGCACGGTTTCCGCCGTGCCTTGAATTTCGACGATGCCGCCGGTGCCGGTCATGACGAAGTTGGCGTCGGCATCGGCTTCGGAATCTTCTGCGTAGTCGAGATCGAGCACGGCCTGTCCGCCGTATAAGCCGCACGAGACCGCCGCCACGCTGTCGCGCAGAACGTTGTCGCGCACCATGTCGCGCGCTTTCATCCAGGCAATGCAATCATACAGCGCCACCCAGGCGCCGGTGATCGACGCTGTTCGCGTGCCGCCGTCGGCCTGGATGACGTCGCAGTCGATGGAAATTTGCCGTTCGCCGAGCGCCTTGAGATCGATGACCGCGCGCATCGAACGCCCGATCAACCGCTGGATTTCCTGCGTGCGGCCGGACGCGTGTCCCTGCGTCACTTCACGGCGCGTACGCTGCGAGGTGGCGCGCGGCAGCATCGAATACTCGGCCGTCACCCAGCCCTTTCCCTGGCCTTTCAGCCACGGCGGAATGCGTTCTTCGAGACTGGCCGTGCACAGCACGTGCGTATTGCCGAATTTTATCAGGCACGAGCCTTCGGCGTGCATGGACACGCGGCGATCGATCGAGACGCGCCTGAGTTCGTCCGGATTACGTTTGGAGGGGCGCATGATGGGGGCCGGTGCTTTCTTGGCGGGGAGGGCGAATTTTTGCGCACCATAGTGACGCCGGGGGAATGTGGGAAGGGGGTGTGGATGGGGGTGGCGATGCGCTCGGGCGGGTCGCAAAGCGTACCGGCCAGCAGTGGCGGATCAAACGGGGCGCGCGCGTTTCAGACGCCGTGACGTGCTCGTGGCTGCGTTTTCGGGCTTGACGATCTTCCGTGTTCATCCATATTTTGTTTTGTTACTTAATTTATTTGTCGAGGTGAAAAATGAACGTATCACGTCGCATAAACGTAACTCGTCTCATGATTGCCGGTGCTCTGTCGCTGGCGTTGTTTGGATTGACCGTAGCAATCTCGCCAGAAGCGATGGCGCAACGCTCCGGCGGTTCCGGTGGCGGCTTCGACGGCGCCAAACCTGATGCCGACATCAAACTGCCACCGGGCGTCCAGACGTTCGCACCCGCCGCCGCGCTCGGCGCCAACTGCGTCGCTGGCAAGATATCCTGCAAAACGAGCGCGCCCAC
>JANLYD010000192.1:0-3136 GCA_031365465.1 Hyphomicrobiaceae bacterium
TCTGGCCGAAACGCACCAGACGCTGGTCGGCAACCGCCTGCGTTCGCGCATCGCCGTGCAGGTCGATGGCGGCGTGCGCACCGGCCGCGATGTCGTGATCGGCGCGCTGCTCGGTGCCGACGAGTTCGGATTCGCCACCGCGCCGTTGATCGCGGCCGGCTGCATCATGATGCGCAAGTGTCACTTGAACACCTGCCCCGTCGGCGTCGCGACCATGGACCCCGAACTGCGCAAGAAGTTCACCGGCCAACCCGAGCACGTGATCAACTTTTTCTTCTTCGTCGCCGAGGAAGTGCGCGAGATCATGGCCTCGTTGGGCTTTACGAAGTTCTCCGACATGGTCGGCCAGTCCGATATTCTGGATAAGGACAAGGCGGTTGGCCACTGGAAGGCGCGCGGGCTCGACTTCTCAAACCTGTTCGCGATGCCGGATGTGCCGGACGGCGTCGGCATCCACCACACCGAGACGCAGGATCACGGTCTCGACAAAGTGCTCGACAACGAACTGATCAAACTGGCTCAGCCCGCACTCGACAAGCGTACGCCGGTGAAGCACGAGGTCAAGATCTCGAATCGCGATCGTGCAACCGGCGCCATGTTGTCCGGTGCCGTCGCGATGAAGTACGGCCAAGAGGGTTTGCCGGACGATACGATTTGGCTGACGTTGAACGGCACGGCCGGTCAAAGCTTCGGCGCTTGGGCGACCAAGGGCGTGACGCTCGATCTCGTCGGCGAAGGCAACGACTATGTCGGCAAAGGTTTGTCCGGCGGCAAGTTGATCGTCAGGCCGAACCCGAAGTCGGGCATTGTGCCTGAGGAAAGCATCATCGTCGGCAACACCGTGATGTACGGCGCGATTTCCGGCGAGTGCTACTTCCGCGGCGTCGCCGGCGAACGCTTCGCCGTGCGCAACTCCGGCGCCATCGCCGTTGTCGAAGGCACCGGCGACCACGGCTGCGAATACATGACCGGCGGCGTTGTGGTTGTGCTCGGCCAAACCGGGCGCAACTTCGCGGCCGGCATGTCCGGCGGCATCGCCTACGTGCTGGATGAGGACGGCAGCTTCGAGAGCAAGTGCAATCTCGCCATGATCGAACTCGAACCGGTCGCGGCGGAAGAGGAAGTCATGAGCCGCTTGTCGAACCAGGGTGGCGATCTCGAAAGCCACGGTATGGTCGATGTTATGGGCAACATGAGCGGCCAGGACGCGGAACGCCTGCACGCACTCATCACGCGCCACGCGCACTACACCAACTCCGGCAAGGCGCAGACGATCCTGAAGGACTGGACCGCCTGGCTGCCAAAATTCCGCAAGGTGATGCCGGTCGAATACGCCCGCGCGCTCAAGGAAATGACGCAGCACCAGTCCGCCGACAGCACCGGCCTCGACGCCATGAACATCGGCGTGCGCAAGAACGGGGCAAAGGCCAAGGCCAAGGCGGCGGAGTGACGGTGGCAGAGTCGAGACTGTTTGTGAGATTGCAGAAACACAGAAGCGAGCACGCGTACGCCGTGCTATCGTGTCTTCATCAGAGGAACGCCGCCATGCCTCATCCGCGCATAACCATCGACCCGAAAGTCAAGTTTGGAAAGCCTGTGATCGCCGGCACACGGATCCATGTCGAATTGCTCTTGAAACTACTGGCGAAGGGCCAGTCGATTGAGATGCTGCTCGAGGCTTATCCGCAACTGACGCGCGAGGACGTGCTGGCGGCCCAAGCGTACGCAGCTGAACATCTGCCGCGCGCCAAACCAGTGGCGGCCGAGTAACCGATGCGATTTCTGGTCGACGAATGCCTCTATGCCCACATCGTCGATCATCTGCGCCGCGCCGGCCACGACGTGAGCTGGGTTCGCGACGGGCTGAGTTCCGCCGACGACAGCGTCGTACTTCAGGTTGCCAATTCGGAGCGTCGCATTCTCATGAGTGAAGATCGTGATTTTGGGGAACACGTGTTTCGCGACAAAAGGCCAGCTCTTGGCGTCGTGAGTGTGCGCGTCAGCGAGTTTGACTTAGACCCTGACGCTATGGGGGCCTATGTCGCCGCGAAAGTCGCGGTACTTGGCGATCGGCTGCACGGCCAATTCACGGTCATTGAACCCGGCGGAGAGCGGTTACGTCCGCTGCCCATACGACTACCTTAAGCTCGCAAACAATAACACGCGCGCTGAAGGAATTGACGCAGCACCAGTCCGCCGACAGCACCGGCCTCGACGCCATGAACATCGGCATGCGCAAAGGCGGCGCCAAGGGCAAGTCGAAGGCGGCGGAGTAATCGCACTCAAAGGTGAAAGTTCATGCTCGCGCTCTCTCTAGTCGTCATGGCCGCGAAGGCGGCCACCCAAGCACGCCAAATTATGGCGGTTGCCAGCGTGATCAATGCGCGTCTTAGTCAATTGGTTCACGGACCACTGAGTCCGTTATACGCTTGCTTGGGTGGCCGCCGCAGTTTACCCCGGACGCTGATCCGGGGCGGCCATGACGAAAGTGGGGTGTTGGTCGACGTCGGTTGGGTCATGCGCAGCGCGATCCAACATCCATGGACGGAGCATGCAAGTGTTGGATCGCTGGTACAGCCGCTACGAGCTGCGTATCGCGAAGGTCGAGCGCGCCTACGCCGGACCGGAGGGCAGGCGATGCATCGTTGGCCACTCCGGCTAATGTTTGCAGTCTCCCTGGTCGGCTTGGCCAATACGCCAGCGGCAGCGGTCACGCTCGATTGCACCTTCGGCGATTCGATCGGCGTCGGCCTGCGCGACGGCGAATTCGCGCAGGGCAGCAAACCTGGATCGCAACGTATCGTGTTTCAACAGACGGATAGCGAAGCGTCTGGCGTTCGCAAGGCTCCGGACGATCCTGACCGTCCCGCGCGTGTGGTCGAGACCGATATCGGATGGCAGTTCGTCGTCATGTGGGACGTGACACCCGTTGCGACAATTGAGGTAACGACGATCGCCAAACAAGGCCCCAAACGCGTTGGCGGACTTGGCAAGCGCCCGGCTGTCCGCACATTGCAGTTCATGGACGCCATTGGCGCGCCGACTGCAACGATCGACTACGGCCACTGCGAGGTTGCGCCATGAAAATCCACGGCGACATGCAATCGGGCAATTGCCTGAAGGTGAAATACACGGC
>JANLYD010000252.1:0-1980 GCA_031365465.1 Hyphomicrobiaceae bacterium
GAAATGGCGAGGGCACGCTGAAGCTCAAACCGCGCTCCGCCGTCAGGCGCTGCATGTCGCGCCACATGTACCGGCCCTTGGCGGGATAGACGTTGAACGGCGACGTGTCCCACCCCTGCGAACGAAAGATCGGACCCAGCAGAAACGGTTTCCAGTCGATCTTGACGCCGTGCGCTTTGGCGACCGTCTCGATGCGCATCGCCGACAGGTAGGAATAGGTCGAGGCGAAGTCGTACCAGAATTCAAGTCTTGGTGCTTGCATGCAGCAATCCCTTTGCCTGATAACGGCCCCGCGATCTCGCTGTCGGCGCAGACGCTGCAACATCCGTCCGCAAGAGATCCCGCAACGATGGTCCGTAATCTCCTATCCGCTGGGCGCAACGATACAGCGATAACGCGCGTCCGGCATCTTTATTGGCCGGTCTACGGATGTCTACTGGCGCTGGCCGTCAGTGCGGTCGTGTTCGTCGCCTTTCCCGGCATCGATCTGGCTGTTTCGGGTTGGTTCTACGAGCCGGGCCGGGGGTTTCCGCTGGGCCAGAACCGCACGTTTCGGGCGGTGCGGGATGCCGGCATCGGCGTATCGGCTGTGACGATCATCGCGCTGGTGGTGGCAGGTGCCGTGTGGGCGGTGCGCCCCAGTCTGGTGCACCAGTGGCCGTTCAGCCGCTTCGGGACCCAATGGTTGTTCCTGGTGGCGACCATGGGGCTGGGCGCGGGCGTCATCATCAATCTCGTCACCAAGCCCGTGTGGGGACGCGCGCGTCCGGTGCACATTTCGCAGTTCGGCGGGGCTTCGGAATTCACGCCTGCCTGGGTGATCGCCAAGCAGTGCAAATGGAACTGCTCGTTCGTGTCGGGTGAGGCGGGGGCGACGGCGCTCGTGCTGGCGTTCTGTTTCGTCGTGCCGGCGCGGTGGCGGTTGCTCACGCTGCTCGCCGGGTGCCTGTTCACGCTGGTGATTTCGTTCGCACGCATCGCGGTTGGCGGTCATTTCCTCTCGGACGTAGTCACCGCGTGGCTGCTGATGTTGCTGGTGATGTTCATTCTCAGGGCGCAAATCTTTCACGACGCGATGCTGGGCCCGCTGCGGCACTGGTTGCCGGTCAAGCGGGGCTAGGTGATGCAGGCTCCCTGACTTGCCGTGGCCCACGTCTTGGCCTTAAGTGCCCGCGATTCCCATCCCCTCCTGCCTTCGGTTGAGCCCATGTCCGCCAAGAAATCCAAAGTCAAAAAAGTCGTGCTGGCCTATTCGGGCGGCCTCGACACGTCGATCATTCTCAAGTGGCTGCAGGAAACCTACGCTTGCGAGGTGATCACCTTCACCGCCGATCTCGGCCAGGGCGAGGAACTCGGGCCGGCGCGCAAGAAAGCCGAGCTGCTCGGCATCAAGCCTGAAAACATCTACATCGAAGACATCCGCGAGGAGTTCATTCGTGACTACGTGTTTCCGATGTTTCGCGCCAATGCCGTCTACGAGGGCGTCTATCTGCTGGGCACGTCGATCGCGCGGCCGCTGATCGCCAAAAAGCAGATCGAGATCGCGCGCAAGACCGGTGCCGACGCGGTGTGTCACGGAGCCACCGGCAAGGGCAACGATCAGGTGCGCTTCGAACTCAGTTATTACGCGCTCGAACCGTCCATCAAGATCATCGCGCCGTGGCGGGAGTGGGCGTTCAAGAGCCGCGAGCACCTGATCGAATTTGCCGAAAAGCATCAGATTCCCATCGCCAAGGACAAGCGGGGCGAAGCGCCGTTCTCGGTCGACGCCAATCTGTTGCATTCGTCGTCGGAAGGCAAAGTGCTGGAAGATCCGAGCAAGGAAGCGCCCGAGTTCGTCTATCAGCGCACGATCTCGCCGATGGATGCGCCGGACAAAGCCGTCGAAGTCACCATCGGATTCGAAAAGGGCGACGCCGTCTCGATCGACGGCAAGCGCATGGGTGCGGCTGAGCTGTTCACCAAGCTCAACGAACTCGG
>JANLYD010000262.1:0-8591 GCA_031365465.1 Hyphomicrobiaceae bacterium
CCTCAGCCCCAAGCGCCAGCGGCCGGCGATTCTGCAAGTGTAGCCGTCGACGGGACAGCGACCCCGGCTGCGGCAGCCGGTGCGCCGGCTCTGCCGGCCACAGGCGCGGCGACTGAAGCTGATGCAAAGTCCGCCACTACGCCAGCCGCGGCAGCGGTTGCGCAGCCAGCGGGAACTATTGCAAAAGCTGCAATACCGGTAGTTGCTCCGACAGCCCCCGCAGCCAATGGAGCGGCCAAGGCTGCTGCGCCGGCAGCAGCGGCCGTCGGTACCAAGACGGCCAAGCCTGGGGCCGCCGCAGAAGCGATCAAGCGCGCCGATGCGGCCGCGCGCGGCCGTCCCGGCGGCCAGAAGACGAACGAAGTCGAAGACGACGACGTGCGCATGGTCAAGAAGGGCGGCATCAAGATCATGGTGACGGCGCCGGTCAAGGCGCCCGACGAGAAAAAGGAACGCGTCCGTCTTACCATCAACAACGCCTTCAACGAGCAAGAGCGCGAGCGCTCGATGGCCTCGCTGCGCCGCAAGCGCGAGCGCGAGAAGCTGAAGCTGATGGGCGTGCCTCAGGCGCGCGACAAGGTCATGCGCGAAGTCATCATCCCGGAAGCGATCACCATCCAGGATCTTTCGAACCGCATGACCGAGCGGGCCGTGGACATCATCAAGCTGCTGATGAAGCAGGGCGTGATGCACAAGATCAATGACGTGATCGACGCCGACACAGCCGAACTGATCGTGACCGAATTCGGCCATACGCCCAAGCGCGTGTCTGAATCGGACGTCGAAGAAGGCTTCATCGCCGACAAGGACGTGGACGATCATCTGGAATCGCGCGCGCCTGTCGTCACCATCATGGGGCACGTCGACCACGGCAAAACCTCGCTGCTCGACGCGATCCGGTCCACCAACGTGGTCTCGGGGGAAGCCGGTGGCATTACCCAGCATATCGGTGCCTATCAGGTTCGCACCCCGAACGGCGACCTCGTCACCTTCATCGATACTCCCGGCCACGAAGCGTTCACCGCGATGCGTGCACGCGGCGCCAAGGTGACGGACATCGTGGTTCTCGTGGTTGCCGCCGACGACGGTGTCATGCCGCAGACCATCGAAGCCATCAACCACGCCAAGGCTGCAGGCGTGCCGATGATCGTCGCGATCAACAAGATGGACAAGCATCAGGCCGATCCGAACCGCGTCCGCACCGAACTGCTGCAACATGGCGTGGTCGTCGAAAGCATGTCCGGTGAAACGCTCGACGTGCCGGTGTCGGCCATCAAGCGTACGGGTCTCGACACGTTGCTCGAAGCCATCTCGTTGCAGGCCGAATTGCTGCAGCTCAAGGCTAATCCCGATCGCTCCGCCGAAGGCTTCGTGATCGAAGCCAAGCTGGAGCGTGGGCGTGGTCCCGTCGGTACCGTGCTCGTTCAACGCGGCACGCTCGACGTCGGCGATATCGTCGTTGCCGGTGAAGCCTGGGGCCGCGTTCGCGCGCTGCTCGACGACAAGGGCCAGCCCGTGCTCGACGCAGGTCCGTCGGTGCCGGTGGAAATCCTGGGCTTTGACAGCGCTCCGGAAGCCGGCGACCAGTTCGCGGTCGTCGAAAACGAACAGCGTGCTCGCGAGATCACCGATTACCGCATCCGCAAGCGTCGCGAGACGATGGGCGCAGTCGGTACCGGCCGCACACTCGAACAGATGATGCTGCAGCTCAAGGATACCGGGCGGAAAGAATTCCCGCTCGTCATCAAGGGCGACGTTCAGGGCTCCGTCGAGGCCATCGGCGGCGCGCTCGGCAAGATCGGCAACGAGGAAGTGTCGGCGCGCATCGTGCATTCGGGTGTCGGCCAGATCACCGAGTCCGACGTGGCGCTCGCCAGCGCTTCGAAGGCGATCATCATCGGCTTCAACGTGCGCGCAAACTCGCAAGCCAAAGCCGCTGCCGATCAGCAAGGTATCGAAATCCGGTACTACAACATCATCTACGACCTCTGCGACGACGTGAAGGGCGCGATGTCCGGCCTGCTGGCGCCGACCAAGAAGGAAAACTTCCTGGGCTATGCCACCATCAAGCAAGTGTTCGACGTGTCGAAGGTTGGCAAGGTCGCGGGCTGTCTGGTGAGCTCGGGCAAGGTCGAGCGCGGCGCGAAGGTGCGTCTGTTGCGCGACAAGGTCGTCATCCACGAAGGCACGCTGTCGGTGCTCAAGCGCTTCAAGGACGAAGTCAAGGAAGTGCCGGCCGGACAGGAATGCGGCATGGCGTTCGAGAAATACCAGGATATCCGCGTCAACGACGAAATCGAGTGCTTCAACGTCGAGATCATCCAGCGCACCCTGTAATCGGCACGCACACTGCTCCAATCGCACGGCGGCTCATTCTCTTGAGCCGCCGTTTTTGTCTGTCTCGATGTTTGGCCTCATCACCATGTCGCTCACCGTCACCGTTCAATTGCCCCGCGAAGATCTTGCAGAAGTGGCCTCAGCGTCGGCTGGCACGCCTGTCCTCAAGCTCTCGACATCGACCACTGCGGTGTTGGTCGCCGGTGCCGTCATCGGCGGCGGTGGCGCAACGCTGATCAATTCTGCTTTTGAAAGCGAAGCGCTGTCGTGGTCGATGGGCGGCCTCGTCGGCGCGCTCGTGGCGGTTTGGTTCTGGCTGCGCCGCCTCGAAGCCGCCGTTCCGGTGCCTCGGTTTCCGGATGGTCCCATGGTCATCGACATCACTGCGGCGGGCGTTGACGTGACGCATCCTCACTTCTCGTCGCACAACGCGTGGCAGGTCATCGAAGACGTCAAAAGCTTGCCCCATCACTTCGTGATCGCCACTGCATTTGGAACACACTTCGTATTCCCGGCGCGCGCCTTTCCCGACCGTCGACGTTTCGAGGATTGCATCGCAGAGGCGCGCCGCCTTTTGCAGGCAGGACACGACGCGCCGCGCTGAGATGCTTCGCACACCGTGACCGCTCGATAGTGGACAGCGTGCGCGCGCGGGACTATGGCTCCGGTTCCCAATCACAGAAGGCTGTACGCGGGTCCGATCCCGGCGGCAGAAGCAATATGTCCCAGAACAAGCGAGACCGTGATACTCACGACGCATCCGAACATAGCGATCGGAATCGAAAGCGGGGTGGGAAGGCGGAGCGTGACGCCAGCGCCGTTGCAAACGGCCCCTCGCAGCGCATGCTGCGTGTGGGCGAACTCGTGCGGCATAAGCTGGCGGATATGCTGTCGCGCGGCGACATCCACGACGACGTGCTGCAAAGCCACGTGATCACCATCCCCGAGGTGCGCATGTCGACGGATCTCAAGCTTGCGACGGCGTATGTGATGCCGCTCGGCGGGCATGACATCAAGCCGGTGCTGGCGGCGCTGGAACGCAACAAGCGCTTCATTCGCGGAGAAGTCGCGCACACGCTCAATCTCAAGTTTTCGCCGGATGTCAGGTTTCGTGAAGACGAAAGCTTCGGGGAAGCAATGCGGATCGATCGGCTGCTGGACAGCCCCAAGGTTCGCCAAGATCTGGTTAAGCCACCGAAGCCAGACGCGGATGACGCCTGATGGGCAAGCGCAAGAAGGGAAACATCGTCAACGGTTGGCTTGTGCTCGACAAGCCGCTTGGCATGACGTCGACGCAGGCGGTGGGCGCGGTGCGCCGCGCGTACAACGCGCAAAAAGCCGGGCATGCTGGCACGCTCGACCCGCTCGCAACCGGCATTCTGCCGATCGCGTTGGGCGAAGCGACAAAAACGGTGCCGTTCGCGGTCGACGGCGAAAAAGTTTATCGCTTCGCAGTCCGGTGGGGCGCCGAGACGACGACAGATGACACCGAGGGCACAGTCACGGCCACGGCAGATACACGACCATCGCGCGACGCCATCGAGGCGCTACTGCCGTCATTCACGGGCGAGATATTACAGGTGCCGCCGCAGTTCTCGGCCATCAAAGTGGACGGCGCGCGCGCGTATGACCTCGCTCGTAGCGGGGAGACGGTGGATCTCGACGCCCGGCCCGTGGTGATCGACACTCTGAAAATCGAATCGACACCCGATGCGTCGACGACGGTTTTTGTCGCGGAATGCGGTCGCGGTACATACGTGCGTTCGATCGCACGCGACATGGGACGCGCGTTGGGATGCTTTGGTCATGTCGTGGAGTTGCGGCGCACGCGTGTGGCAGGATTTGATCTGTCGTCGGCAGTGACGCTCGACGCGTTGCGTGCCGATGCCGATCTCGACGACCCCACGGCGCTGATGGCACATCTGCTGCCGATCGAGGCGGCGTTGGATGAGATCATCGGGTTACCCGTCAGTTCGGACGACGCGGCGCGTCTGCATCGTGGCCAATCGATCCTCATTCGCGGCCGTGACGCGCCCGTGATGGCGGGTGAGGCCTACGCCATCTGCCGCGGCCATCTGATTGCGCTCGGCGCGATCGAAAAAGGCGAGTTCCACCCGAACCGCGTGTTCAATCTGCAGTGAGAGACGGGTTGACGGCTACGCGTGCGCGTCGAACAGTAGGCGTCACTTCAGTCAAACCTAAAGGTCGAAGATGATCTATGAAATGCGCCTCTATGACTGCAATCCCGGTCGCCTGCCTGCGCTGTTGAAGCGCTTCGAAGGCGTGACGCTTGCGCTCTGGGAAAAACATGGCATCCGCCAGGCCGGGTTTTGGACCACGCTGATCGGCCCGTCCAGCCACCGCCTCACTTACCTCATCGCGTGGGAGTCGCTTGCCGAGCGCGAGACCAAGTGGACCGCCTTTCAGGCCGATCCCGAATGGATCGCACAACGCAATGCAAGCGAAGTCGACGGCCCGATCCTGGCCAACATCGAAAGCAGCCTGTTGACGCCGACGGCATTCTCCAAGCTGAAATAATGCGTGCACGCGCTGTGCCGCGCGCACGCGCCAAGCAGTGCGGTCGTGACCTACCGTGGATATCCGATGCTCGACCGCTCTGCATTCATTCGCCCCATTGCCCACCGGGGCCTGCACGGAAAGCCTACTGGTCATCTCGAAAATACGGTGCCGGCGTTCGACGCCGGTTTGACCAAAGGCTACGGCGTGGAGTGCGATCTGCAGCCCGCGGCCGACGGGACACCCATGGTCTTTCATGACTTCACGTTGGACCGCCTGACGGACGCTAAGGGCCGCATCGACCGGCGCACGCCAAAAGATCTCGCAACGCAGACGTATCGTGATCGGCCGGAGACCATACTTCCGTTTGCAGAGTTCCTGGAGTTGGCCGCTGGCCGCGGCCCCCTGCTGGTCGAGATCAAGAGCGAGTGGGCGCCACCTCGGCCTGACTTTCTGGGCAGAATCGCCACGCTCGCCAAGCGCTACAAGGGACCACTCGCGCTGATGTCGTTCGATCCCGCCGTCATGGCTGCGATGGCCGAGTTGGCACCGAAAATTCCGCGCGGCATCGTTTCTGGCGTTTATGCGGGACCGGGTTGGAACGTCGACAAACTCGGTGCCAAACGCTGTGAGCGGCTCACACACTTGCTCGAGTCGCGCGGGGCTGCGCCGTCATTCTTTGCGTATGACGTGAAGGCGCTGCCGACGCCCGTTACCCGCTATGTGCGTGAAGTGCAGGCGTTGCCGCTGTTTACGTGGACGGTGCGCAGCGCTTCGGACCGCAAGGCTGCCGCCGCGTATGCCGACGCCCCGATCTTCGAGGGCTTCGAGGCTTGACCGCGATCGGTCAATCTTCGAGCAAAGCTTTTCGCATTTCCTGCAATTCCTTCTCGCGCTCCGGTGTCGTGGCCGGATACTGCAAGTCCAGGCCTTCCATCGCGTCGACGATGATCTTGGACACCAAGAGGCGGGCCGTCTGCTTGTCGTCGGCCGGTACGATGTGCCACGGCGCCTCGCGAGAGCTGGTCGAGGCGATGCAGTCCTCATAGGCCTTGCGATATTGCTTCCAGAGCTTCCGTTCTTTGATGTCGCCGGCCTGCATCTTCCAGTTTTTCTCGGGTATATCGATGCGTTCGAGGAGCCGCTTTTTCTGCTCGTCTTTCGACAGGTGCAAAAAGATTTTGACAATGCGCGTGCCGTTGCGATGCAGATGCTGTTCGAGATCATTGATCGACTGAAAGCGCTTTTTCCAGATGCCTTCATCCTGTTCTGCATGCGGTGGCAGGCCTTCTGCCTTGAGGATCTCCGGGTGCACGCGCACGATCAGCACTTCTTCGTAGTATGAGCGGTTGAAAATGCCGATGCGGCCACGTTCCGGCAAATCACGCGTCGTGCGCCACAAAAAATCGTGCTTGAGTTCTGTCGCACTCGGGTGAGTGAAGCTGAACACCTGGCAGCCCTGCGGATTGACGCCGGACATGACGTGACGGATTGCACCATCCTTGCCGGCGGTGTCCATCGCCTGCAGTACCACCAGCACGGCATGACTGTTGGAGGCGTACAATACCTCCTGCAACGCGCTCAACCTCGCAACCTGCTCGCCAAGGCTTTTCTTGTAGTCGGCCTTGCTGTCGAACAGGTCGACTTTGGTGGGCCAAGCCTTCAGGTCTACGCTCTCGCCGGCCTTGACCCGAAAGTCTTTGATGCTCGATTTCATGCCCTCACCTCGGATGTCTGGCGCGTGCCAATGCGGCACCGGCTCCAAGCGCCTGCAGTTTCGCTGCGGCAACGCCTTGCGGGAATGGCGCGAGGCCGCAATTGGTGCAGGCCTGAATGCGTTCCTTGTCGGCATGCGCCAACGCCGTCTCGATGGTGGCGGCGACCTGCTCTGCGGTCTCGACGCGCTGATCGGCGACGTTGATGACACCGACGAGGATCTGCTTGTCGCTGAGATGGCGGATCAGCGAGATCGGCACTTTGGAACCGGCACACTCGAGTGAGACCTGACCGATGCTGGATTTGTTCAACGCCGGAAAAATCTCATCATATTGCCGCCACTGCTCTCCCAGCGTTTCCTTCCATTTATTATTGGCTTCGATGCCATAGCCGTAGCAGATGTGCACGGCCGTCTCGCAGGTGAGACCTTCGGCGGCCTTTTCGAGCGCCGCAATTCCCCACTCGTTCACTTCACCCATGAACACGTTGAAGGCCGGTTCGTCGAATTGGATCACGTCGACACCTGCCGCTTGCAGATCGCGGGCCTCCTGGTTCAGCACGGCTGCGAACGCCATCGCCATGTCGGCACGCTTGCCATAATGGCCATCTGCAACGGTATCGCAGATCGTCATGGGGCCGGGCAGCGTGATCTTCAGTTTCCGCTTGGTATGAGCGCGCGTGAACTTCGCATCCGCCACGTGGACCGGCTTCGGCCGCACGATTGGACCCGTCACGGTCGGCACGTCGACGACGTAGCGGTTGTTGCGAATACCCATCTTGGTTTTTCGCTGCCAGTCGATGCCCTCCAGATGCTCCATGAACCCGTGCACGAAATGCATGCGGAACTGCTCACCGTCTGTGACGATGTCGATACCCGCATCTTCCTGGATCTTGAGCCACAACTGCGCCGCATCTTCCTTCGCCGCCTGCAGCGCTGCGCCCTCGTGCCTCCAAGCCGCCCACAACTTTTCGGGTTCGGCGAGCCATGCCGGTTTCGGCAGACTGCCGGCGAGGGTTGTGGGGAACAGCGGGGCAGCCATGATCAACTCCGGTTGGGATCTATGCCGATCCTTAAACGACCTCGCGCAAGTTGCAAACCGTTCCCACGGCGAGGCGCTTGACCGTTCGGCCAGGGACTGCCCATGGTCGCACAAAACAGGGAGGACACCATGTCGAAAGCCTACAGAGCCGCCGCTTTCGCCGTCGCCGCTTTCGTTGCTGCCGTGCAGGCGTTTGCGCCCATCCCGGCGCGAGCTGAATTGACCACGCTGCACGCGGCGAAACAGTTCGGCCTCGGCTACATCCAGTACATGATCATGGAGGACCAGAAGCTCGTCGAGAAATATGCGAAAGCGGCCGGCCTCGGCGATGTCACCGTCGAATGGAACACATTCCGTTCGTCCGACGTGATGAACGATGCGCTGATTTCCGGTGCCGTCGAATTCGTCTCGCTGGGGGTGCCCGGCCTGATCACGATCTGGGACCGGACCAAAGGCAACCTGGGCGTGATGGCTGCGGCTGGATTGAATGCGTTGCCGCTGGCGCTGATGGTGCGCGAGGAAATCAAGAGCCTGAAGGATTTCGGCCCGAACCAGAAAATCGCATTGCCCGCAGTCAAGGTGTCCAATCAGGCGATCCTGTTGCAGATGGCGGCGGAAAAAGAATTCGGTGTCGGCAATCATGGCCAACTCGACGCCAATACCGTCAGCATGGCACACCCCGATGCCACCATCGCGATGTTGGGCGGAAACCGCGACATCGTCGCCAATTTTTCCTCGACACCCTTCCAAAACCGGCAGGCCAAGGCACCGGGACTGAGGCGGTTGACGTCGTCGACGGAGATCATCGGCGGTCCGTTTACATTCAACGTGATCGCGACGACGAGCAAATTTCGGGCTGAGAACCCGAAGCTCTACAAGTCGTTTCTCGACGCCCTGACGGAAGCGACGACGCTGGTCAATACCGACAAGCAGAAAGCGGCCGAGATCTATTTGAAGATTTCGAAAGACAAGTCGCCGCCG
>JANLYD010000273.1:0-14088 GCA_031365465.1 Hyphomicrobiaceae bacterium
TGGCGTGCCGGATCGACCACACTCATTGGGGACAGGCACCTGAACGGCGGGCCGATTGCTGAATATCAATCGCGGTCGTTTCCGCCGTTCAGGTGCCTGTCCCCCTTAGGATGCTCGCGATGGCGATCGGCTGCATGAAGATAATCATGTTTAAAAATCAAATGGATGTGGCGTTCGAGCGACAGCCCTGTGCGGCTTGGGAGGCTATACCTTGGCGGAGTTGGGTAATCGGGGAGTGCGGATATGAGCCGGACGTTCGACGTGACGACGGTGTCTCGGACGGAGACAGCGGACAACGGCCAGACATTGCGGCTTCGCCTTCTGGATGCTGCCGGGAAAGTGCGGCAGTTGACGGTGACAGCGGAAGTGGCGCGCAGTCTGGCGCAGGTGTTCACCGAATTTGCCGAGACCGCACCGCGTTCCGGCATTCAGCCGACCAAGCTACCGAAAAGCTTTTCGGTCGGGAGTGGCCGTTACGAGAGCGTCGTGTTGCTGCGGTTCGAGCAGGAGGCGCCCTATGCGCTGCCGGCCAAGGATGCATTCGAACTCGCGAAGGCGCTGCTCAACCAATCCGAGCGCGTGGCGGTCCGTCCGATCGCAACGCTGCAGTGACGCTGCCCCACTTGCCTCATGCCGTCTCGGCGTGGACTTCGATGACGTTGCCGTCGGGGTCGTGAAAGAAGATCTGGCACCAGCCCTTGATCGCCCAATCACCGTAGTCGGAATAGGGGATGCCCTTGTCTTTCAGGCGTTGCTTGAAAGCGGGCATGTCGTCGGTGCGAAAGGCGATATGGCCTTTCTCCAGCGGATTGACGATCTGCCCGGTGCGGAAGCCGACACCGAAATCTTTTTCGGCGAGGTGCATCTGTGTCGTGCCGTCGGTGACGAACGCGACTTTTCCGTCGTAGCTGTCGGCTGCTGTGGCGCGGCTCGATTGCATGGTGGGCTCACGCTCCAGATCGAGAACCGAGCGATAAAAGTCGTCCAGCGCGGCGACGTTGTTCGAGCATAAATTGATGTGGTGCAGTTTGATCTTCATGGCAGGCCTCACAGGATCGAGCGGGCGATAATTTCCTTCATGATCTCGTTGGTGCCGCCATAGATGCGCTGCACACGAGCATCGGCGTAGGCGCGGGCGACCGGGTATTCCCACATGTAGCCTGCACCGCCGAACAACTGCAGGCACTGGTCGATCAGTTTGCATTGGATATCAGAGGTCCACCACTTGTTCATGGCGGCGGTGGCGGGGTCGAGCCGGCCCTCGAGGTGTTCGGCGAGACACCAGTCGGTGAACACGCGGGCCACTTTGACCTGGGTCGCCACTTCGGCCAGCACGAACCGCGTGTTCTGAAAACTGGCGATGGGTTGGCCGAACGCCTTACGCTCCTTGGTGAAGGCGATGGTCTGTTCGAGAATGGTTTCGAGGCGTGCCACACCGCCGAGGCCGATGATCAGGCGTTCCTGTGCCAACTCCTGCATCAGGTATTTGAAGCCCTGACCTTCGGCGCCGAGCACGTTGGACGTGGGAACGCGGACGTTGTCGAAGAACAGCTCGGACGTGTCTTGAGCCTTCAGGCCGAGCTTCTCGAGATTGCGTCCGCGGGTGAAGCCGTCGCGGCCACGTTCGACGAGGACGAGGCTGGTGCCTTTGGCGCCGGCCTTCGGATCGGTCTTGGCGACGACAATGACGAGGTCGGCCATCTGGCCGTTGGTGATGTAGGTTTTCGAGCCGTTGACGACAATTTCGTTGCCGTCGCGCAGGGCGGTGGTTTTGATCGCTTGCAAGTCGCTGCCGGTGTCGGGTTCGGTCATGGCGATGGCGCCGATGATCTCGCCGCGTGCCATCTTCGGTAGAATGTCGCGCTTCTGCTCATCGGATCCGTACTTGTAGATGTAGGGTGCGACGATGTCTGAGTGCAGGCCGAAGCCCGGGCCGGAATAGCCGCCGGCGGCCAGTTCCTCGACGATGATCGCGCTCATGAGAAAGTCGCCACCACCGCCGCCGAATTCTTCATCCATGGCGGGGAGCAGAAGGCCGGCTTCGCCAGCCTTGAGCCAGGCTTCGCGGCTGATCATGCCGTCGTGTTCCCATTTGGCGTGATGGGGTGCGATTTCGCGGTCGATGAAAGCGCGCACTGTGCGGCGAAAGCTTTCGTGGGTGTCGGTGAACATTGGACGCGGCATGGGCGATGACATGTTGGGTGAGTTCCAAGGATCGATAAGTGCGCAACGAAACGGAGTGCTGGGAGGCCCCATCATCCGTCACGTCCATGCGAGGCATGGCTTCAGCCATGATGTGACACCTCCTCCCCATCGCGAAGGGCTTTGAGGGAGAAGGCAATGTGGGTCAGCCGCTGAAGTCCATGGTGCGATCGAGTTTGTCCATGATGGCGGCCATGTCGGCGGTGTAGTCCATCGAGCAGAACGTGCCGCCTTGATAGGCATCGGCGACGGAGTCCGGGGGCAGTTTTTTCTGTTCGGCTTCGGCGTGGGCCACCTGGGTTTCGGCATCGTGCTTGGGGCGGTATCCGAACTTTTCGGCACGCGTATTGTCGTACCAAGCGCGCGTGTTGCCGGAGATGCCGTAGAAAACTTCGTTGACGATGTCGGGGTGTTCGAGGCCGATGCGGATCAATTGCACGAGGTCTTCGGGGTGCAGCATGATCGACAGTCGTCTGACGTCGAGGGGGACCTCGCCGACGTTGCCGATGCGCAACGAGGTGACGCCGATGCCGTGCTTCATGGCGTACATGGCACCGAGGGCTTCACCGAAGGCCTTGGAAACGCCGTAACGGCTGTCGGGCAAAGGCGGTGCCTCGGCCGGGATGGTTTCTTCGCGGGTGTAGAACCCGGCCGCGTGGTTGGACGAGGCAAAGATGATGCGTTTTACGCCAGCAAGGCGGGCGGATTCGAACAGATTGTAGCAGCCGACGATGTTGGCGTTGAGGATCTTTTCCCACTGCCCTTCGACGGAAAATCCTCCGAGGTGGACGATGCCGTCGATGCCGGCGACGGCCGCTTGCACGGCTGTCAGGTCGGACAGTTCGGCCTGCCGGAAGGGTAAGCCGTGTGCATTCGCCACCGGGTTCATGTCCGAGAGGACGAGGCCGGGATAGACGGCCTTCAAAAGGGGCGTGATGCGCTGGCCGACATCGCCGCCGGCACCGGTGAGAAGAACGTTTTTCAAGTGGTTGATCCTTGCGTGGCCCCAGAGAGCTGAGGGCTCTGTCGGGTGCTGATTTGAAGCGAGGCTTCGGCTCGACGTCAAGCGCCGTGTTGGCGGCTCGGCATCAGGCCGTGATCAGGCTTGGGCGACGATGGTCAAATGGGCCGGAGTGCGTTAGCAGTGCTGCGAAGATTTCACCCCGGGGAAAAGGTTTATCCATGTCGATCACCATGTATCAGACGTCCGTGCCCGTGTTCGTGCAGTTTCTGAAAGCGATGTCGGGGGTTCTCGACAAGGCCGAGGCGCATTGCGTGGCCAAAAAAGTCGATCCGCTGGCGGTGACCGGGGCGCGGCTGATCGCAGATATGTTTCCGCTCAGCCGGCAGGTGCAGATCGCCTGTGATTTTGCGAAGGGTGTCACAGCGCGGTTGGCTGGCGTCGACGTGCCGAGCTATGACGACAGCGAGAAAACGATCCCGGAATTGAAGGCGCGCATCGCCAAGACGATCGCCTTCGTCGAAGGCTTCAAACCAGCGCAGATCGACGGATCGGAGGAGCGTGCCATCGAGATCAAAATCGCGGGCAGTCCGATGACGTTCAAAGGGCAGCAATATCTGCTGATGTTCGGGATGCCGAACTTCTATTTCCACTCGGCGGCGGTGTATTCGATCCTGCGGGCCAACGGCGTCGACATCGGCAAGCGTGACTTCATGGGTCCGGTGCCGGGCATGTAATTCCTCATGCGCTGCGGCGGCGCGACGTTGCTGCCGCAGCAATCGATTTCGCCAGTTCGAGGATCGCCATGGCTGCTGCCGCAAAAGTTTCGCCGTTCGCCCCCAAGTCGTTGCCTCCCATGCCAGTGATAGAAGGCGTGCGCTTCGCGACGGCCGAGGCGGGTATCCGATACAAGGGCCGCACCGATCTGATGGTGGCTGTCATGGATGAAGGCACGGTCGCTGCCGGCGTTTTGACGCAATCGAAAACGGCGTCGGCTGCAGTGACGTGGTGCCGCGAAAGCCTGAAGGACGGCGGCGCAAGAATGCTGGTGGTCAATTCCGGTAACGCCAACGCGTTCACGGGGCAGCGCGGACGCGATGCGGTGCGGATTACGGCCGAATATGCTGCCAAGGCCGCAGCATGCGAATTGCCGAAGGTATATCTGGCGTCGACGGGGACCATCGGCGAGCCCATGGATGCGTCGAAGTTCGCGCCGCTGCTGGCTGGTATGGCTGAAAGCGCCACGGCTGAGGCCACAGAGGCTGCGGCCCGCGCGATCATGACGACGGACACGTATCCGAAACTGTCCACCCGCACCGTCGAGATCGGCGGCGTCGACGTCCACATCAACGGTTTCTGCAAGGGCGCCGGCATGATCGCGCCGGACATGGCGACGATGCTGTGCTTCATCTTCACGGACGCAGCGATCGAGCAATCGCTGTTGCAGCGGCTGGTGGCGCCGCTTGCCGATCAGACCTTCAACTGCGCCACCGTCGATGGCGACACGTCGACCAGCGACACGCTGTTGGCATTTGCGACGGGGGCTGCGGCAAAGCGTGGGGCGAGCGTGATCACCGATATGGCGGATGCGGCGTGCGGTGCATTTGCGGGCGCCTTGCGGGAGGTGATGCACGATTTGGCGCTGCAAGTCGTCAAGGACGGCGAAGGGCTGACCAAGTTCGTGACGTTTCAGGTGTGGGGTGCGGAAGACTGGAAAGCGGCGCGCACCATCGCGCGGGCGTGCGCCAACTCGCCGATTCTCAAGTGCGCGATTGCGGGCGAAGATCCGAATTGGGGGCGGGTCGTGATGGCGGTGGGCAAGAGCGGCGAGGCGGCCGATCGCGACAAGATGGCGATCTGGTTCGGCCCGCACTGTGTGGCGCGAAACGGCGAGCGAGCGGCCGAATACGATGAAGCGACTGTCGCTGCCTACATGAAGAACCGTGAAATCGTCATCCGCGTCGATGTGGGCGTGGGCGGCGGGCAGGCGACGGTGTGGACGTGCGATCTCACTCACGATTATGTTTCTATCAACGCTGACTATCGGAGTTGAAATAACATTGCTGCGAAAAGTATGAACCTTGCGGAAAAACAAGGCATTCCCGAGGAAGTAAATTAACGTTTGGTGGCGATACTGGCATGAGCACGGGCAAGAAGACGGTACTCGTCGTGGCCTGCGCGCTGGTCGATGTCGACGGGCGTGTGCTGATTGCGAAGCGTCCGGAAGGGCGGTCGCTTGCGGGACTCTGGGAGTTCCCGGGCGGCAAAGTGGAAGCGGGAGAGACGCCAGAGGCGGCTTTGATCCGAGAGCTCGAGGAAGAGCTCGGGATCGACGTCAAACCTGCGTGCCTCGCGCCGTTCACGTTCGCCAGCCACGACTATGAAGCATTTCATCTGCTGATGCCCCTGTATATCTGCCGCAAGTGGGGGGGCGAAGTGGAGCCGCGCGAAGGGCAGGACGTTGCCTGGGTCCGTGCTGCGCGACTGAGCGATTATCCCATGCCGCCGGCGGATATTCCGTTGCAGGCCATGTTGCGAGATCTGCTTTAGCCGTCGGACTCGAGTTTGCAACCTGGGGCGCTGTGATGGACGTGAGCATGACCCGGACGGCGACCCTGACGAACATAGCGAAACGCTTCGTGCGCGACGAGAGTGGCGCGACAGCGATCGAGTATTCGCTGGTGATGGTGATGGTTGCTGCGGCGTGCATCGCCTCGTTCAAGGCCATGGGTGGCGCTACCAACGGTGGTTGGGGCGGCGTCGCCAACAAAGTCACGACGGCGATGCAATAAACGGCATCGTCAGCGGTCGCTTTCGGCAGTAGCAGAGCCCGCCAAAAACCAGCTTGCCACGGCGGCAGCGGTCAACGCGCCACCGAGCTGCATCGCGACGAAAGCCGTGACGTGCGACGGATGAATGCCGGCGAAGGTGTTCGACAAACTCCGCGCGATGGTGACGGCGGGATTGGCGAACGACGTCGATGCCGTGAACCAGTAGGCGGCCGTAATATACAGGCCGACGAGGACGGACAGCCGTTCGGTGGCGACGTGACGGCCGAGCAATATCGTTACCAGCAAACCGAATGTGGCGACGAACTCGGCGATCCACTGACCCGGGCCGGTGCGCAATGTGGCGGACAGCTGAAGGACCGGCAGGGCGAACATGGCGTGCGCGAGCCATGATCCAAGAACGCCGCCCGTCACTTGTGCGGCCATGTAGGCGAGTGCGACGCCTGCGGAAATCTCGCGTTTTACGGCCAAGACGAGCGTTACTGCGGGGTTGAAGTGCGCTCCTGAGATCGTGCCGAACAGAGTGATGAGAACCACGAGAACGGCGCCTGTGGCGATCGTGTTGCCCAACAGTGCCAGCGCGATGTTTCCGCCGGCAAGCTTAGCACCCATGATGCCGGAGCCGACGACCGTTGCGACGAGCAGCAACGTGCCGAGCACCTCGGCCGCAAGCCGGCGCGACACTGAAAATGTGGTCATGGGCTCGACCGCCGGCCCTGTGTGACGACGATCTCGCCATCTTCCTTCGTAAACGGTTCGGCGGTGCTCTCGGGGAGCAGATCGAGAACCATTTCCGACGGGCGACAGAGCTTGACCCCCATCGGCGATATGACGATGGGGCGGTTGATCAGGATCGGGTGCGCCAGCATGGCGTCGATCAGTGCATCGTTCGAGAGCGCAGGATCGGCCAAACCGAGATCGGCAAAGGGCGTGCCCTTTTCACGGAGCAGTGCACGCACGCCACCGCCCATCCGCGCAATCAGCGAGACGAGCATTTCCCGGCTGGGCGGCGTCTTCAGATACTCGACGACGTGCGGTTCGATGCCGGCATTGCGGATCATCGCCAGTGTATTCCGCGAGGTTCCGCAGTCGGGGTTGTGATAGATGACGACGTCCATGGATCTGTCTTGTCATGATGTTTGTGTTGCGCACCGCTCGCATTCTGAGCCATGCGATCAAGGCTCAGGTTGCCAGCCTTCCGTGACACTTGCGTGACAGGCTCAACGTCAGTGGTTGTCGCGAGGGATGCCTTTGGTGGCGGCGACTTTCTGATATTTCACGGCAGGTTTCAGCACCATGCCGTTGGACAACTCGTCGACGATGCCGCGCTGGATTTCCTGCCAGGGGGTCTGACTGGCGGGATATTTGTAGCCGCCGGCTTTGGCGAGATCGGCATAGCGCTTCTTAATCTCGTCGGCGGAAATCAACATGTCGGCGGTACGCTTGGCGAGATCGATGCGCACCTTGTCGTCGGTTTTCAGGATCGCCAAGCCGCCACCGGTCGCTGCTTCCGGCGAGGCATTGAGGATCGATGGCGAACCGGAGGTGCCGGACTGACGGCCGTCGCCGATGCACGGCAGGGAATTGATACCCTTTTTCAGAAGATAGTCGGGTGCGCGCATGTTGACGACTTCGGCGGCGCCGGGATAGCCGACGGGGCCTGCGCCGCGCATGAACAGCAGGCAATGCTCGTCGATGGCGAGCTTCGGATCATCGATACGCTTGTGATAATCCTCGGGGCCGTCGAAGACGATGGCGCGGCCTTCGAAGGCCATCGGGTCTTTCGGGTTCGAGAGATAGCGTTTGCGGAATTCATCTGAAATCACCGAGGCCTTCATGATGGCGCTGTCGAACAGGTTGCCTTTCAGATTGAGGAAGCCGGCCGTCTTCTTCATCGGCTGATCGTAGGCCTTGATGACGTTGCGGTCCCAGGTGGTCTTGCCCTTGCAATTTTCATAGAGCGTCTTGCCGTTGACGGTCAGGTGCGTCTTGTCGATCTTGCCTTCGGAGATGAGTTCGGCGACCACGGCCGGCACGCCGCCGGCGCGATAGTATTCCTCGCCGAGGTATTCGCCGGCCGGCTGCATGTTGACCAGCAATGGAATGTCGTAGCCGTGCTTTTCCCAATCGTCGTTGTTCAACTCGACGCCGATGTGGGCTGCGATGGCGTTGAGATGGATGGGCGCATTGGTGGACCCGCCGATGGCCGAGTTGACGACGATGGCGTTCTCGAAGGCGGCGCGGGTGAGAATTTGCGACGGCTTCAAGTCTTCGTAGATCATTTCAACGATGCGCTTGCCGGTGAGATACGCCATTTCCTGGCGGTCGCGGTGGGGCGCGGGAATGGCGGCGCACCCGGGCAGGCTCATGCCGAGGGCCTCGGCCAGCGAGTTCATGGTGGACGCGGTGCCCATGGTGTTGCAATGGCCGGCCGAGGGTGCGGACGAGGCGACGAGCTGGTTGAAGCCCTTCTGATCGATTTCGCCCTTGGCCAGCAGTTCGCGGGCCTTCCAGACGATGGTGCCGGAGCCGGTGCGCTCGCCCTTGTACCAGCCGTTGAGCATGGGGCCACCTGAGAGCACGATGGCCGGAATATCGACGGTGGCGGCCGCCATGATCTGCGACGGTGTGGTCTTATCGCATCCGGTGGTCAGCACGACGCCATCAAGCGGGTAGCCGTAGAGAATTTCGACAAGGCCGAGATAGGCGAGGTTGCGATCGAGGCTGGCGGTGGGGCGCTTGCAGGTTTCCTGGATGGGGTGGAGGGGAAACTCGAAGCAGATGCCGCCGGCTTCGCGGATGCCTTCGCGGATACGCTCGGCGAGGAAGATGTGGTGGCGGTTGCACGGCGACAGGTCCGAGCCGGACTGGGCGATGCCGACGATGGGTTTGCCGGACTGCAGTTCGTCGAGGCTGATGCCGAAGTTCATCGTGCGCTCGAGATAGAGCGCGGTCATGTCTACGTTGTGGGGATTGTTGAACCAAGCCGCCGAGCGGAACTCCCGTTTGCCGTCTACGGCGGGCGTGGAGGGTTTTTTGGCCATGAGTGCGTTTCCCGCGTCTGAGTGTCTGGTGCTGCTGCCAGCATAGCGCGTGGGGACGATGAGGGAAGGGGGCGCGCACTGGGAAGTCAGAACTCGGTCGCCGCCGCGAGAAACAACTTTCGCACGAGGTCAGGTTGGATGTGATCAAAGTTCCGGACCGCAGGCTTCGATAGCCGGGTCGCCAGATTTGACCCGGCAATCCTCGGGATCATCCGCAGCCGCCGGCATTGCCGACGATATCGTCACGAACAAAAGTAGCAGGAACATTGTCGGAAAACGCTGCATGGCTCTCCCCCCGTGCACTGACCTTCTCGAGCAATAGGTCTCAAATCGGGGCGACTTTCAAGATCGATGTAGCGCTGCAGCACAGTCGAATAACTTATGCGCAAACCAAGCTTTGCCAATGGCTTTTCTGATCTCACGCCGCGTCGTGGAATATCAGGCCGAGGGTGGTGCGGTGGCCGGAGCGAACGCGGCTGACGCCGTGGCGAAGTTGGACGCGGTAGGTGCCTTTGGTGCCCTGCTTGGGTCGGTCGCGGGTGGCGAAGATGGCGGCTTCGCCCTGTCGCAAAGAGATGACTTCGGCTTTCGACTGCATGCGTGGGCGCTGCTCGACGACGACGAATTCGCCGCCGTCGAAGTCGCGGCCGGGTTCGGACAATAGCACCACGACCTGAAGCGGAAAGACGTGTTCGCCGTAGAGATCCTGATGCAGGCAGTTGTAGTCGCCGGTGGCGTAAGTGAGCATGAGGGGCGTGGGCTTTGTTTGGCCGGCGGCGTGACAGCGGGCGAGCATGTCATCGAGATTTTCGGGGAAGGAGATGCTGTTCGAAAGGCTGGCAGCCCAGCGATTGGCTGTGGCGGCGAGGTGTGGGTAGAAGGCTTGGCGCAGTGTGCCGACGAGGTCGGGGAGCGGGTAGTTCATATATTTGTATTCGCCGGAGCCGAAGCCGTGTCGGGCCATGACGATGCGGGAGCGGAAGTGGGAGTCGTCGGGGTAGAGGGCGGTGAGCGCGGTGCATTGCGGTGCTGTCAGGACTTGGCCGGCGTTGGCCGCGCCATAGGCGTCGAGATCGGCCGTGATGGCCGGCCAATCGAGAACTGCGATTTTTGCGGCAAGAAATTTTAAATCGGGTTGTTTGGTCATCGAGGCAGGTTGGCAAACTTATCGGTTCCGGGCGACCCGAAAGCTGTCACGTGTCTGCTTTCGTAGACGTTTCAGCGGGCGTTAAAGTCGCAAAGCGGCCGACGTTGTCGGGCCGGTGCCGGCCTTCGCCGGGAGGACGACATAGAGGGATTGCGAGAGTGCGGTATGGTGTTATTTCGTGCCGAACATGCGGTCGCCGGCGTCGCCGAGGCCGGGGACGATGTAACCGTGGTCGTTGAGGTGGCTGTCGAGGCTGGCAGTGAACACGGGAACGTCGGGGTGGGCTGCGGCGAAGGCTGCGACGCCTTCAGGGGCCGCCAGCAAACAGGCGAGTTTGATCTCGCGCGCGCCCTGTTCCTTCAAGCGCGAGATGGCGGCGATGGCTGAATTGCCGGTGGCAAGCATGGGATCGCACACGACTGCGAGGCGATCGGAAATGTCTTCGGGCAATTTCAGGTAATATTCGATGGCGCCGAGTGTTTCGGGATCGCGGTAGAGGCCGATGTGGCCGACGCGCGCACTGGGCACGAGTTCCAGCATGCCGTCGAGCAACCCCAGGCCAGCGCGGAGGATGGGAACGAAGACGAGCTTCTTGCCCATCAGAAAGGGCGCATCGGTGGGGCCAACGGGCGTTTCGATGGCGCGCAGTTCGGTCGGCAGATCGCGGAGAACTTCGTAGCCGAGCAGAAGCGAGATTTCGCGCAGCAATTCTCGGAAACCTTTCGACGAGGTTTCGATCATGCGCATGTGCGACAGTTTGTGGGCGATCAGCGGGTGATCGACGACGGTGAGCGTGGGGTGGTTGGGATGGGACATGGATAAACCTAGCGAATGGTGAGTAGCGAATTGCGAATAGGGAAGAAATGTTCGACGGGCGCTCGCCTTGTTACCATTCACTGACTATTCGCAATTCGCCACTCACTAAAACACGGTGCCGTCGCTGATGATGGAGAGGGGTGGGCTGCCGTCCGGTCGGAGGTGTTTGGCTAAGCGGCGACCGGCGGACCAAGTGCCGCCTTCGAGGACCGAGGCGAGCGGCATTTGCGCGGCGGTAACGCCCAGTTCTGCGCGCACAAGCGGCGCGATTTCGTCGAGCAAAGCGACGGTGAGGGCGCGCCATTCGACGATGGGTTCGCGGTCGGGTGTGAGTGGGGTCGCGAGCAGGGCGGAATCGCGCGGGACGATGACGCCCATGTCGATGAAAAGGCCGCCGTTGCGGTATTCTGCGAGGCCGGTAAGGCAGTCCCGGTCGGTGACGGTGAAGCCGGCGTCTTCGAGGGGTTCGATGAGCGAATAGGTGAGCCACTGTGAGAGCTTGTGGAAGGGAACGAGACTGTGGGTGGGGCCGTCGACGTTGATCGACTGGTGTTCCCAGGTGTCGCCGAGGCTGATGCCGTCGAGCGTGAGGCGATCGGGCCAGATGGTGCCGAGAGTGGCGAGTAACGTCGCCAAGACGGAAGGTGCGCTGATTGCGTTGCCGTGCGCGACACGCCGGAAGTGGTCGAGGATGCCGCCGATGCGTGCGGGTGCGCCGTAAAAATCGCGGTGGCGCGTGATGGCTGTGGCGAGGCGCTGGAGAAGTGCGACGCGACCGTCGATGCCGAGCAAGGGATTATCGGGGCGGACCTGAAACGTGGTTGCGAGACGGTCGGCGGAAAGTGTCTTCAAGCCGATTGCATCGGCGCGGCAGGGTTGGTTGGGATCGGATGAAAAAAGGCCATCGCGGAAGGCTTCGAGGGAGGCGAGGGCGAGACCTTCGGAGCGGGTGAAGTCGCGGCCGGTGACGGGATCGCGCCATGTCCAATCCGGGCCGGCGCCGGCATCGAGGAGCACGCTGGTAATGGCGAGTTCGATGCGCTGACGGGCGCGCTCGTCGCGATCGGCCGAGAGATGAGGGGCGAGACAATCGGACCAGCTGTGGCCATTGGCATCGAGATGTCGCCAGCGGGAATGGGGTGGGACATTCAGCGTCGGGTAATTCTGGCGGATGGTTTCGGCGACGTAGGCTGCGCAGGCGGGGAGTGCATCGAGGTGGAGAGTGAAGTGCGGCAGGTTTCCGTTTTTGCCTGCGTCGAAAATCATGCGTGTGCGGGTGCGCACCGCGCGGGCGGTGAGCAGGGATGCGACTGTCTCGATCGGTTGAGGGTTTGTTGGCATTGGCTGCACACCGGAGGCTTGCTTGGGCGGCCGCCTGCGCGGCCGTGACGGAGTTAAGTCGCTATCGTGATGGGAGAATCGGAAAGAGCGCATTTATGAGTGCGCTGACGTCCGCTGTTGTTGCAATTTGTGGCTGCCCCTCACCCCGACCCTCTCCCCATCGAAGGTGATGGGGAGAGGGAGTCGCGCGCTCAGTATTTGTCGAGTGTGCGGCCTTTGGTGCCGGCGAGTTCGGTCGAGGTGACGGCTGCGGACGAGGTGCCGTCGGTGAAGTAGCCGGCGGCTTTTTTGGCGTCCATTTCGACGGAGGCGTCTTTGGGGATCATGTCGTCGGGGATGGGCACGCGCTTGACGATCTCGATGCCGTGGGCGGCCATCGCGTCGAATTTCATGTTGGACATGGAGACCCAACGGTCGATGCGTTTGATGCCGAGCCAGTTGAAGACATCGGGCATGAGATCCTGGAAGCGGACATCTTGTACGCCGGCGACGCATTCGGTTTTTTCGAAGTAGGCGGCGGCGGTGTCGCCAGCCGGATTGCGTTTGCGCGCGTTGTAGACGAGGAACTTCACGACTTCGCCCAAGGCGCGGCCTTCCTTGCGATTGTAGACGATGAGGCCGGAGCCGCCGCGTTGAGCGGACATAATGCATTCCTCGATGCCGTGCACCAGATAAGGCCGGCATGTGCAGATGTCGGAGCCGAACACGTCGGAGCCGTTGCATTCGTCGTGGACGCGGCAGGCGATTTCGTTTGTGCCGGTGTGAAGGTTTTCGACGTCGCCAAAGATGTAAAGCGTGATGCCGCCGATGGGGGGCAGGAACACCTTGCGGTCGTGACGGGTGATGAGATCGGAAAACATCGAGCCGGTCTGGTCGAAGAGGGCGCGGCGCAATTGCGTTTCGCTGATGTCGAGACGCTTGGCGATGCCGGGCAGATACCAGACGGGTTCGATGGCGGCCTTGACGACGTTGGCGTCGCCGTTTTCGAGCAGGATGTGTCCGTCTGCCTTGATGCGGCCGGAGGCCAGAGCTTCCCGCATCTCGGGCATCTGAATGCGCGCTTTGGTGATGGCGATGGTGGGACGGATGTCGAAGCCGGCGGCGATTTCATCGCGGAATTCGGACGCGACGAGATGGCCCCAGGGGTCGATGGAGACAATGCGGTCTGTGCCCTGCCATTGGGGTTGCTGCGGAATGTCGACGGGGGGAAACGTGTTGGTCAGGTCGGGGCGGTGGATGGGGCTGAGTTTGCCGGCTGCGATGGCTAAGGCGCGGTAGACGCCGTAGGCGCCGGAGTGCACGCCGATGACGTTGCGCTGTTGCGGGTTGGCTTGGCTGCCGATGACGGGACCGCGCTGTTTTGCTGTCGCCGCACCCCAGTGGATGTCGGGCGCTGCGACATTGCCTTTACGCGGATGTGACGAGAGCACGACGTGCTTCTGGTCGGGCTTCTTTCCGGTGCGAGGTGCGATGGCCGGGTCCGGGGGCAGCTTCTCGTCGGGCAGGTTGTGGCCGATGAGGGGAATTTCTGTCAATTTATCGTCTGTCATTGAGCAATGAGCCTCGGTCAACCGATCATTCGATTGCGGAAGCGAGTCAGGTTAGCAGAACCGAGGGGCGGTTGGGTAGTGGGGAGTGGCAGTGTGCCAGGGCAATCGCATGAACGATACGCGTCATTGAAGTCGCTGCTAAATCAAGTCTTCCGTCTTGGCCGCGAAGGCGGCCATCCACGACATTTGACCGCAATCATGTTTCGACGACATCTTCCCCGCTGAACGACCTCGGAGT
>JANLYD010000294.1:0-6397 GCA_031365465.1 Hyphomicrobiaceae bacterium
TGGAAACCGCCGAGTGCTGCAACCATCGCGGCTCTGAGCGCCACCTCGGTTTTGCCGAAGCCGACGTCGCCGCAGACCAGCCGGTCCATGGGACGGCCGGAATTGAGATCGGCCAACACCGCTTCGATGCTGGAGGCCTGATCCTCGGTTTCGTCGTAGGGGAAGCGCGCAACGAATTCGTCGTAGCTGCCCATGGGCGGGGCGATGGCCGGTGCTTCACGCAATTGGCGGAGTGCTGCCACCTTGATGAGTTCGGAGGCGATTTCCAACAGCCGCTGTTTGAGCCGCGCCTTGCGGCCCTGCCACGACGCGCCACCCAGCTTGTCGAGCTGGCTTTCGCTGCTTTCCGAGCCGAAGCGCGACAGGAGTTCGATATTCTCGACGGGCAGATAAAGCTTGTCGCCGCCGGCGTACTCCAGTTCGAGGCAATCGTGCGGAGCGCCCAAGGCGCTGATGGTTTTCAGGCCTTCGAAGCGGCCGATGCCGTGGTCGGTATGGACGACCAGATCGCCTACCGAAAGGCTCGTCGCCTCGGAAATTACATCTGCCGCTTTGCGTGCCTTGCGGCGCGGCCTGACGAGGCGGTCGCCCAACACGTCCTGCTCGGCAATCACCGCGAGGTCGGGCGTCTCGAACCCATGTTCGAGGCCGAGAACCCCAAGGGCTACGGTGCCCGACGGTAGGGCTTCCGCTTCTGGCAACGTCTCGACGCGCTGAAGATCCTTGATGGCGATGCCGTGATCCTTCAGCAACGCATACAAGCGTTCGCGTGCACCAGCGCTCCATGCCGCCACGACGACACGGCGCTTGTCGTTCTGCAGTTGGCGGATATGTCCGCGCACCGCGTCGAAAACAGAGCGGCCCTCGACGCCGCGGTCGATTGCGAAGTTGCGACCCTGACGTCCGCCGAACGAGGTAACCGTACGTGCGCCTTCGACCTCGCCAGTTTCAAACGGCGAAAACTGACTGATCGTCTTGCCCTTGAGCGCTGCGCTCCACGACGTCTCGGTGAGGAACATGCGGTCGGGAGGCACGGGCTTGTAGGGATCGGCACCGAAGCTGGCAATTTCGCGCGCCTCGACGCGGGCCTGATAATGATCGGCGATCGTGGTGTGGCGCTCGGCTAACGCCTTGTCGGTGAGATGGTCGAAGCTGATCGGCGCGTCCGGCGCATAGTCGAACAGCGTCTCCAGCGTCTCGTGGAACAGGGGCAGCCAGTGCTCCTGGCCGGGATAGCGGTTGCCGGAGCTGACCGCAGTGTACAGGGGATCGTCGTCGTTGTTGGGGCCGAACAGCTCGATGTAATTGTGCCGGAAGCGGCTCTCCGTTTCGCTGCCGAACGCAATTTCGCTCATCGGCATCAGCACGATCTTGGGTATGGGCTTGAGCGAGCGCTGCGTATCGGTATCGAAGCTCTTGATCGTTTCCAACGTGTCGCCGAAGAAATCGAGGCGCACCGGTGTCTGTCGTCCGGGCGGGTAGAGATCGACGATGCCGCCACGAACGGCGAAATCTCCGGCTTCCATCACGGTGCCGGTGCGCTGGTAACCGGCGAGCGAAAGGCGTTGCACCAAGCGGTTCATGTCGATGCGCTGGCCGGGCGCCAATGGACGCAGTGCTTGCTTGACGAACGCCCGTGGGGGCACGCGCTGCAAAATGGCGTTGGCGGTGGTGAGCAGAACGGTGGGGTCTTTGCGTGTCGTGGTGATCGCCAGTCGCGACAGCGTGGTGATGCGGCGTGCGATGATGTCGGCATGCGGGCCGATGCGATCGTAGGGCACGGTATCCCAAGCTGGAAACGCGAGCGTCTTGACCGCCGGCGTGAAGAACGCAATGGCGCTGGCGAGCGCTTCCAGGCGGCGGTCGTCGCGGGCGACGTGAATGAGCAACGGCGCTGTATCGGAGCGCGCGGAGGCGGCCAGCGCCATGCGCCCGAGCACGAGCGCGTCGTGGCCCTCGGGCACGCCGGCCAATTGCTCGAGTTTTGCACCTGCGCGCGCGCCGGCGACGGTCATCGCTCGGTTCCTGTCGTCAAATCAGTCATGGGAGACTCCAAGCGGCCGTCGAGGCCGTGAAACGCGCGAACGGCGTCGACGAGTTCCGCGAACTCGAGGCCGGTGATGCGGGCGGGATCGAGTATCCACGCATTGAGTTCGGGATCGGGAAGCACCAGGAATTGCTCGAACTGCGTGAGCGCTGCAGCGTTCATGGCCGGGAGTTTGGCTTCGGCAAATTTGCCGAGCAACCAGTCCATCTCTTTGGTGCCACGGTAATTTGCGCGGTAGGCTGCGCGGCGCCGTCGCGTTTCGATGTCGTTGCCGTCGGGACTGTCGGAGTGGTCTGCCGTCATGAGGGGCTCGGGGGTTTGATGGCTCGGATCAAAACGCAGCGGCAGCCGGCGACAGTTATGCCGCAGGTGTCGATAGGCTCAGGGTAGCGCCACAGTCGCGCCTGTGGATCAGACACCAGCAATGAGGCGGCGGTGTCCAGCCCGTGATATATCGTCTCCTCGATAAACGGCAAGGTGCGCCGTACCGGTTCTCTCGTCACAGGCTCAGTCAGCGTTCGTCATGCGTCCGTCCGAACTCAATCCGCTGTTTGCATCCGCCCAGAGCTTGATCGGGATCGGGCCGCGCGTGGACGTGCTGCTGAAAAAGGCCTTGCGCTTGCCGCCGGGGGTCAGCGAGCCGCGCGTCATCGACCTGACGTGGCACACGCCGACGGGCGTTGTCGACCGGCGCGCCACGCCGACGATCGCGACCGCTATTCCCGGCACGATCGTCACGCTCGAAGTTCGCGTGCTCAAACATAAGCCGAGCCCGCGCGGCAACAAGAAGGCGCCCTACAAAGTCACGACGGAAGACGAGACGGGGCGACTGGAACTGATCTTCTTTCATGCCGAGCACAGTTTCGTCGCGCGGCAACTGCCGGAGGGCGAGGTGCGCTTCGTGTCGGGTCGCATCGAACGCTACAACGACCAGATGCAGATGACGCATCCCGATTACATCGTTGCTCCCGACCGTCGCGATGATTTGCCGATGCTGGAGCCGATCTATCCGCTCACCGCCGGGCTGTCGGGCAAGGTGCTGCAGAAGGCCTGCCGGCAGGCGGCCGACAAAGTGCCTGAAGTCGTCGAGTGGCTCGACCCTGCGTGGTTGGCGGAACGGCAATGGCCGGACCTGAAAACGGCTGCCACGCGGATGCATCGTCCGCTCGATGCAGGCGACGTGTCGCCCGGCTCGCCCATTCGGCAACGGCTGGCGTATGACGAATTGCTGGCGGGGCAGTTGGCGCTCGGCCTCGTGCGGCAGGGGCAAAAAAGCCAACGGGGGCGGGCGATCAGCGGTAACGGCAAACTGCGGGCCGCGTTGTCGAAGGCGCTGCCGTGGGCGTTGACGGGCGCGCAAACCCGCGCGCTGGCGGAGATATCTGCAGATATGGCTGCCGACCATCGTATGCTGCGATTGCTGCAGGGCGACGTTGGTTCGGGCAAAACCGTGGTGGCGCTGATGGCGATGGCGATCGTTGTTGAGGCGGGCGCGCAGGCCGCGTTGATGGCGCCGACCGAAGTGCTGGCGCGCCAGCATCTCGAAACCATCGCGCCGCTGGCGGAAAAGGCCGGGCTGCGGCTGGCCATTCTGACAGGCCGGGAAAAGGGCAAGGCGCGCGATCTGGTGCTCGCGCATCTGGCATCGGGCGATATCGATATTCTCATCGGAACGCACGCGCTCTTTTCGCCGGATGTCGCATTCAAGGATCTGGCCTTCGCGGTGATCGACGAACAGCACCGGTTCGGTGTCCATCAGCGCATGGCCTTACAAAGCAAAGGGCGTGACGGCGGCGCCAACGTGCTGGTGATGACCGCTACTCCCATTCCGCGCACGTTGCTGATGACGCATTACGGCGATCTCGATGTGTCGCGGCTGGATGAAAAGCCGGCGGGGCGCAAGCCAGTCAAGACGACAGCGCCGCCGCTCGAACGGCTGCACGATGTGGTGGAGGCTTTGAAGCGCGCGATCGCGAGTGGTGCGCAGATCTATTGGGTGTGCCCGCTGATCGAGAGCTCGGAGGTGTCGGAACTGGCGGCGGCTGAGGAGCGGTGGTCGCATCTCCGGCAATTCTTCGGCGATGCCGTCGGATTGATGCACGGCGCAATGGCGCCGGCCGAGAAGGATCGAGTAATGGCTGATTTTTCAGCCAACAAGCTGCAAATCCTGGTGTCGACGACGGTCATCGAAGTTGGCGTCAACGTGCCGAATGCATCGGTCATGGTGATCGAACATGCCGAGCGGTTCGGGCTGGCGCAATTGCATCAGTTGCGTGGTCGCGTCGGTCGCGGAGAGCGGCAGAGCTATTGCATGCTGCTGCACAAAGCACCCTTGGGCGAAACCGCTGCCGCGCGTCTCAAAATGATGTGCGACACGGAAGACGGGTTCGTCATCGCGGAAAAGGATCTCGAACTCAGAGGTGGAGGCGAAGTGATGGGTGCGCGACAGTCCGGCGCGCCGGAGTTCCGAGTGGCCGAAGTGCCGAACTTCGTCGACCTGCTGGCGGCTGCCCGCGATGATGCGACGTTGATCCTCAATCGTGATCCGCAGCTTTTATCTCCACGCGGCGTGGCGCTGCGGACGCTGCTCTATCTGTTCGAGTGCGACGAAGCTGTGCGAATGTTTCGCGCCGCGTAATCGACAAAGAAAAGGCGCGGATCGCAAGCGACCCACGCCTATTTTCCAAATTCGGTCGTGCGTTCACGAAAACGGCCGGCGAACGGCGTCGGACATGTCACCAAACACTTGCCACACCGTCCCCTCGTCTCGATGCTTTCCACCGATGGACGCGGCCCACCAAGCGACTGCGGCGCCGATCAACAGCGATGCGGCGGTCAGGAAGCCGACGGCGATCGCAACTTTGCGCGCGCGATTGGCGGCAGTTTTGGACGCGTCGATGGCAACTTGGACGCGCCGGTCGGCTTCGGGTTGTGCCAAACCTGCGCGGGCTGACACGAGGCGTGTCAGATACGTGCGATCGGGCACCGTGATGCCGTCCTTGGTTACCGACGTCGCCAGCAGGCGGGCAGCTTCAGCGCGCGATTCCTCGAAGCGGTTTTCGCCGCGAATTTCGGCGCCGTCGGCAGGACGAAACAGCGGGTCTAGAATGGCGATGGTCGGGTCGCTCAGCCGGTACGGATCGGACCGCATGGCTTCACCTGCAGCACGTCCCGCATATCCGGCAGCGCTTACCGCAATGATCGCACCGACGACAATGGCGATACCCCATGTCACCAGACCGTGCGCGCCGTCACGGAACGCCACTTCGGACGCCACTCCGTCATGCCATCGATGCCGCATGCGGCCCGAGATGTAGCCGCCGAGAGCGAATGCCCATGCGTTCACGAGCAAGACCCAGAACGCCGCGCCAAGGCTCAGAGCGGTGCCCGAGGCCGACGACGTCCACGGCGAAACGGCCGAAAACCCGACAGCGGCACCGAAACTCAGAAGCACAAAGGTGATTGCGAGCGAGAGGATCGCGCCAGCACCAGCCGATGCAAAATCGACATAGCTGCCGACCGGTACGTAATCAGCGGCTGCAATCGATCCCGACGATGCCGCGGTGGCGGATAACGTGGTGTTAGTCGGCGTCGCCGATGGCGCACGCGGACCGCCGATATTTTCATGCGGGGTCATTTAAGCCTCCCTTGTGTATCGCAAACACGATCAGCGTAATCCCAGGAAGCTCAGAATTGCCAAAACCACGACAATCAGGCCGACGAGATAAATGATGCCGTTCATGAAAACCTCCCATATTCGTGGCTTATTCAGATGGCGGATTACAAACTCAAGGGAATGCGTTTGGTTCCGCACCGTGGCCGCTTCGAGCGCGCAAAAAAAACGGCGGCACACGCTGTTTGACACAGGTCCACCGCGCGGATTTGTTTGATTAGCTAAAAGCTATTCGCTATTTCGCCCACTTCTTGGCGGCGGTGGATGCGGCCGATTTGATGTCAGACACATCCGGCATCGCGTTTTTCACGTCTTCGTACTTGGATGCGGCTTTGGTCTGCCAAGCCGAAAGGATCGACGAGATCATCTCCGGCAACTGAGATACGCTCTCCCTCACGCCTTCGTACGCGCGTGGAGCCGTACGATTCATTGCGTTTTCCAAGCGATCAAGGGTGCGTTCCAGATCGCGACTCCGATAATCGGTGCCGGCCCAGTTCTGAAGTTTCTTCATGCGTTTCGGTGGGCGCGACTGCTTTGCGATCGTCATGCCCACCAGAAGTCCGAAGCCAAGCACCACACCCATCGTCATCAACGGTTGGCTTCGAACAGTTTCTTCAATGGTATCCAAGGCGGCATTCGTCGTCGATCGAGTCTGGTTGTGGGACATTTACTTCACC
>JANLYD010000299.1:0-2643 GCA_031365465.1 Hyphomicrobiaceae bacterium
AGGCCACGGCGGCACGGTGCCGGGGATCGGCGAGAAAGTGCCGGAGGATGTGCGTCCCATCGTCAACGCAAAACCGCTCGGCACCAGCGATACGACGCGCCAGAACGAATATCTGACACTGGCGAAAAAGCTGTTCAAGTAGCGGCAACAGGCAGGGCGCTAGTGAACAAGGGGAACAGTATGCAGATTGCAAGACGCGCGTTGATGGCCATCGCTGTGCTGTCGCTTGGACTATCGGCGTGGGGCGGGTTTGCCGCAGCCCAGGACGAGTGGCAGAAGACGGTTGCTGCGGCCAAGACCGAGGGCAAGCTAGTCGTCTACTCGGTCTATGTCGGCGCGCCGTCGTCGAGAGCGATCGCGAAGGCGTTCGAGGCCAAGTACGGCGTCGCCGTCGAATTGCTCGAAGGGCGCGGCAGCGAAATCCGCGAGCGCATCCGGACCGAGCAATCTGCGGGACGGTTCGCCGCCGACCTCCTGTTCACGAC
The DNA here is from genome assembly GCA_031365465.1 of Hyphomicrobiaceae bacterium. GTDB lineage: Bacteria > Pseudomonadota > Alphaproteobacteria > Rhizobiales > Hyphomicrobiaceae > JABFRJ01. Next base: position 486 of record JANLYD010000299.1, read on the forward strand.
ATTGCCGCAGGCCGTGCTGCAGGATACCGAAGACAAAGCATTCGAGCCGTTGCCGCAGGTGCCTAATCTCGACCGTCTCACCGGCGCGCACAAGGCCAGCGGCGTGTTCATGCCGGCCATGACAACCCATTACGGTATTCTGATCAACACGGGCCTGGTGAAGCCGGAGGACGAACCGAAATCATGGAAAGACCTCGCCGACCCAAAGTGGAAAGGCAAAATTCTGGCCGATGATCCGCGTTCCGCCGGCGGCGGGTATATGTCGTTTTTTGTGCATCACGAAGCGCCGGGTCTGGGGTTAGCATTTCTCGAGGCCTACGCCGCCCAAGCGCCGGTTCTGACGCGTGACCAAGGCCAATCGGCACAGCGGGTCGCGCGCGGTGAGTTTGCCCTGTACACGCCGTTTGTTCTGTCTGACTACGACAAGCTGAAAGGCTTACCGGTCAAATACATTATTCCGTCGGAGGGCGTGACCTATGTCCTGTTCGGTCATGCCCTGATGAAGAACGCGCCACGGCCCAACGCCGCCAAGCTGTATCTGGATTTCGTCTTGTCCGACGAAGCGCAACTGATCTGGGCGCGTGATGGGAACGGCTCGATGGTGAGTGACATTGCCGCCAAGACCCCGGAGGCGGTGCGCCCGATCGCAAGTGCCAAGCTGCTCGGCGCGGCCGATCCGCTGCGGCAAAATGAGATGATGGCGATTGCGAAAAGGCTGTTTAAGTGATGGTTGACGTGGGGGCAGACGCGGTGCGGCATGTCCCTGCAAAGCGGGGCAGTGGTTGGCGGCCGGATGTCCGCCCTGGCGTCGTGGTGTTGATCGCGATCCTGGCTTGTCTCACGCTGTATCCGCTCGGCATGCTGCTCTATGGCAGCATACATTCGACACCACCAGGGACGTCAGGCGAATTCAACCTCAATGGCTATCGTGCAATTCTGACGGGTGAAAACCTCGGCATTCTGGTCAACACGGTTGGCCTGTCGCTGGTGAAGACCATCCCGGCGATGCTTCTTGCCGTCCTGTTCGCCTGGATCGTCGCGCGCACGGATACGCCCGGCCGCGCCATGCTGGAAGTGCTGATCACGCTGCCGTTTTTCATCCCGCCGATCCTGACGGCAATGGCCTGGGGCATGCTCGGTAACCCGCAGGTCGGCTTGCTCAATCTCGTCTGGAAATGGCTGACCGGCGCGACCGCGAGCCCGATCAACGTCTATTCCTATTGGGGCGTGGTTTGGCACATGATGCAGTATTCGACGCCGTTCCTGTTCCTGTTCATCGTCGATGCCTTCCGCGCCATGGACCCGTCGCTGGAGGAAAGCAGCCGCATGAGCGGCGCGTCGCGCTGGACGACGTTCCGGCGCATCACGCTGATGCTGATGGCGCCGGTTCTGGTCGCCTCCTTCATGCTGAGTTTGATCCGCGGCATAGAGAGTTTCGAGAGCCCGCTGTTCTTCGGCACGCCGGCCGGCATCACGGTGATCACCACCGAGGTTTATAACGCGATCAATCATCGCGCGACACCGGACTATCAATACGCGACGGCGATGAGCTTCACCATTCTCGCGCTGATGATGTCGCTAGTCGTGCTGCAGTGGTGGCTGCTGGCCGGCAAGAACTACGCAACCGTGACCGGCAAGGGTTACTCGCCAAGCGTGACCAAGCTCGGGCCGTGGCGGTGGGTCACGTTCGGTATCTGCGTGCTGTTCTTTATCATTTCCGTAGTGCTGCCGATCGGGCAATTGATCATCGGCTCGTTCTTCCGGTTCTTTGGGTTTTACAGCCGGGACATGCTGACGCTGGAGCACTATACCGCCGTGTTCGAGAACCGCGAGATCTGGCGCGCGATGGCGAACACGTTCAAGCTCGGCCTGATGGGTGCGACGGCAACGATGGTGCTCGGCGCGTTAGTTGCCTACGTGACGACGCGGACGAAATGGCAGGGCCGCGGTATCATCGACGCGCTGGCGTGGATGCCGTGGCTGATGCCGGGCATTGTGCTCGGCATCGGCTTCCTGTGGGGCTTCGCCATGCTGCCGCTGGCGATTCCGATCTACGGCACGATCTGGGCGCTGCTGCTGGCGTACATCACGCTTGGCACGCCGGTGGCGGTGCGGGTGATGTCGGCGGCGTATTCGCAGTTGTCCTACGATCTCGAGG
>JANLYD010000220.1:0-3137 GCA_031365465.1 Hyphomicrobiaceae bacterium
CACCGTGTTTTATGCTATTAGAAACGAAAAGACGGGTGGTCTGGGGGGTGCCCCGCCAGTGGGGTGCGGGGCTGGCCCCGCTTGGAGCGCACGGGCGGGAATTGGGGACAGCCACCTCTGATGTGCCATCCGTCAGAATTGGTGGCTGTCCCTAATTGAGCTTGCTCCCGAATGGGTCATAGGGCGATAGCCCTATTCGCGCAGCGACACCTCCCCTCCCGCTCACCGCCCCGGTAGCGCCAACCGCGCCGCTGGTTTCGGCAACGCCACTTTCACCGCTTCGACTTTCACTTTGGCCGGCTCCCTGACCAACACCCGCACCGCCTTGGCTGCGGCGACGGTACCGTCGTTCTCGTAGGCTTCGTGGTTCTTTTCGATCTCCTTGAGATCGTAGCGGTAGTTGACCATCAGGCCGTGCGCCTCGCGCAAACCCTTCTCCGAGATGTCGCCATGCCAGTTGATGCGCTCAAGCCGCGCGCCGTTGCCCAGATGAAACCGCGCGACCGGATCGACCGGCCGTCCGTCGGCGGATTTCGCGCGCAGGAAATAATGCGCGGCGACCGCCATCAGCGTCGGTCGCAGGCTTTCGCCCTCATCCTGGGCTTCGAGCCAGCCGGGATCGCGCAGCGCGGCCAGCCCGGACTTATCGCTCGCCGTCAACACGCCGTCGCTGTCGTTGGCCACCACCCGATCGAGCCAACGCGCGAAGTGCGGCACTGGCGACAGCGTGACGAACGTCTTCAAGCCCGGCCGCTCCTTGACCAGGTCCTCGACCACCTGCTTGATCAGGAAGTTGCCGAACGAAATGCCGCGCAGGCCCTCTTGGCAGTTCGAGATCGAATAGAACACAGCAGTGGTCGGCGCGTGCACGCTGCCGTTCGGTTTCGCCTGTTCGCGCAGCACGCCTTGGATCGAGCCCGGCGTATCGTCGGTCAATGCCACCTCGACGAAGATCAGCGGCTCGTCGACCAGCGAGGGATGAAAGAACGCAAAGCAGCGCCGGTCGGTGGGATCGAGGCGGCGGCGCAGATCGTCCCAGCCCTGGATTTCGTGCACGGCTTCGTAGGCGATGATCTTGTCCAGGATCGCGGCCGGCGTCTGCCAGTCGATCCGGCGCAAGACTAGAAAGCCGCGGTTGAACCAGGACGACAGCAGGTGCTGCAGATCGGCATCGACGGCGGCGAGGCTGACGTCGGACTTCGGCTGGCGCAACAGATCGCGGCGCAGCGAGACGATCTCGGCGGTGGCGCCGGGCGCGAGGTTCAGGCGGCGGAAGAATTCCTGGCGCGGGCTTTCGACGGCGGCTTGCAACGCGGCCAGCGAGTGCTCGTTGGGGCTAGCGATGTAGGCGGTCGCGGCCCGCGCGGCCAGTTCCGGATCGGGCCGCATGGAACTCGCCAGGAAACGGAAGAACGTGCGCCGCTCGTCTTGGGAAAGCGCCCGGTAACGGTTGAGCAACTCGCGCGCGATGGCGACGCCCGAGGCTTCGCCACGCCCGGACAGCAGCGCCTTGGCCAGATCCTCGACCGTCTCTTCGGGGCCCGATCCGACCAACACACTCGGTAGATACTGCCGCCCCTGCTCGGCGACGGTTGCTAGCAGTTCTTGCAGAAATGAAACGTTCATCATGGCCTCGGGGGGATGTGCCAACGCTTGCGCGACTTATAGCGCGACCTATAGCATGACTGGTGCCGGTGGCAGGCGGATGACAGACCCTGGCGGAATGAATATTTTATGGCGGAGGCTCAATGCCGGTGGACCTGTACGAAATCCTGGTGGTGAAATATGCCGAACGTGCGAACCGCGTGCGCGGCGAAAGCTTCATCATGGCCGACGATCACGCCAGCCCGCACCCGATGGATTATTTTGTCTGGGTGATCCGCAATACGGAACGCACGATCCTGGTCGATACCGGTTTCGATGAAAAAGAGGCGGCATCGCGCGACCGCAAAATTATCCGCACACCGGCAGCAGCCCTTGGCCTGCTCGGCATCGACGCGACCACCATCGGCGAAGTCGTGATCACGCATCTGCACTTCGATCACGCCGGCACGCTCGATGCCTTTCCGGCGGCAAACTTCCACTTGCAGGCCGCCGAAATGGCTTATGCGACCGGGCCGTGCATGTGCCACCCGCATCTGCGCGTGCCGTTCAGCGCGAACCACATCTGCGACATGGTGCAACGGGTCTATTCGGGCCGCGTCATATTCCACGACGGCGACGCCGAAATCGCGCCGGGCGTCACGCTGCACAAGACCGGCGGCCATAGCCGTGGCTTACAATGCGTGCGCGTAATGACCGCGTCAGGCCCGGTCGTGCTCGCCTCCGACTCCTCGCACTACTACGAGAATTTCGAGACCGGCAAACCGTTCCCGATCGTCGTCGACATGGAGGACGTGTTGCGCGGTTACGCCACGCTGAAGCGCCTCGCCGGCTCCGCCCGCCGCGTCGTCCCCGGTCACGACCCGCTCGTGCTCCGACGCTACCCCGCCCTCACCCCCGCGACTCAGGGTATCGTGCACAGGCTGGATGTGGTGAGAGTGGGGTAGGGCGTCTACGCCCCCTGGATCACCCCACGCGCGATCTGGTCGGCTTCGATGGATTCGAACAGCGCCTTGAAGTTGCCTTCGCCGAAACCGTCGTCGCCTTTGCGCTGCATGAACTCGAAGAAGATCGGACCGATCACGGTTTTCGAGAACACCTGCAACAGAATGCGCGTCGCGCCGCCATCGACGACACGTTGCCCGGCGGGTGCGTGCGGGCCGAAAAGAAAGCGGTGCTTTTGACCCGGTTGGAGCGAGGGCATGACGGCCCGTTTATTGCGGACACTGCTTCAGAATCCAACGCCTATTTGGCAATTTTCGCATCAGACTTGATGAGCGCCGTGATGCGAGCGATCTCGGTTTCGAACCGCGCTCGAGGCTCGCGCAGATCGTCATTCCATTTTGGATCGGCAAATACTGCAAGGGCGCCGCGAGCCTTCTGCAAGCTCTCCAAAGCGTCCGGGTGTTGCCCAAGGTTCTCTTGAGCTTTGGCCATTCGGCCGAGGGCCTCGGCGTGCCGCACTGTCCATCGAGGATTGTCAGGCGATGCTTGAGCCTGCTCTTCAGCAATCGCGGCGGCTCGCGAAAAGCGAT
>JANLYD010000221.1:0-7809 GCA_031365465.1 Hyphomicrobiaceae bacterium
CTATCGACCCGTGCTCGAAGAATTGGCGCTCACTTGCGGCGTCGCCGATCGAACAACGTTTGTCGGGCCATTGCACGGAGCTGACAAATGGTCGCTTCTTGCCTCGGCCGACGTGTTGGCGCTCACGTCGTATTCTGAGAATTTTGGAATTGTCGTGCTTGAAGCCATGGCTGCGGGTGTGCCGGTTCTCGTGACGCCGGAAGTGGGTTTGGCAAGCACTGTTGCAGAAGCTGGATGCGGCGTAGTCGTCGAAGGTAACATCGACAAGATCGGAGCCGCTTTGGAGGCTTTGCTGGCTGACCCGCAAGGCAGACTGCGGATGTGCGATGCCGGACGGCGCGTCGCGCGCGAACGCTTTTCCTGGGGAGGTGTCGCAGAAGCCACCGAGGCTCTATACCACAGTCTCGTTCGACCGGGAGAGACGCAGACGAAAGCCATCCTCGGCAGTGTTAAAAGGGTATGAAAAATCGCATTGCGGCCGATGTTACCGTCATGGTGCTCGCCTACAACGAGGCACCCAATATCGGTCGGTGCCTGGAACGTCTGAGGTGGGCAAAACGCGTCCTTATGATTGATAGCGGCAGCACGGATACCACGCTCGAGATTGCACGCCGCTTCAACAACGTCGATATCTTGCACCGGCCATTCGACGATTTCGCGTCCCAGTGCAATTTCGGGCTGGCCGCGGTAACGACGCCTTGGGTGTTGTCTCTCGATGCCGACTATGAATTGAGCCAAGGATTGATCGAGGAATTGTCCGAGCTCGCAGAAAGCGGCGCCGTCGGCTATTCGGCACGATTCAAATACCGCATCTATGGCCGCCAGTTGCGCGCATCACTTTACCCGCCGCGTGTGGTGCTCTATCGAACTGCTGCTGCGCGCTATCGCAACGAGGGCCATGGGCATCGCGTCGTAGTCAATGGAAACGTCGCCAAATTGAGCGGTGAGATTTATCACGACGACCGTAAGCCGCTGTCGCGCTGGCTGGCGTCGCAGCTGAAATATGCGAAGGCGGAAGCGGACCATTTGCTTTCTGCTCGCGCGACGGATTTGCGTCGCACGGATCGCATTCGATTGCTGGCGTGGCCCGCACCAGTGCTCGTATTCTTCTACACACTGATCGTCAAACGATGCGTGCTCGACGGGTGGGCGGGTTGGCTGTATGTGCTGCAACGAACGTTCGCTGAAGTTCTCGTCGCGATCGAGTTGGTCGATCGTAAGCTGCGCCGGGATCACGATTAAGGTTCCCAGCGGAATGGCCGAGCGGCACCAGTCACTGTCTTATCGTGTTTCTCGTTTGGAAACCGGTTCCCAATTCGTCCGAAAATACTTTCGCGATCATCGGCAAACTCGCATGGCGTCATTGATATGATCATCCTCGGTTTAAATGCCTACCATGGAGATTCTGCGGCATGTCTCGTGCGCGACGGTGAGATCGTCGCAGCCGCGGAAGAAGAGCGCTTCCGACGCGTGAAGCATTGGGCAGGCTTTCCAGATCAGGCGATTGCCTACTGCCTCAAGGAGGCGGGCGTCAAACTTGCGGAAGTAGATCGCATTGCGGTGAATTCAGATCCGCGTGCCCACCTGTTGAAGAAGGCCTATTTTGCCCTCGCGCGTCGGCCCGACGTAGCGTTGGTTATCGATCGCTTAAAAAATCAGCGGAAGCGTCACTCGATCGAGCAGGATTTGGCCGCGTCGTTTCCTGGCGAGACGTGTGGTGCTGTCGTCGATCGTGTCGAACACCACATGGCCCATCTTGCGTCCGCGTTTCTGGTATCTCCGTTCGAGGAGGCGGTTACGGTTTCGATCGATGGTTTTGGAGATTTTTCGAGTGCGGCCTGGGGCGTCGGACGCGGTACGGCGATCGATATTGAAGATCGCGTGTTCTTCCCCCATTCTCTCGGTGTCTTTTATCAAGCGCTGACGCAGTATATTGGATTTCCGCATTACGGTGACGAATACAAAGTGATGGGGCTTGCGCCTTATGGTAAGCCCGAATATCTCCCGCAAATGCGCAAGATCGTTCGGTTGCTGAATGGAGGGCGCTTCGAACTGGATACGAGCTACTTTCGACATCATAGCGAAAAGATCGAATATGCTTGGTCCGGCGGCACGCCGCACGTCGGAACATTGTTCTCAAAAGCCCTCGAAGACCTTCTCGGACCCAAACGTGAACCGCACGAACCGCTGACGGATTTTCATCGCGATATCGCGCGTTCGACGCAGGCGATGTACGAGGAAGCCTTCTTTCATCTGATCGATCATCTTCATTCGAAGCACAAAATCGACAGTCTGACATTGGCCGGAGGCTGCGCCATGAATTCTGTGGCCAATGGCAAGGTTCTCAGGCAATCGGCATTCAAGAGACTTTACGTGCAATCGGCCGCCGGAGATGCCGGCGGCGCTATCGGCGCGGCCATCTATACTTGGCATCAAACAGCCGCATCGAAGCACGTCGCTGAGCAATCGCGCTCCGCGACACTTGCCGGTGATCTGCTCGAAAGTGGCCGGTCGATCATGGATCATGCCTACCTCGGTCCAGGTGCCGATGCCGATGAAATCAAGGATTTGTTGCGGGCGCGCGCCGGCGAGATCGCAGACGCCGGTTGTGTCGGCGAATGCCTTGCAGATTTTGCGGTTTTGTCGCGACGCACTGCCGAGGCGGTCGCTGCGGGCGCGGTCGTCGGCTGGTTTCAGGGGCGAATGGAGTGGGGTCCGCGCGCGTTGGGCAATCGGTCCATCATCGGTGATCCCAGGCGCGCCGATATGAAGGATATTCTCAATCTGAAAATCAAACGCCGCGAAAGTTTTCGACCCTTCGCGCCGTCCGTCCTGTCCGAGCATGTCGGAGATTGGTTCGAGGAAAGCGGCGACGTACCGTTCATGATGCAGGTTTTTCAGATCAAGCGCGAGAAGCGCGCAGTGATACCGGCGGTCGCGCACGTGGACGGGTCGGGAAGATTGCAGTCGGTATACCGCCAAACAAACGAAAGATACTGGAAGTTGATCGAGGACTTTCGGCAAATCACCGGCGTGCCGATGGTATTGAATACCTCGTTCAATGAAAACGAACCGGTGGTCTGCCGGCCCGTAGAGGCGCTCGAGTGTTTTCTACGTACGAAGATGGACATCCTTGTGCTCGGCGATTTCTTCATCCAGCGGCGCAGCAAGACCTGAGCGCTTCACGGCTTCGGCTGTTTGTCCGCGGAAGGCCTGAGGACAGGGATCGATCCGCCGGGAGCAATGCCTTCACCGCCGACAATGATCCCGCCATCGAGTGTGAGCCAAGCGTGTGCCGCAAGGTCAGCCGCTGACTGCGGGTGATGAACGCCGATGTGGAATTTCGGCTGATATCCCAATCGTTTGAGCCAGTCCGCCGCCGCCATCGCCGCGATCATGCAGTCCGCCCGCCAGGGAACCGCGCGCGAGGCCGCCTCCACAGCCCAGCCAACCTGCTGCGGTGTGGCAGGGCATGTTCCGGGAATCGCCTGTCGCGAGGCATCGAGATCCGACAGCAGCAGTTCGACCGAGGTGCGCCGGAAGCGGACGAAGGCGACCCAAAGTCGCCACACAGCCACCGCCAACAGGCGCCGCTCGCGCCTACTCAGTTGACGCCATCGGTGAAGCCGTTGCCTCGTCACGTGAGAACTAGCGCTCCAGGTCGGGGATCAAGGCAAGGGATCGGTAAATGGGCAGAAAACGATCCATAAAGTCTTTAGCGTCACGACGCAGCAAAGTGCCGTCCGGTGGGGTTGCTCCCGATTGTTTTGCCGCTAGTGCCGGCTCCGCGGCGCGGGCATAGCTGTCGACATCGCGCGCGCCTTCGGCGTGAGCAAGCAGGAACAATCGTTGCGAGCGTGACAGTTCGATGCCGCCCCCCGTCAGCGGCGAGCCGAGATGACGGACAGTGTCGCCGTCGCGGCTCATCTGCAGAATGCGTAAGTTGAGCGCATGGGCCTTAGGTGTCGATAGACTGATATCGTCGGCGTCCGATTTCACGACATGGAGGCAATTGGCGTCGACGAGAATTGCGACCGCGTCGGCGACCTCGTCCATAGAGTAGCGTTCCTGGAGACAAGCGTGGAGTGCTGAGATCGTGACCGGTTTGTGCGCAGCCAATTTAGCAAGCAAGGGCACATACAAGTCCTTCGCGAGGGCGAGTTCACCCAGGCCGCCGGATACGACCGAGGGAACACTCGCGACCGGCACGACCAACACGAACGCCATTTCCGTGAGCAACGAAAGGCGCGCCGATTTTACAGCGTGGGCAGATTTTGCAAAAATGTCTGTTCGCATCCCGGTATTGAGCATGAGATCGCGCAACTGCTCGCGGCGCTCGAGGCGCTCGATCCCTTGAAGAAACGCGTCCTGCCGCGCGGTCAGATGCAGGCAATCGATATCGCGGGATGCGGACCAGGGGGCAGCCCAGCCGACGCCGGCAGCCGACAGCGCAACCGCCAGATCGAGAAAATAGCCTGGGCGGAATTGATAATTGAAATATTCATGTGCGAGGTGGGAGGGATCTTGCGTCGCTAGTGTCTGTGTCAACACCCTTAGATTGCTGTGGATACCCAAAAAACTTGGGTTCGTGTCTAAGAACGCGAGCGCGGTGCGCAAGGCCTCAGGGATCAACTCGGGCGCCGGGGGGGTAATCAACTCCGGACCCTGTCCGAGACTGGCGAATATGCGGCTCAACCCCACCAGACCGTCTTGTCCTGGTAGCGTCGTGTGGGCCAAGCAGAACAGTCCGGTTGCGCTCAGTCTGTCTCGCAAGAGAGTGATGACGGCCTGTTGGTCCGACGGCGAAATCCAAGTCCAGGTGCCGATATTTGTGAACACATCGATTGCGTCGACGCATGCCGCGCTCGAAAATGCGCCCAGCGGCAAATCGTAGAGCGTGAGATTAGATGCAGACTGTCCAGCTAGCCGGCTGGCAAACGCGACGTGATGCGGATTGAAATCGGTGCCGGACCACGTGATCGTCTGGTTGCAGGCGGCGTGCAAAACAAGCGAGACACCCTGGCCGTAAGCGAGATCGCAAACGTGCTTCATCGCAGGGGCCGGGCAGCCAGCCATCGCCAGCGCAAACCGCAGGTACCCCGGGCACAGGTTATAATGGTAGGTGTACTTCCAGCCATGGTCAGCAATGTATCCTGGGCTGACCATAAACGTGGCTCCTGCAATATTTAGTATGGATCTCGCGTGCGATCTTTAGTGTGCGGTAATTGCATGCAGGCAACGACTTTGTAAACCGGCGTGAATTGGCAGTCGATATTCAAGAGCAAAGAAATTGGCATGACTTTCTTTTATCGCGTGCACGGGCTCTCGGTGCAGTCACAAATCGAACTGCCAGAGCTGATCGAGGCTATACCGGCTGACCTGTCCGACGTGCGGATTACCCTCGGCCGAGCGCTGCGGGAACCGAGCGCATTCCGCCATTGTGAAGACGGTTTCCTGGTCGGTCGCGACGAAATTTGTTTTCACGTGCCCGGTGTTGCTACATTTCACGTCACCGCCGGTACGACCGTGGTCGTCCAACCGGATGCCAAAGTCGAACCGTCGGCATTGAGACTTTATCTCCTCGGGTCGGCGTTTGCGGCGGTGCTGCACCAGCGTAAGCTGTTTCCCATTCATGCCAGCGCATTTGAGAAAGATGGCGAATGCATTGGTTTTATGGGGGATTCTGGCAACGGGAAGTCGACCATGGCAGCCATGCTGGCGGGGCGTGGATTCCGGCTGATATCCGACGACGTGTTGGTGGTGCGCCTGAACGAGCAGGGCGAATTGGTCGCGTCTCCCAGCGTGCCGATTCTCAAGCTATGGCCGCAATCGCTTGCGCCTGCAGGGTTGCCAGCCGATGCCGGGCAGATCGACACCATCGACGCCCTCAAGCGACGCGTCGACGCGCGCGAAGTATTCCAGTCGCAAACTTGGCCATTGCGGCGCTTGTATTTACTTCGATGGCTCTTGCCTGCAACTGCGCCGATGGAGATCGAACCCTTGCCGGTCTTCACTTCGATGATGGTGCTGCGCCACAACATCTATTGTCCAAGCCTAATCGATGCGATGGGAGCGGAAGGCCATTTTTTAAGATTTTCGAAGCAATTACTCGCCACGACCGAGATTTTTTCAATGCGGCGGGGCATGTCCTTGGGCATGGCGAACTCACAGGTAAGTGCCATATTGAAAAGTTACACATGACGTATGCAGTTGAATTTTTCGATTACGCCACCTAAAAGAGTGTACAAAATCATACACAAAAATTGTCCGTTCGGCCTTGCTAAGATGAAACCGTTTGGGCTAGATCAGTAGTCAGATCGATCAATATTGGGGGAATGTTAGATGACGTATAAAACTACAGACAAATTGCGTGAGAATTCTTCGAACGTCGCTGGTCCGCGAAAAACTTGGAGCAAGCCGCAATTGCAGCAGGCAGATATGAAGTCGGTGACGCACGGCGGCATTAATCCGATGTCCAACGATCCTCAGAGTGCCGGGATGATGTCTTGAGAGGCATCATTCAACAGCAATACGAGGTGTCGAGTTGATAAGTTGTTCTGTAGTGCGGCAACTTTGTTTTTGTATTTAGTCATTCAGCTGTATTGGATATATTTAAAAGGCGAACGAGTGCCGATGGTTGAGTTACGGATTGATCGGAAATCAGGAAATCACCAAAGTAGATCGTTGAAATAATCTAGACAGTGGTCGCGCAACACTCTTGAACGCCGGCGTGAGTTCAACGCTCGGTAAAGTGGAGCGAGTCACTTTTGCAACGCGAAGTCGAAAACAGAGGCCTGCTGGCGTTGCGCCGACCCAGACGTGTTGAGGCAGGCTTTTGACTGGCATTGCGGTCCTGTTTGCGCAGTCTGGTTCAAGCATTCGTCCAGCGGATGTCGAGTCGGTCGCAACTGCACTTGCGAAGCCAGGACCGAATGACTCAGCTCCGGCAATTGAAACTCTGGGTATAATCGCACTGATCAGTGCGCGCCGCCGGTTCTTACCTGGCCCAGACGTTTCGGAAGTTGTTGCCGGTGGGGATGAGCGCTATCGCCTGATTTTCGATGGGCGCCTCGACTACCGGCGTGATCTAGCAGCAAAGTTGAGTATTTTGCCGGCGCGGCTCGACGATAGGTCGGACGCGTGGTTCGCCATGCAGGCTTGGGAGGCCTGGCGTTCCGATGCGTTCAAACATCTTGAAGGCGAATTCGCGGCGATCGTGTGGGACACGCTCGAACGGCGGCTGTATGCGGCAACCGATCCGTTGGGCCAGCGCCCTCTCTCGTATGGCATCGTCGACAATGTGCTGGTCGTGGCCTCTGCCGCGAGTTGCGTGACCGCGCTTCGCCGCGCGAGGCCAAGTGTCAACGTCGTGATGCTGGCCGAACGGCTTGCCCAAGTGTCGTCCGGCGACGCCGAAACCGGCCTTTTCGAGGGAATGCGGCGATTTCCTGCGGGGCACGTCATGTGCTCCGATGGCGATGCCATTCGTCTGGAACAATATTGGAAACCGGATTTGCTTGCGCCGGAAATCCGGATGCGTAGGCCTGAGGACTATGCAGAGGCTGGGCGTGCACTGCTCGACGACGCCGTGCGCGAGCGGATGCGCACGTGCAAACGGGTCGCCGCAGAGTTGACGGGCGGGCTCGATTCGTCCGCGGTCGCGGTGACGGCGTTGCAGTTTCTCGGCGCCGGACAGAAGAGCCTGCCCACCTTCACGCAAGTGCCGGAGGCCAGATGGGACGGCAAGGTCGACCCGGGCCGTTATGGCGACGAAACGCCGGCTGTGCTTGCGATTGCCGCGATGCATCC
>JANLYD010000317.1:0-3156 GCA_031365465.1 Hyphomicrobiaceae bacterium
GGGAAACAGCCCCCTACCCTGACGACGCTAAGCGAACAGCGATGGCGCGGATGGCGCGATGCTGCGGGCGTCGCGCAGGCCGCCCTGGCTGGTGCAGTTGAAGTTCGACCCTATTTTCCTCCATTGAGTTCGGCTTCGCCATTTGGAAGCCTCGTATCCCGCAATCGGCGCAGGTTCCCCTCCCCCTCGTGGGGAGGGGTTAGGGGTGGGGGGATGGTGAAGCGTGTCGGGGTAGCTAACGACTAGCAGTGCCTTCACCAGGTTTCGATGGCGGGGCGGAGATCCATTTCGAAGGTCCAGGCGTCGCGGGACTGGCGGTGGATCTGCCAGTATTGTTCGGCGATGCTGTCGGGATTTAGAATGCCGCCGTCTTTTTTGGTCTCGTAGCGATCGGGGAAATTGGTGCGGATGAAGTCGGTATCGATGGCGCCGTCGATCACCGGATGGGCGACGTGGATGCCCTTCGGGCCCAACTCGCGCGCCATGCTTTGGGCGAGCGCGCGAAGGGCGAATTTGCCACCTGAGAAGGCCGAGAATCCGGAGCCGCCACGCATGCTCGCCGTAGCGCCGGTGAAGAGGATCGTGCCGCGACCACGGGCGACCATTACGCGGGCGGCTTCGCGTCCGGTGTGGAACCCGCCGAGCGCGCACATCTCCCAGACTTTGGTGTAGACACGCGTGGTCGTCTCCAGAATTGAGAAGCGCACGTTGGCGCCGACGTTGAAGACCGCCACTTCGATCGGCCCGATTTCGCGCTCGATGCGGGCGACGAGTTCGATCATTTGATCTTCTTGGCGGGCGTCGCAGGAAAACGGGATGGCGCGGCCGCCTTGCGCCTCGATCTCGGCGACGACGGTGGCGAGCTTATCGCCATTGCGGCGCGCCACGCAGGCGATGAAGCCTTCGGAGGCAAAGCGCTTGGCGATGGCGGACCCGGTGGCGTCGCCCGCGCCGATGACCAGGCAGACCGGCTGTGTCGAACCCACGCCTTCGACAGCGGCTTCCTTCACCACCGCGCCGGCCTCGGTTGCGAGTTTGTCGATGGTTTCGCTCGCCTGATCGATCGGCTTCTCGGTGTCGGTGGTCATGCACGGTCTCCTTTGGGCCTCGATATCAGCAATGCCAACCAGCTAACGCGCCAGTCGGCAGATATGACTACGGCAATGTCTGAGCCGCGTCAGCCAGCGCTGGCGAACAGGCCGCCGGGACGGCTGTGCCACCACTTGCCGGCGATGACGACGCCTTCGGAGACGATGCGCTTTTTGCCGTGCAGGTGTTCGCCGACGACGTCGACATAGTCGAATTTTCCGTCCTGCACGGTGAGCAAAGTTGCATCGCCGGCGCTGCCCACTTTCAGGCTGCCGAGTTCGGGCCGTTGCATGGCTTTGGCGGCATTGACGGTGGAGGCTGCGACGACGTCGGCGAGGGGCATCCCCAGGCACAAGAACTTCGACATGGTGGTGACTTGATCGAAGGCGGGACCGTTGATGCAGAGCGCGTGTACGTCGGACGAAATGACGTCCGGCGCGAAGCCGTTGCCGAGCATGGCGCGCGCCGTTTCGAAAGCGAACGAGCCTTTGCCGTGACCGATATCGAAGATGACGCCGCGCTCACGGGCCGCGATGACTTCGGGTTTGACCTTGCCTTGCGCGGTGGTCGGCGTATTCGGGAACGGGCGGAACGCGTGCGTCAGGACATCGCCGGGCCGCATGATGCCGATGACGTCCTCGTAGCTGGGTGGGGGATGATCAATGTGGACCATCAGGGGCATGTCAACCCGGCTGGCCACTTCCAGCGCCATCTGCAGGGCCGCCCAACCGTGCACGCCCGACGCGTGACGGCCGACCCGCACTTTTATGCCAACCAGCAGGTCGCGGTTTTGCTCGGCGACGGCCACACATTCGGCCGGTGCCATGAGGCGGGGATCTTCGCCCTCACCCACCATGATCGTCGGGGAGAAGGCGAAGATACCGGCGAACGACACGTGCAAATAGGCGAGGATGCGCACCTGGCTCGGTTCTATGACGTGCTTGCGGAAGCCCATGAAGTTGCCGGGGCCGGCGCTGCCGGTATCGACGGCGGTCGTGACACCGGACGTGCGGCAGAACTCTTCGGCGTCGATGCCGAGCGAGGTGCCGCCCCAGTAAACGTGCGTGTGCAGGTCGATGAGGCCGGGGGTGACGATGGCTCCCTTGACGTCGCGCACCTCGGTGCCGGGTGTGGCTTTGATCGACGTGCCGACCGCCGACACCTTGCCGTTCTTGAAAGCGACATCGGTGATCGCGTCGAGAGTCTGTGACGGGTCGATGACGCGGCCGCCCTTGAGAATGAGATCATGAGTCATTGGGGCATCCGGGGTAGTGGCGACTGAAGCCCCGAGTGTGGGCCAGCAAGCTGTGGCTCCGCAAGAGTGAGGTCGCTCAGGTGAACTAGCTCAGGGACGTCATCCCGGAATTTGTCGCGTTTCACGGGCACGTTGCCGACGCGGAAATTTTGCACTGCGCGAGGATGCGCGGGGATGACACGTCGTGATTTCGGCCGGTGCGGGCGGCTCGAGGTGACTGCTGCGGTCGTTCGACCATTCCCTCCTCACGCTTCCTCCGCGAGGGGGAGGGAGCCCGCGCGGCAGGTTGCGTCGAGTGACGCAGCGCGACTTTATTTCGCGCACTGCGAAGTGGTCTCGGTGGGGTCGCGGCGAAGGGCCTTGGCGAACCGGCGCTTCTGCGCTTTTTCGAATTCGCAAGCGGCTGGACATGGTCGGCGGCCGGATGCCATATGCGCCCGACACGATTTTATGCGGTTGGCCGTCGAGCATGAGTTCATCATGAGCATTCTGAGCGAGATTTTCAGCTGGTGGGGTGGAAACACCTGGTCCAACCGCATCTACACGCGGTTGCGCGGGCGGCACGTCGGCAACGACGAGCTCGGCAATCAGTATTTCGTGCAGTCGAAGGGCATCGGGCCGTTGGGCGTGCCGCGCCGGTGGGTGATCTACAAGAACGGCGCCGAGGCCTCGCAGATATCGCCGGATTGGCATGGCTGGATGCATTACACCGTCGACGTTCCGCCGAGCGAGGACACGCCGTATCAGCCGCGCCCGTGGCAAAAGCCGCACCGGCCCAACATGACCGGCACGCCGGACGCCTATCGGCCTGC
>JANLYD010000318.1:0-17917 GCA_031365465.1 Hyphomicrobiaceae bacterium
CGCGTGCCTCATTCAAGTGCCCATGCCACACTTGATTGACGTGGCAGGCACGGCATCTGCGTGGGTCCCCAACCCCGGCGCAAACGCGGCCTGCGCGCCCCCTATAAGCGAATTCGCACGAATTGACACGCCCTGCCCACAGCAGCGAGAGACTCGCAGCTTTTCTGCCAACTCCAAAACGAAATTCCGGGAGGGGCGCATGCGTTGGCAGACGCGTTTCATTGGCCAGCGATCGGCGCGGGCACCAGCAGCCAGGTCAGCAATCCCGCCACGGCGGGTGCCAGGCACATCACGATGTAAATCGTATAGGTTGCGAACCCACTCTGCAGGCGCAGTCGCCGCAAACGGGATGCGTGCGCTTTCGGACTGAGCCCGTCGAGCGCTCGCGCGCCGGAAAGACGGCCTATTTCGTAATCGAGGCGCTCGTGGTTGGGGCCGCATTCGGCGATGATCGCCTCGTAGGCCTGCACATAAGGAATCAACTGCTGGCTGGCTGAAATGGGCGTCGCCTGAAGGCGCTTGCGCAGATCGTTCACTTTCTGCGCGCACTCGTGCAGGGCGCGCGATTGTCCACTATAATCTTTGATTTGCTCGGTCAGGCTGAACGTCAACGTGAGCCAGTTGGCGACCACCGACACCCAATCACAGATACTGCGCAGATGCGGGGTCAGACTGTCTTTGAAGATCAGCACGAAGACAGTGATCAATCCGCCATAGAGGGCCACCGTAGAAAGTGTGAAGAGACTGAGATTGTTACGGCGTCCCAGACGTTCCGCCGCTTCAAAACGCGCACGCTTGACGATTTGCCAATCGGACAGCAGCTTGGCTTTGAAATCCGGTTCGGCAAATGCCCCGTACCCGTAAGCGTGCGGCGCATATGAGCCGTGTGTCGGCCCGTGCTGCCCGCTAGACTGACGACGGTGCGCCTCGCCCAACTCACGCGCGTCCGCTTGCGCCTGCGCTGCGTGCTCATGCCAGCTTTGCGGCTGCCTCGACGACGAATCCCTGCTCATGGCTGACCTTGCCCCGATCAACCGGCCAGGATCAATCGCGCGCGGGTTTCACGCCTGGGCTTTACACATAAAACGATAAGGTGCTTTGGAACAGTGCAGCGTTTGTGCATTGCGGCATCGTCGCCACAGGTTATCCACTCCGGCGTTCACAAAACGGTGTTCGCAACCGCCCGGGGTTGAGGCGCTTCGTCATGAATGATAGAGCACCTGCAGGGTTTGGAGTCGGGGCAAATTGATCGTGACGCATTCCTAACACCCGGTGTTCGAGTGCAATCTGCCGCATTGATGCCGTGATCATTCAACAGGCTGACTTAGGCCAGGGACTGGGATGGCAAGGCCTGCGGCGCTCGACTTATGCGCCGAAGTCTAGGCTGAAAATTGCGTGATCGAAGGCGGTTTTTTGACCGGACTGCCGCCCTGAGATGCATTGCTGACGACGACACCACTGACAGATACCACAGATACGACGTACAGGATTGATGGCATGGCTCGCAGCGACGCTGACTTCCCAAAGTCTGCACTTCAGTCGACGACGCAAAGTCGTCGCGCGTTGCTGCGCGGCTTGTCGCTGACCGCACTTGCTGCAAGCACCGCTTCGTCTGCCTCCGCGCAGGTCCCGAACTGGGTGGATACCATTTTCGGCCAGACGCCGGCCCAGACGAAGCAGGCTGACGACCGTAAAAAAGCCGAGCCGCTCAACGATCTCAGACCAAACACGGTGCCGTTCCGCTCCGACGCGATCATCGAAGCGCAGGAAGCCGCCATTGCGCGTTATCAGACGATCGCGGACCGGGGTGGGTGGCCGAACGTGCCCGGCGTCAAAATGATCCGCCCCGAGGACGACGACGAGCGGTTGCCTATTCTGCGCCGTCGTCTCGCCGTCACGGGCGAGTTGAAGGATGTGAGCGGCGGCGGGTACAGTTTCGATGGCGCGCTTGAAATTGCCGTGCGCAAGTTCCAGGAGAATCACGGCCTTCGGGTTTCCGGCCGGGTCGATAAACCGACGCTGCAGGCACTCAACGTGCCCGCGCAAGCCCGCGTCCAACAGCTCAAGCTGAATCTTAGCCGTTTGCGCGAGTTGATGGCCGGCCGCATTGAAGACCGTTACGTGCTGGTCAACCCGCCGGCTTTCCAACTCGAAGCCGTCGAACGCGGCGAAGTGCAGCAACGCCATCGCGTCATCGCCGGTCGCGTCGAACGGCAGACGCCGATCGTCAAGGCCACCATTCGCGCGCTCAACTTCTTTCCTTATTGGCGCGTGCCCGACAGCGTTGCCACGCTCGATCTCATTCCGAAAATGCGGAAAGAGCCGGAGTATATCGCCAAGGAGAAAATCCGCGTGCTCACGCGCGATTTCAACGGCCCCGAGATCGATCAGGCGAGTGTCGATTGGAATTCGGCCACCGCCACCCAAATCAAGTTTCGGCAGGATCCGGGCCCGCAAAACGCGCTCGGCCTGATGCGCATCGACATGCCCAATTCCGAGGGCGTCTACATGCACGATACGCCGATGAAGCCGTTGTTCCAGCAGCGCGCCCGTGCCTTCAGCGCCGGCTGCGTGCGCGTGCAAGATGTGTTCAAGCTCGGCGAATGGATCGCGCGCAATGAAATCGGCTGGGATCAGCCGGGTCGCATAGACGCCATCATCGAAGGCGGACAGGCCATCGACCTCACGCTGACGCACCAGATCCCCGTGTATTTCACCTATATCACCGCCTGGGCCGAGCCCGGTGGCAGCGTGCAATTCCGGCCCGATCTCTACGGCCGAGACGGTGCGCCGATGCTGGTCGCCGGTCGCGACCGCGACGACAACGATCCGCCACCGCCACAGCAATCGCTGGCGCCGTGATTGGATTGATCGGCCTCACGTTGCCTTTCGCTGGCGCCATGTTCGTGCCAGCACGAGCTGCACTTGAGATCGATTTGACGAAAACCGTCGGATAGGCTCACACTTCGCGACCGCTGGCGAACATGCTGGTGTGTGCAAGGCTGCGCCCGAGGACATCAATGCAAAAAACGTGGGTTTATGGACTGGCGGCGCTCTGGGCGGCCTGGTCGTGTAGCGCTGCGCAGGCAGCGACGACGCTCGAGCAGGTCAAGACGCGCGGCATGCTCAACTGTGGCACGTCGCAGGGCGTGCCCGGCTATTCCGCGCCCGACGACAAGGGCAAGTGGACGGGGTTCGATACCGACTTCTGCCGCGCACTTTCTGCCGCGATTTTCGACGATCCTGAGAAAGCCCGCTACGTACCGCTATCGTCGAAGGACCGCCTGCTCGCACTGCAATCGGGCGAGGTCGACGTTCTCGCGCGCACGACAACCTGGTCGTCTAGCCGCGACACGACGCTGGGCGTGCAATTCACGGCGGTGAATTTCTACGACGGACAAGGCTTCATGGTGCGCAAGTCGCTAGGCGTCAAATCCGCCAAAGAGCTTGCTGGCGCGACGGTGTGTGTCGGGCAGGGCACCACCAACGAACTCAACCTCGCCGACTTCACCCGCACCAGCGGCGTTAAAATCAACATTCTGACATTCTCGGACCCGCCCGAAACCAACAAGGCCTACGACACCGGCCGCTGCGACGTGATCACCACCGACCGGTCGCAACTCGTCGCCAACCGCCTCACCTACGCTAAGCCCGACGATCACATCCTGTTGCCGGAAACGATTTCAAAGGAGCCACTCGGTCCTTGGGTGCGCAAGGGCGACGATCAATGGTTCACGCTGGTGCGCTGGACCTTGTTCGCCATGCTGACCGCCGAAGAATTGGGGATCACCCAGGCGAACGTCGAGGAGATGAAAAAATCGCCTAGTCCGGACGTGCGCCGCCTGCTGGGCGTCGAGGGGCAGATCGGCGAGCAGTTCGGCGTCGCGCCCGACTGGGTCGTCCGCATCGTCAGACACGTCGGCAATTACGGCGAAAGTTTCGAGCGTCATCTCGGCCCGAACACGCGTGTGGGTCTGGATCGGGGGCTGAACAAGCTGTGGAACCAGGGCGGCCTTCAGTACGCGCCGCCGCTGCGTTAGAGAGTTGCGACTGGTGATGGCTGCGCGAACTTCGCCTGCGCGGCTAACACCTGAGACTGCGGTTTGGAGTGGAGTTTCACATGTCGCTCTGGAAAACGTTGTTTGGGCGCTCATCGAGCGGTCCCGGTCCGAGCGCGTCCATGCCGGCCACGATCCACAACGGCTTCGCCATCACCGCAGCTCCCGTGGCATCCGACGGCAAATTCCACGTCGCGGGCACCATCAGCAAAGAGATTGGCGGCGAAATCAAGGAGCATCGCTTCATCCGCGCCGATACGTTTCCGAGTGCCGAAGCCGCCGCCGAATACTCAATTATAAAGGCGAAACAGATCATCGATCAGATGGGTGATCGTATCTTTTCCTGAACGCTGCAGTATCAGCCGAATGCCGATTGCGGATGCCAACACGGAATGCGGCGAAGGTCAGTCGAAAAAGCCATCCATCGGCTTGTCGCCGTTGATCGTGCAACGGCGCATCTTGCGCAGGTCGTGCTCGACGTCGAACCCCGTCGCCCGGTGCATCGTCGAACGGTTGTCCCACACGATGCATTCGCCCGGTGTCCAGGTGTGCGTATAGACCAGATTTTCAGGCGTTGACGCGACGTTGAGATCCTCGATCAGCTTGCGCCCGTCTTCGTACGGCATGCCTTCCACATACTCGGCATGATCGCCGAGAAAAATGCCGAGCTGCAGCGTTTCTGGATGTTGACGCACGATCGGCTGGGCGACTGGTGGCACTTTGGCTTTCTGCTCGGGCGTCATCGGATCGTGACCGTGACGGCGCGTGCGCGAGAAGTCGAGATTGTGCACGGCCTTCTTGCCGCGAATGCGCGCTTTCCATTCCGGCGACAGCGCATCGTAGGCAGCAACCATATCGCAGAACTGGGTTTCCCCGCCCACCTTGGGGCAGATCTCGCTGTACATCATCGTGGCGAGGCCGCTGCGCTCACGCCAGGAGCCGTCGGTGTGCCAATAGAGCGTGCCCTTGTCGGGATGCTTGCCGTTGGGCTTTCCATGCTCGTCGAGGTTCGAGAGCAGGTAGATCTCCGGGTGGCCATATCCGTGGTACTGGTGCATCGGGTGGATTTGAACTTCACCGAAGCGACGCGCGAACGCGACTTGACGATCCGGCGGCAGATCGACGTTGCGAAACAGAATGAGCTTATAGTCGAGAAATGCCTCGTGTATTTTGGCGAACGCTGTCTCGTCGATGGCCTGTTCCAGCGTCATGCCGACGATCTCCGCGCCAAACGCAGAATGCAGCGGCTTGATCTGAAACGGCCAGTCTGGGCGAGGATGCACTTGCGACGGTTGCTGCAACTTCGGTGCGGTAGCCATGGGCAATCCTCCGGCGGGTTGTCCAATAGAGTGGCAGGGAGGAATGCGGGCGGCAAGTGCGTTGCGCCAGTGCGTGGGGCGCAAACGGCTCGACCGGCCGACGCCGGTAGTGGGCTAACCCGCAGGCGCTAGAACCGCATGTGTCCCCGACTTGAACTCACGCGGTTTGTTGACCAGCGACACCAGCACCGCTGAAATGATCATCAGCAGATACCATGCCCCGAGCTTGGACACCGATACCAGAGCCCACCCAGTCCGCTGATGGGGATAGGTCCAGGCGTGCGCGAACGTCGCGATATTTTCAGCGCTCCAAATGAAAGCAGCAACCAGTAGCGTCGACACCAGCACCGGCATCCGCCGCCAGTGCCGGTGCACGCGATAGTAGATCCACGACCGGCCGAACAACACGGCATAGGCAGCCAACAGAAACCACCGCGCATCAGGCAGGTAGTGATGCGCGAAGAAGTTCGCATAGATCGCTGTTGCCAGCAGAACCGTCGCCCAGATCGGCGGATAATTCGAAAACTGAAAATCGAACAGCCGCCACGCCCGCGCTATGTAGGAGCCGACGGCTGCATACATGAAACCCGAAAACAGCGGCACGCCACCGATGCGTAACAGGCCCGGTTCGGCATAGATCCACGAGCCCATCGAGGTCTTGAAGATTTCCATCACAGTTCCGGCGACGTGAAACGCCAGAATAACTAAGGCTTCCTCGCGCGTTTCGAGTTTGAACCCGATCATCGCAAGTTGGATGGCGATGCTGGCGAGCACGAGGAAATCGTAGCGCGCGAGGCTGGCGTCTCTCGGATAGACCGCCCAAGTTCCAACGAGCAACGCGAGCAACAGGCCGCCGAACAAACAGGCCCACGCCTGCTTCACGCCGAATCGCAGGAACTCATAGACCCCGAACGTCAGCGGTCGCCGCGCGGCCCATGCGGAAAGTGCTTCTTCGCGCGCGACGAACCGCGCCAATGGCGCCCAGCTGTGCGCCGAAGACGCACGGCGAGCCTGCCGCCTGTTCACGCCGCGGCTTCCTCTTCTGCGCTGCTGTCCAATCCGCTGCGACGCGAGATGACGATGGGTTTCTCGATCAGGCGCACATCGATGTGGTCGGAAGCGACGAGACGCGGGTTGTGCGACAGCCCGCTGTTTGCAGGCGTGCGGCCGCGCCAGAAGCGCTTGCGCGGAACTTTGTCGACGCCGATTGGAAAGATCGTGAGCGAGTCGCGGTCAAAGCGCAGGCGCATGAAGTTCTTGTAGTCCTTGATGCGCAACGCGGCGAACGCGTCCTCGGCATGCATGCGCAGCACGATGCTGCAGAGCGTCCAATACAGCCCCCACACGAAGCCGCCGATAATGCCGCCGACGAAGATGATCTGCAGCGGATAAAGCACGAAGCCCAACACCTGCCGCACGCCTTTGGAGACCAGCGGGTCGCCCTGGTTCGCCTTGTTCGGCTGCACCGGACCTTGGAACGCAGCTTTCGGCGGAGCAGCACGACGCAAGTCACCGGCCTTGGCCTTGTCGCCGTATTGTTCGCGCTGTTCGACGCGCGACGACGACAGCGGCTCGAGCGCTTCCTTGATGCCGCGCCCGACGACGCCGAGTTGTGCTTCGCTCTTTTGCCAGATCGTGTTGACCTCGCGCTCGACGTAAGGCGACGACCAGTTGTTGAGCATCACGAAGGAAAAGCCGAGCGCGAACATCACCGTCAGATGGGCGGCCCAATGCAACGTGCCGATGGTGATCTTGGAAAACCAATGGCGCCAGACCGGTTTCTCCGTCGCGTCCACGTACCAGATGAGGGTGACGAGCAGACCCAGCACCATCACGACCAGGGGAATTGAGACGAGGCTCGCCTGGATGAGATACAGCGGGAAGTACTGGAACGTGTCGAAGTACCCGGTTTGCACGCCGACGGCATCGATCTTGCCGGCGGAAATATCGTGGCGCTCGACGACTGAATAAAATTGCCACGTAATCAGCCAATAAATCACGCCGATGCCGAGCGCGAACGGGAAGTTGAAGAGCGGAAACAGCAGATTGCGCAGGCTGATGAGGCGGCTGACGCCTTTGCCGGGGTAACAGACCGGCGCTTCCTGCTTCAAGATGCGCGTGCGTTTTGCGCGTTTCTTGCCGTGCAGCGCTTCGTCGATCGGAGCCAGCACCCCGCCCACCGCTTCGCCGACTTCGCGTGCCACTTCCACCCGCGCCGACGACTTCTCACCGCGCAGTTTGATATCGACGTCCTGCGCCCGCCACACCGGCTCTGGCGGCGCTCCCTCGCTGGCCGGACCGATTGCTTCCACGTCGGCCTGTTGCGGCCAGCGCACAGACACGGCTTCCTTCAGGACGTGGGTCGGATGCAGGAACGCGCCGCCGCCACCGGCGGTCACGAAATGCACGTCGATCTCGTTGGCGAAATAGCGATTGTAGTGGTGCCAGTCGCCGGCTAGCACGGCGCAGACGCGCGCGCCTCGTTTGCGGGCGATGGTGGTGATCTTGAAGAAGTTCTCTTCCTCGTCGTCCTCGCCCTGCATGTCGGCGAGCAGCCAATCAGGTTCGGCGATGCAGATGACGAGGTTGTCGCCCGGTCCCATCTGCTCGGCGATCAATTCGAAATAGTTGATCTGGGCTGCATCGAGATACTTGGAGAACTGGATGTCGGGGCCCCAGATCCACCAGTTGTACGGCAGACGCAGTGCCCAGTAACTGCGATGCTGCTGGCATTGCCAACCGCCGATCGCATTACCTTTGGTTTCACTGAGTTTGTCGCGCGACGAGCAGAACAGGCTGTCGAACGCATTGAGCCCGTCGTACCAGTCGTGATTGCCGGGAATGGCGAAGAGTTTGCGCTCGGGCTTTTTCTCGAACGCCCAGCTGTAGGGCGTGATCAGCTTCTTTTTGTAATCCTCGCGCGTCGCCTGTGGATAACACTGGTCGCCGCCCAGGATCAGCGTATCGCCGGCCGG
The DNA here is from genome assembly GCA_031365465.1 of Hyphomicrobiaceae bacterium. Lineage (GTDB taxonomy): Bacteria > Pseudomonadota > Alphaproteobacteria > Rhizobiales > Hyphomicrobiaceae > JABFRJ01. Next base: position 8,353 of record JANLYD010000318.1, read on the forward strand.
CAAAGGTTTGGTGAGCCCCGGCACCTGCAAACTGTCCTTGGCGAGCAGGTAGGCCATCGCGTAGGTCGATTCAAAGCCGTCACCCACGTCCGAAATATAGTCGATATAGAACGCGCCCTTGTCGTCGAGCGCGACCTTGTGCATCGGATCGGCCTGTGTAGGATCGCGATAATCGTAGCGCGCCTGCAACGCCTTGCTGTCGGCTTGGTCCGTTGCCGCCTGGATCAGCCGCTGATCGGCATACTGTCCGAACACGCTGGACACCAACGTGCGGACGCCGATGCGGGCCAGCAGGCGCGGATCATACCAGCGCACCATTTGCGCGAGGCGGCCGCCGCGCAGTTCTTTCAACGCATCGATTTGCATGAATTCCCTCGCCCGCCGCCTGAGTGGCATACGTCCGGCATACACATAGCCCGTCCGGTCCCGCCCTCTCTTGAGGCGATGGTGCGTGCAAAGTTCGGCGGATGCAAGACGATGTTGCTTTCGCTGAAATTGTTTGACGGCGCAAATTAGGCTACTGCAGTAAACTGTGTAAAACGGCTATCGGGGACTGGTCATCTGTGCTTCAAAAATTCCGTCATAGCCGCCATTATCGAGAGGGTAGCATCAGCGCGATATCGTGCCTGTTGTCATCGATCGGCCAGTATCACAAAGTGCCCGAGATCAGGGCTCTCAGGCGCATCGTGCGCGAAATGGATGTCGATTGCATCTTCGACGTGGGTGCCAATGCCGGCCAGTATGCGACGATGTTGCGGCGGTGGGTGGGCTACAAGGGACTGATCATCTCGTTCGAGCCGCATCCTGACTTGCACAGCCGCTTGGTCAAACTGAGCAACAACAATCCGCTATGGCAGATCGAGCAGGTTGCGCTGTCGAAAGTCACCGGGCAAATTCCTTTTCATCTGACCCACGACACGCAGTTCAGCTCGGCTGAAACGCCGAAGGCCGCTGACGGAGAGGCTTTCGCCAGCAACGTCAAAATCGAGCGAACGGTGATGGTGCCTTCAGAGACGCTGAACCATGGCTATCAGCGGCTACAAGAAAAATTCAAGTTCAAGCGAGCATTTTTGAAGATGGACACGCAAGGCCATGACCTCGTCGTGTTTCGAAGCGGTCTCGACGTCGTGCAGAACTTCGTTGGCCTGCAGAGCGAGTTGAGCTTCCGCCCCTACTATGAAGGCGTGCCGCTCTTCACCGAACAACTGGCCGAATACGAAAAGAGCAAGTTTTTGCTCAATGCGATGTTTCTCAACACGCGCGGACACTTCCCGCTGCTGCGCGAAATGGATTGCGTGATGGTCAACGGCGCCCGCGTGAACTGCGCCTAAGGGCGCAACCGCTGGCCGTCCCGTTCAGCCGACAGCGGCCCGGTGCCAGACGGCGTCTGGGATTTCCTCTTCGTGCCGCGTGAACGGGCCGAAATCTTAACCGCCGGCCTCATTCGCGCGTGAAATGTGACGGCAATATTAGCACTTACACAATATTTACGCCTGCAACATAAAATGCCCCGTCGTCGGTTCGAGGGTTTCTGCAATGGCGCTCTTTTTGCAGGATTACAAACACAAGCTCATCCTGACGGCCATCGGGATGGCGATCGTGATTTTCACGGCGAGCCCGCAAACGCCGCAAATAGCCAAGGCCTATCTGGCACAGCGCGGTTTCCTCGACATCGACCTGCAAGCCCCCAAAGAGTACCACGGCCGGGGACCGATGTTGTTTCCGTTCAAAGCGCGAACCAAGGACGGAAGCGACGTGACGGGCGAATTGTCCCTGGGCAATCTTGCCTATCTCTACCGGATCAAATTGCACACGCAATAACGCCCTGCTGCGAAGGTCCGCTGCACGCCGGCAGACTGTCCACATCGTGCCGATACCCAACGGTTATGTTGCCACTGCCCGCTGCAAAATACGCCGTTCCAACCGTATGTCCTTGCAGGGGCGGCTTCCCCCTTGCGACCGTTTCTGCTTTGACTTCCCGGGAATGCCGATGCCGTCCGGCGCGACTAGCAAGGAAGCAGTGCATGCGCCCTCACGTCTTTGCGCTGATTGCAGCGCTTGCACTCAGTGCGCTTCAGGCCCGCGCTCAACAGCCGCAATGTGGCATGCCCGCGAGCTTGAACGACGGTTGGACTGTCGAAAAGCCTGAGAACGTGGGCCTTGACGGCGCTTCACTGTGCGCGATCGCCGAGCGGTTGAAAGTCACAAAAGCCAACGTCCATGGCGTCGTTATCGTACGCAATGGCAAACTCGTATTCGAGCAATACTTTGCAGGTTACGACGAGCCCTGGGGCGGTACGTCCGGACGTTACGAGTTCGACGCCGATACGCTCCACGACCTGCGCTCGGTGACAAAGAGCGTCGTATCCCTATTGCTCGGCATTGCTCTGGATCGCAAATTGATCGCGAGCCTCGACGAGCCGGTGACGAAATTCTTCCCCGAGTACGCCAGCGTGCAAGCGCCCGGCTGGGACAAGGTCACGCTGCGACACCTGCTGACGATGTCATCGGGGCTCCAGTGGGACGAAACCACTCCGTGGAACGACAAGAACGACGAGTGGCATTTGGTGAATGACGCAGATCCACTACGGTACGTGTTTCAAAAGCCGTTTGCATTCGCGCCATACACTTTCTTCACTTACAACGGTGGCGGAACCGATCTGCTAGGCAAGATCATCGAGAAAGCATCGGGACTGCGGATTGACGCCTTTGCGAATGAGGCCCTGTTTCGCCCCCTCGACATAACAAATTGGCAATGGAAGGATTATCCCCCCAACAGTAGACACGCAACGGCAGGCGGGCTTCGCCTGCGCCCGCGCGATGCCGCAAAAATTGGGCAGCTCGTTATTAACAACGGCGTATGGAATGGCCGTCAAATAGTGACCGCCGAATGGATTGCTCAATCCATTAAACCACGCTTTCAAGCCACCAACATATTCGGCGGATTATTTTACTACGGTTATCAATGGTGGATGGGTCGCACGCTTGCAGTTGACCGGGAGATCAAGTGGGTTGCCGGTCAGGGACTAGGCGGGCAGCGCCTAGTTATCGTTCCCGACCATGATCTCGTGATGATGGTCACTCAGGGGCTTTATCCAAGCGGCCGGCAGGGTCAGGCGACGCTCGATCTATTGGCCAGCTTTGTGCTACCGGCGATCCGTGACAAGGGCGCGCGCTGAAGGCCCTTTGCGATTACGATCCGCCTCTAGCCGATCGAACGTAAATAAGTGAGATGCATCACGCCTTGCTGAGGCTCGAGATCCGGTCGATCAGGCGGGGCGTGGCGTTGGGTGCTGTCGGCGACGCCGCGGCTGATGATTCTGCATGGCCATTGCGCTCGGCACGTAGATTTGCGCGGTCGAAGTCGTCGTCGCTGTCCCCGTCCCCATTCGGCTGCGGCGACATTTGCGACGTTGCTTGCGGCCCGCGCGAATTCGCGACCCGCTCGGCGAGGCTGATGCGCGGTGCGGAATCAGCGCGTGCCGGCTTGCCTGCCGCAGCGCCGGACGCTGGCAACGTACCCGCCCCCAACCGGCGCATCTGCTCCATGAAATTGGCGCCCTGCACCGCCAGCCGTTCGTTGGCGGCAGCCAGTTCGGCCCGCAACTTGCGGATCATTTCCCCCTGCTGGTCACTCTGGGTCTGCAAGCCGGTGAGCCGGGCCCGCAAGGCGAGCTTGCTATCGGGTGTGCTGGCGCTTTCGGCACTTCGCAGCGCCGTCAGTTCCGCAGTCAACGTCTTGATTTCGGCGGCGCGATCGTCCGCCTCCGAGCGGAGCGCGCGGAAATCACGTTCGAGCGCCGCGCGGCCGGCGTCACCCGACTGCATCGCAATCATCGCCGGCGATGCATCCCCGTTCGCGGCCGTGGCGCGCGCCGCGTCGAGCAGCGCCGGCAGGCCGGCAAGCATCTCGTCGTGCGGGGCGGTCGATTGCAGTTTGGCGATCAGTGCCGCTTGATCGCGCGTTTTCGCACGCAGGCCGTCGATCTCCGCTCGCAACGCGACCTCGCCGCTGAACTTGGCGTCGTTCAATGCCTCTTTGTTGCGTCCCCCGCGCACGGTCAGCGAGGTGGAAAGGCGTTCGATTTCCGCGCCTTGTTGCGCATTGATGCTGCGCGCCTCCTCCAGCGCCTGATGCTGGCGCGAGGTCGAACTGGACAGATGCTTCAGCTCATGATCCCGCGTTGCCAACAGGTTGCGGGCTTCGTCGAGCCGCGCCTCGACTTTCGGCAATCGCTCGCTGACGGTATGCTCCAGTACGCGGCGGGCGTTTTCGAACTCGTCGACCGTCGACCGCAGTGTCGACACCTCGCTCTCGAGTTGCGAGATGTTTGCGTCGCGACGATTGAGATCGATCATGTGCCGCGCGCGCTTGAGGTCGGCTTGCTCGATCTTGGCTTCGAGGCGATGCACGGTCATCGCGAACTCGGCCCGCAGCCGGTCCTTGTCGGCGCGGATTTCGGTTTCGGTGACCGGCAGGCGTTCCTTGATGCGTTGCGTCGTCAGGCGCACCGCCCGTGACCAGAACGCCGGCGCAATTGTCAGCGCGAGCAGGGTCGCCGTGAGGAAACCCAGCGTCACCAGCATGATCGACTGAATGGAAAGCACTTTGCCGTCGCCCTTATGCTCCGCCCATGCTCCCGCGATCGCCGGACACGCGCACCGGGAAAATCCTACACCCGCAGGCGAGACAGAGCACGCAGAAAGTGGCCGCTTTTCCCCGTCAATCGTGTGCGTGCCCCGTCATTCCTGTTCGTGCCACGTATCGCTCAAACGATAAGTGGCTGGTGCTGGGTTCAGAAGGGGTTCCATGTCGGCTTGTGGGTGAATTTCAGATAGCCGACGTTGGCGCCCAGCCTGAGGCCGACGCCCGTCCTGATCGGCGCGATCGTCACATGATCGCGCGTCAGAATCGTCATGCCCAAGCCGCCCACCAGATAGGCCGAGCCATCGACGCCACCGAAGCGTTCGTAAATCTCGTTCGGGCTGTGCAGATTATACACGAGCATCATCACCTTCGAACCCGCACCGCCGAAATCATAGCCGAGCGTCGGGCCTTGCCAGTAAACGCGGCGCGAGCCGGCATCGCGGGTGTAAAGTGTGCCTTCGCCATAGCGGAGGCCGGCGACGAATGCGCCACCGCCCTCTTCGCCGAGGATATAGCCGTTGGGGCGTCCCTGGCGCTTGAAAGCATTCTCGATGATGTTGGCCAGGCCCTGGCTGACCGAGCCGAAGAAGCCGTGGCCGGCCGACATGATATCGCCTGACGAATACGTACCGTCGCCACGATCGCGTTCGTCGCGCGGGCCGTGGCCGTAATCGTCGTCCCGGCGGTAGTCCCGCACATCGCGGTCACGACCGTAATCGGAAGGGCTGCCGTAGGGTTGGCCATAAGGCTGTCCCTGGTTGGCGACCACCGGTCCGTCGCGATAGCCACCGCGCGGCTCGACGTAAGGTGCAGGCGGCGGCGGATAGGCGCCTTCTGGGCGGTAGACGTCGCTGCCGCGCGAGGGATAGCTGCTTGGCGGGGGAACGGGCTGTAACGGCACGCGATCATAGGCTTCATAGGGGCGCACGGGTTCGCCATAGCGGGGGCCGTCGGGGGCCGCTTGCGCGTAGACCGGTGCCGCGGCGCCGACGCCACTCGGCGAGGCCGGCTGACCGCTGCGCGACGTCAACACGCCCAGCCCGGCGCTGTCGTCGGTCGGCTGATAAGCATCGTTGCGGCGCACCTTCGATGCGCGCGGAGGCACCGGAGCGCTGTCGAAATACGAACGGTCGACGTCGCTGACTTGCGCGTTTGCCGTCGTTGCCGCCATCGAAGTGACAAGCACAGCCAATGTGCTCACGCCCCAGGCGAGCGAGCGAGATTTTGACCTCAGAGCGAACGAGCGAGATTTAAGCATGGTCTTCCCAACCTGAACCGCCACCGCGACCGCTTCGTCAGCGCACGCGCGCTCGAACTCGGTTCACGTCCGTCAACGCATACGCTCACTCTTTTGCGGAAGTGTTACCAAAGTGTGGCTGAAACAAGGGGAGTGTCCGGTTTTGGGGCTGCTGGCACGAGCGTTAGGGTGGCGAAAATTCCCGCTTCAACGGCGCGGGCGCGGCGTCACGCGCATTTTTTTGCCCAGCGGCGGCACGACGAAGCGGAGAATTTCCGCCACCACGTCGTTGGGCGCTCGCCCGATATCGACGACGAGCGCGCGTTCGTCCCGGTTCGGCTCCTCGAGCGTTGCGAATTGGCTGTCGAGCAGCGACGTGGGCATGAATTCGTGTCTGCGGCGGCTGAGACGATCAGCGATGAGCGCTTTGGAGCCCTTCAGATACACCAGTTTCAGCTCCGTCCGGCCATACAACAGCCGGTCGCGATAGACGCGGCGCAGGGCCGAACAGGTGACCACGGCGCGGCCGCCGTGCAGCCGTTGCGCATCCAGCCAGTGGCCGATCGCGTCGAGCCACGGCCACCGGTCGTCGTCGTCGAGCGGCATCCCGGCGCTCATTTTCGCGATGTTGGCCGCAGGATGGAATTCGTCGGCATCGCGAAAGGTCCAGCCCAACGCTTTCGCCAACCGCTTGCCTGTCGTCGTCTTGCCGGAACCGGACACACCCATCAGAAGCAGCATGGTTGGGCGAGACCCGCGCTTGCGGGGTGGGTGCGGAATCATGAGGGTTTCGTCGCTTTGGGCGGTTCGACATGGCCGCCGAAGCCTTCGCGCATTGCCGACAGTACCTTCTCGGCGAATGTGTGATCCTGGCGCGAGCGGAAGCGCGTGTAGAGTGCGCTCGTCAGCACTTCCGCCGGCACCGCTTCGGCGATTGCAGCCTCCACCGTCCAACGGCCTTCACCACTGTCCTCGACATGGCCGGAATAGCGGGCAAGATCGCCATCGGCAGCCAGCGCGGATGCAGTCAGATCGAGCAGCCACGACGTCACTACGCTGCCGCGTCGCCACACTTCCGCGATATCAGCCGTATCGAGAGCAAGCCGATGTTCGGCTGGCAGCTTGGGCGAATTGGCGTTGCGCAGAATATCGAAACCTTCCGCGAAGGCCTGCATCATGCCGTATTCGATGCCGTTGTGGATCATCTTGACGAAGTGGCCGGCGCCATTCGGCCCGGCGTGCAGATATCCTTGCTCCGGTCTGGGATCGCGGCCATCGCGGTGGAGCGTGGCTGGAATATCGCCGCGTCCAGGCGCCAGCGCTGCAAACAACGGATCGAGCCGCGCCACGATGTCCGCTTCGCCGCCGATCATCAGGCAATAGCCGCGTTCGAGCCCCCAGACGCCACCTGACGTGCCGACATCGAGATAGTGCAGTTTGTGGTCCGCCAATTCGCCGGCACGTCGGATGTCGTCCTTCCAGTTGGTGTTGCCGCCGTCGATGATCGTGTCGCCGGGCGACAACAGGCCAGCGAGTTCCGTTATCGCCGCTTCAGTTGCAGCACCTGCCGGCAGCATGACACACACGGCGCGCGGCAAAGCTAGCGACGCCACGAGTTCGGCAAGCGATGCAGTATCGGTTGCGCCTTCGGTCGCCAACACGCGCCCCGGGGCTGGATCGCGATCGTAGACACTGCAGCGATGACCGGCGCGGGTCAGCCGCCGCACGATATTGCCGCCCATGCGGCCAAGCCCAACCATTCCCAGTTGCATTCACAGGTCTCCGGCTGCCGACCGTCGCCCGATGCTACATCGCATCACGCAAGTCAACCAAACCAGACGCGGAGTTCCACCGGAACCGTTTCTGCAGCGCACCAATTCGTGATCGCACGTGTGCACCGCTTCGCGCAACGAACCCGGCAACAGGACGTTATCGGACCGTAGATCAACACACACTCATTGGATGGATGTCATGAAGCGCACTCTTATCGCCCTGTCTGCTCTCGCCGTTCTTGCTGTAACCGTGCCGCCTGCTTTCGCCGACGCGCCGTATGGCAACAACGATCAGGAGTACAATTTGCGCAGTTCGAATGGCGTCAAGAAATTCTTCAATGACAACGCTAGCGGCGGCCACGGCTGATAACGCGCTTTGCTGTAAATATCTTTGACGCCGTCCCGGCTGTAATCTGGGGCGGCGTTTTCGTGCGTGAATGACGCGACTACGCTTTTGCGGTGCGCGACGACCCTGCAGGTGGTAAGGCGCGGTCAGGCTGCGACGAGGTGTTCGCCGGCTAGCCATTCGAGGGTGACGTGCCGCCTCTTTCGCTTGTTCAATCGCTAGAAGATTTCGCTGCAGGGCTCCCGCCTGCCGGACGAGTGATGGCACTCGACGTCGGAACCAAGACGATCGGCATCGCCATCTCCGATACGACCCGCATGGTGGCGAGCGGCCTCGAAACGTTGCACCGGGTCAAATTCGGCGTCGACGCGGCTCATCTGGTCGCCCGGGCGGCGACTCACGAGATCGTCGGCGTCATTATCGGATTGCCGGTCAATCTCGACGGCACCTCAGGGCCGCGTGTGCAATCGACCCGCGCGTTCGCGTCCAACCTCGGGCCGAAGCTGGCACTGCCGATGCTCCTGTGGGACGAGCGGCTGTCGACTGTGGCGGCCGAACGCTCGCTGTTGGAAGCAGACGCCAGCCGCAAGCGGCGCAAAGAGGTGATCGACAAGGTAGCCGCCGTCATCATATTGCAGGGCGCATTGGAACGGCTGCGCGAACTGGGGCGCGTGGCGCGCGAAGCGTAAGCTTACGCGGCGCAGAGACTAAATTAGGGGGCTGCCACATGGCGACGCTGGACGTGATTACTTCGCTGCTGACGCCGTTCGACGTCGTTGCACTCGCTTTCTATTTCGTCTCGATGATTTCCTACCGCTTCATTACGGAACGCACCATGTCCATGCGCCGCCGCAGCCTGGTGGGGGCGGTGCAACGGCAGCGCGACATGTGGATGTATAATATGAGCCGCCGCGACAATCGCAACATGGACATTATCCTGCTCGGCACCGTCGGACAGGGCAACGCCTTTTTCGCCTCCACCACGGCGATCGCCATCGGCGGCATCGCGGCTTTGATGGGGTCCGGCGAGCGCGCCCAACAACTCCTCGAAAAATTGCCGTTGGTCGCCAAGTCCAGCGCCATACTATGGGAATGCAAGCTGTTGCTCATCATGGGCATTTTCATCTTCGCATTTTTCAAGTTCGCTTGGGCGTTTCGGCTGTCGCATTATGCCGCCATCATGATCGGGGCCACGCCGATCCTGGCGACCGACAACGACAACATCGCCGTGTGCGACGCGCACGCCGCACGGACTGCGGGCGTTGCGGGTCTGTCGGCTGAGCACGCTAACGGGGGGTTGCGCTCGTTTTATTATGCGTTCGCCGTGCTGGCGTGGTTCTTTCACCCGATGGCGTTCATCATCGCCACCGCGTGGGTGCTGATGATCTTGATCCGGCGCGATTTCTTCTCCCGCTCGCTGCACCTGATCTCCGGCCGCTGAGCGCACGGTGTAGATGCCCATGCATGCCCATTGCGAGCGGCGTCCCCGATCGGCACAGTTTCTAATCGTTTCTTGCTGATATTTTAAGGCCGTTTCAGTCACTCCCCCGGCATTGTCCGCG
>JANLYD010000321.1:0-3277 GCA_031365465.1 Hyphomicrobiaceae bacterium
GGTGCTGGTGGGCGCCGTCGCCGGCGGTGATCACCGAGCAGTCGACTTTCTGCGCCAGCAGTTCCACCGCGCCCGCGGCATGATGGCGAACCACCAGAATGTCCGGCCGCATGGCGTTCAGCGTCATGGCCGTGTCGATAAGCGTTTCGCCCTTCGACACCGACGAGGTTGCGACGTTCATGTTCAGGACGTCGGCGCCTAAGCGCTTAGCCGCCAATTCGAACGAGCTTTGCGTGCGCGTCGAGGCTTCGAAAAACAGGTTGATGATCGTCCTGCCTTGCAGAACGTCTCGATTTTTGCGGACTTGCCGATTTTGGTCGGCTGCTTTGTCGGCGATGTCGAGCAAAGCTGTGATTTCGCCTGCCTTCAGCCCCTCGCAGGTCAGCAGATGGCGGCGCGCGAAGATCGCGGTTGGGTCGGGGGATGTCATTAAAGCTCAGTCAGTAACGACGTTCGCACCACCGCGCAAGGGCAGCACCGGGTGACGCACCGCCATTTGCAGCTGTTTACGCGGTTATCTGTTATGCGCGTGCCGCACTTGTTCAGGCTGACGGTCACACCTCGCCCTTCACGAAACTATCGAGCAGCGAGCATGCAATGGCTTGTTTGCCGGGAACCCACCACCCCTGGGGGTGTTTGTGGGCGGCCATTTGTGCGACTTCCTCGCGCGTGAACCAGCGGGCTTCCTCGATCTCGTCGGGATTGATGGTGATTTCGGTTGTCGTGGCATAGCCGATGCAGCCGATCATCAAGGAATGGGGAAACGGCCAAGGTTGCGTGGAATGGAATTTCACTTCGCCGACCATGATGCCGGCTTCCTCGTGCACCTCGCGCTGGACGGCATGGGCGATATCTTCGCCATATTCGATGAAGCCTGCGAGCGTGGAATACATGCGGGGCTGTTTGCCGAACCGCGCCTCGTGGCCGAGCAGGCAGCGGCCGCTGGCTTTGTCGATGACGAGCATGATGACCACCGGATCGGTGCGCGGGAAATGTTCGAGACCGCAGGCCCAGCATTTGCGGCGCCAACCGCCGTCCTTGACCAGCGTCGTGCCGCCGCAACGGCCGCAGCACCGCGCATTTTCGTGCCACTGGACGAGCGCCTTGGCTTGTCCGATCAGCGACAGGTCTTCGGCGCTCATGACGCCGTGCATCGCCAAAGTGCGCAGGTCGACGACCGGGCGCAAAAACTCCAGTGCGCCGGGCGCGTGGCTGGTGCGATGTTCGGTGACGCCGAGGGCAAAGCGTCCGGCACCGGTGGTCTTGTCGACGCCGAGGAACAGCAATTCGTCGGGGGCGTAGGGCAAACCGGCAGTCTCGAGGTCGCCTTGAGACAGCCAGCGGACGGATGCCTCGGTGCGCTCCTTGTTGGACCAGATGATGGGCTTTTGGTCGGCGAGCACCAGGAAACGAGCGTCGGCGCGGGCCACCAACGCCGCCAGATAGGCCTCGTCTGACCGTTTCAAGCCCTGCCGGTCGAGAAGAGTGGTGGTGGCGATGGTGGGCGTCATTCAGACCTCGAAGCCGGGAGCAGGCAAGCTGGACCCGGTGGCACCGCTGCCGTCGGTTCTTCAGTCGCGAGCAAATCACTGCGACCTAAAGACCACGCCCGCGTGCCCGGCGCAACGCCGCACCTGTGCACATGCGATATGAACGACGTGAGGGCGAATTCGTGCAAAGCCAGCGGCGAGCCTGTCGGCGGCGGGCAAGCACTGCAAGATGCCACTTCCAGGAGGGCAGCGCTACCGGGCACTGCCTTTGGGCGATAAGTTACTGTGGGGCAGTCGGGACGGTTCGCGGTGCACTTCGGGCTGCTGGTGGCTCGAGCCCAATCCGTTGCTGCGGCGTCGTTTTAATTTCGGGCAACGGGCGATAACCGGATGCCGCCGCACGATATTTGATCTGTGGGTATGCGTACCCTACCGGGTCCACGAACACGCTCCGTGGCGTCCCCGGACGCTGGTGGTGGTTCGCGACCACGATCCGATACGAGCCGTGACGATATGAGGACCGGAAATAGTTATAGTCGTCATAGGCGTCGTGATGAGCGCGATGTTCATAGGCGCGATGTTCATGGGCATGAACGACACGGTGCGATTTACGGTGCTCGCCGGCGCTGACGGCGAAGGGGAACAGCACCGCCGCCATCGTCGCAGCAAATTTGATAATGCGATGCAGTGCCATGGTCGATCTCGCCCAATTTCAAGGTGCCTCAACTTGCCCGATACGTACAATGACGAGGCGGCGTGCCGGTTCCCATTCGTACGAGTGAAGATTGCATCGCCTACATCGTTAGCTTAACAGACCGGTGGTCTGGCGGCACAGCGACCGGGTTCGGTGCACGCAGTGGGTTGCAGTTTGCGTGTCGTGACGTTACATACCGCGTGGGCTGGCGCGGACGGATCCCTCGCCAATCTGGTCAGGTCCGGAAGGAAGCAGCCACAACGAGCCAGAGCCGGGTCGTGCCAGCCTTTTCCAAATCAGCCTTTTCCGCTTTCGTCCAACCACACCTCGTGCGCCGAGCGCGGGCTGCACTGGTTGCGCCGAAGTTGGCACCATCGCGAAATCCTGCTTAATGGCTCATGATGGCCAAAGAACCCAAAGCGCAGACAGTCGGTGACGGCGGCGCCAAGCCTTACGTCGTGTTGGCGCGGAAGTATCGGCCGCGCACGTTCGACGATCTGATCGGGCAGGGCGCCCTGGTGCAGACGCTGCGCAATGCGTTCGCGACCGGGCGCATCGCGCAGGCGTACATGCTGACGGGGGTGCGCGGCACCGGCAAGACGACGACGGCTCGCATCCTGGCGCGCGCCTTCAACTACGAGCGCGACGGCACCGACGGCAGTCCTGCGGTCTACAAACCGACCATCGACATGCCTGGCCTCGGCCGCCATTGCGCCGACATCATGGAGAGCCGGCACCCAGACGTGATCGAGATGGACGCTGCGTCCAACACCGGCGTCGACGACGTGCGCGAGATCATCGAAAGTGCGCGCTACAAGCCGCTGGTGGCCCGCATCAAGGTGTTCATCATCGACGAAGTCCACATGCTGTCCAAAAACGCGTTCAACGCGTTGCTGAAGACACTGGAGGAGCCGCCGGAACACGTTAAGTTCGTGTTCGCGACGACGGAAATCCGCAAGGTGCCGGTCACCGTGCTGTCGCGGTGCCAGCGGTTCGATCTGCGCCGCGTCGAAGGGCCGGTGTTGGCCGCGCACTTCAAGAAGATCATCACTGCGGAAGGCGCGAGCGCCGACGACGATGCGTTGACGCTGAT
>JANLYD010000327.1:0-4140 GCA_031365465.1 Hyphomicrobiaceae bacterium
AGCACCTCGCCGCGGCGCACCCGCTGAGGCGAAGCAACGTCACTAACAACGTCATTGTGGATAGTACGATCACGCGCCATGGCCGCCAGTAGTGACAGCCCTCACTGCCGCCGCCAACGTGGGGCCGGTGCAGCGCTTACCAATCACGACGTCGAGCATGTGGTCATCCTTCAGCCCGATGGATCGCTTGCGCATTTGCCCGCCTGGATGCTCAACGAGGCTGCAGCCCGTTTCTGTATTTCAGATGCGCCGCGATTTACCGTTGAAATTCTGTTGTCGATGCGCGGTGCAATCGATGCGCTCCTAACCTCTCTGTCGTCCGAGTCGACGATGGAGAACCACGGCTATGCCCCGACGCATCGAGAGCCACGAACAAATGTCACCCGACCTGTTCGAGTTGGAACCGTCGCGGGTGACGCTGCCGCCAGCGTTGATGCCGCAGCTGACGAAGCTGGTGGGAAGCCTACTGGCCGAGATCGCCGCCGCGTTGGCGAGCGGGGAGGCCGGCGACGAGTAAGATCACAGCTGAGCATCTGGCGCGCAGCGCCTACGTCTACATCCGCCAGTCGACGGCCGATCAAGTCGTGCACAATCACGAGAGCCGTCGCCGGCAATATGGATTGGCAGACCGTGCGCGCCAGCTCGGCTGGACTGCGGTCGAAGTTGTCGACGACGATCTCGGCCGCTCGGGCGGCGGCACGACACGGCCCGGCTTCGAGCGCCTGATTGCCGCAATCTGTGCCGGCGGCGTTGGCGCTGTGCTCGCAATCGAGGCCTCGCGTCTGGCCCGCAACGGACGCGATTGGCACACGTTGATCGAGTTCTGTGGATTAGTCGGGACGATCATCGTCGATGAGGACGGAATCTACGATCCTCGCCATCTCAATGACCGGTTGCTGCTCGGCATGAAGGGAACGATGAGCGAGCTTGAACTTTCACTGTTTCGCCAGCGCTCGCATGAAGCGCTGAAACAGAAGGCGCGGCGGGGCGCATTGTTTCTGCGCGTGGCGGCTGGATACGTCAAAGCAGGCCGCGACAAGATCGAAAAAGATCCGAACCAGCGAGTTCAGGAAGCGTTGAAGCTCGTGTTCACGAAGTTCGCCGATTTCCAGAGTGCACGCCAAGTTCATATCTGGCTCAGAGATGAAGGCGTCGAACTGCCCGTCAAGGGCCGCAACACCGAGGCGCAGGGCGTTAGTTGGCGGCTGCCGGCTTACAATACCGTCCACAACATTCTTAGCAATCCAGTCTATGCAGGCGCCTACGCATTCGGCCGCACGACAAGCAAGGTCAGTGTCGAGAATGGCCGCAAGCGCGTGCGGCGCGGTGTCCGCCGTCCGCTCAGCGAATGCGATGTGCTGATCAAGGATCATCACGAAGGCTACATCACGTGGGACGAGTTTGAAAGCAATCAGCGCCTGATCTCTGAAAACGCCGTTAGCAAGGGCAGCGAGATGGTGAAGGGCACCGTGCGGCGCGGCGATGTGCTTCTGGCCGGATTGTTTCGGTGTGGCCACTGCGGCCGCAAACTTCACGTGCACTACAGCGGCAACATCGGCCGTTACAATTGCTACGGCGCGCGCATGAACCACGGCACCGAGCGCTGCATCTCGATCGGCAGCCGACAGGTCGATGCTGTGGTTGCCAAAGAGGTGCTGCTCGTCATCACCCCGCTCGGGGTGGACGCTGCCGTCAAGGCGATCGAGCAACAGGCCCATCGGACGACGGCGACCGAGCGACAGCTCGAACTCGCGCTGCAGCAGGCTCGTTACGACGTTGCCCACGCCCGTCGGCAGTATGACGCCGTCGACCCTGCGAACCGCCTCGTCGCGGGAGAACTTGAGCGCCGCTGGAACGAAGCCCTGAGTGCTGTGCAGAAGATCGAGCGCGACATCGCTCCGGTTGAAGCGCAGAAGCCGGCGCCACTCGGCGAAGCGGAACGCCGCAAACTGCTGGCGCTCGGTACCGACCTAGCGCGCGCTTGGACGCATCCGGCCGCGACCGCGCCGACGCGCAAGAAGATCCTGCGCACGTGCCTCAACGAGATCGTCGTGCGCAAAGACGGCGCGATGATCGATATGGTGCTGCATTGGCAGGGCGGCGATCACACGGCCCTCAAACAGCCGCTAAAACTCAACGCGAGTGGTCGGCATCACTATCCCGTTGCCCATGACATGATTGCACTCGTGAGGGAACTGGCGCGTCTGATGCCCGATCGGCAGATTGCACGGCTGCTCAATCGATCCGGCAAGCCGATGGCCTTGGGCAAGACCTGGACAGAGCAAGGCGTTCGTGGCTTCCGCAAACACCAAGAGATCGATGCCTATCGCGACGGCGAGTGGGAGGAACGCGGCGAGATCACGCTTGAAGCCGCGGCGCAAATCATCGAGGTTTGCAAAATGACGGCGTTGCGCATGCTCCGTCGCGGCGACATCAAGGGCCGGCAGGCTTGCGAAGGCGCGCCGTGGGTCATCAAAGCTGCCGACTTGATGCGTTCGACAAGACTGCGGGCGCGCTGCGTCCGGTAACACCAAAAGGCAAACAGCAGGTCTTTGACTTTCAATGATTTAGGAGATGCGTCTTATGAAGCCCAACTGCTCGGTCATACGAAGATTGAGAGCACGGTCAGATACTTGGGCATCGAAGTCGACGATGCTTTGGCCATAGCTGAACAAGTCGACGTCTGAACGACCCGGGCAGAGCTGACGGACTCTGCCCACATCCAACAGGGGAGATGGGGCCAGGACCAGAAGTAACGAGCATCAACGCCCGCCTCGCGGTTCAGGCTGATCGTCGGCGACAAGGTATAGGAACTTAGTCTGTGTGCAACTTCCTCGTTACCTGACCGGGCTTAAAACGGCTATCAAGCGGCGGGGATCCGTGGTGTACTTGTATTAAGCTGCAAGCGCGGATCGTTTGGGAACCGCCAGTTACGAGGAGGCGTCATGTTCCGTACCGCCGTCTTCTTTCTATTTTTCGTGGTAACGTTTGCCGTGCTAGCTGCGGATCCGACCACCGCGGCCGACTCGTGGGTACTGCTCGCCACTGTTGAGGTCGAAGCGGGCAGGAACGAAGCTTCCGCGGACCTCACTAAAGTCAAGGGCCAATTCAAGGCAGTACGGGTTCAAGCCAAGGACAAGGCCGTTGTACTCAATCGCGTGCATGTCATTTACGCCAACGGCGCGCACCACAATGAGGATCGGCGCATCATTCTTTTGCCCGGTGAGCGTAGCCGATCGATCGACGCGCGTGAGGATGGCCGCTTTATCGACACGGTAGTCCTTGCATTGGAACCTGGCCCGGCGCCGAGCTCCAAGAACACCGTCGAGATATGGGGCCTCCAGAGCCCCGAAATGGCCGCGGCAGTGCGGCCGGTGCCGCCAGACGGCCAACCTTCCGATAATCCGATCACGGCCGAAGGCAAGGTGCAGCGATCCGGGCGGCTTCGCGCCGGGCGGCCGCGGTCGTCGGAACAGTCCAACGCCTGTATCGACAAGAACGTCTGCACGCTTGTCGGCGTTTTCTTCGGCACCGACCGCAATTTGAAACCAGGACCTGAACGGATCGGCTTCGAAAGCGAGCGCGCAAACAAGCTGACGCTCGGCCACGCTTTTGTGACGGTTCCGAAGGCAAATCGCAAGAAGGGCGAAATTCCGCTGCCATCACTCTGGGATAGGTATGTTCTCGGCGTGCCAGAATCCGGCGATCCGGCACGTCATTTCACGATCCCAGCGAACGGCGTCTCAGTATTCAACAGCGAGGACGATTTCGTCGCCGCGGTTCAGACGCACATGGCAGCGGCGGGTGTCTACAAAGACCACGCGTTCGTCTTCGTGCACGGCTATTACACAACATACGACAACGCGCTCTATCGAACAGCTCAGATCGCCTACGACTTGAGCCCTGATGGCGTCCCCTTCGGCACGGCCTTTCTTTATTCCTGGCCGTCGGCTGGCCACGCAACGGCGTATCTCTATGATGAGGAGAGCGCGCGCTTGGCCGTGCCGCACTTGAAGGCGTTCTTAAGGACCGTCTTTGAAAAGACCGGAGCGAAGTACGTCGACTTAATCGCTCACAGCATGGGTAATGTCGCGCTCATCGACGCACTGCAGCAGATCGCGGCCACCGAAACCAAAGTCC
>JANLYD010000337.1:0-8615 GCA_031365465.1 Hyphomicrobiaceae bacterium
CCTTTATGAAAACTACCGGCGCAATCCGGATTTCATTCAGCGCTACGTTTTTCCCGGCGGCATGCTGCCGACAGTCGATGCTATGCAAAACAATGCGAGCGGTGCATCACTCGCGTTCGAACCACTGCAGACTTTCGGCGCCTCGTATGCACGGACGTTGTCGGCCTGGCGGGAGAAATTTCACGTGGCCTGGCCGCAGATCGAGCAGCTCGGCTTCGACGAAAAATTTCGCCGCCTGTGGGACTACTATCTCGTCTACTGCCAAATCGGGTTCGAACGCGGAAGTGTTCAGGTTGGACACTATCGGCTGACGAAACCGCTGTAATTCTTAATGATAATTTCGTCGGCACTCGGACCTCAATGTCCTCGCGACCGCCACCTGAGCAGCCTTTTTTCAACCATTCCCATGGCGATCGCGGTCATATTGCCGATCACACCCAGCAGGATCACGCCCGCGAAGAGGTCGGCCGAGCGGAAGGCACGAGCCGACAACAGTACCCAGTGACCGAGCCCATCCAAACCCGCAAGGATCTCACACACCACCGACAAGATCAGCGCCACAGTCAGGCTCAGCCGCATACCCGCGAGAATGTCGGGGCTGGCCGACGGCAGGGCGATCTTGAAGATGACGGCCAGCCGCGACAAGTGCAGCGAGCGCGCCACCTCGTAGAGGCGGGGCTCTACCGCCGCGAAACCATGCGTCGTCGCCAATAGCATCGGCCAGATGGCGCCGAAAGAGATGACGAACAGCACCATACTCTGCGTTAGACCGAGTAGCGCGATCGCCACCGGGATAATCGCCGACACCGGCAGCGGCCGCAGAAACTCCAGAGATGGTGCAACGTAGCGGCGCATCGTCCGCGACGATCCGATCAGCGCACCCAACGCGATGCCCACGACCGAGGCGAGGAGCCATCCGTAGAGCATGTGCTCGAGTGTCCCGAGCAGCTTGCTGCCGAGATCTCCGCTACTGAAACCGCGCACCAGCGAAGCCCACGCGCGACCCGGTCCCGGCAGGAACACCGGTGACACCAGCCGCAGATCGGCGATCATCTGCCACAGGGCGACAAACCCCAATGCGACGACGACGCTGGCGGCTCGCCACATCAACGCGGAGCGCTTCATGGGTTGTCACCTACCAGCGCGGCGCGCCCGAACAAGGTGTTCTGCGCGTGCACGAGTGCAGCATTTAATCCGTAACCGACGAGCCCGATCCACACGAGGTATGCAAGCATCAGGTCCGGTCGCAGCGCCTGCTGTGCCGTCATGATCGCTGCGCCCAAACCCATCGGATTGATGGCGATCTCGACCGTCACCGCGACGATGAGAGCGACGCCAGCAGCCAGCCGGAAGGCGAGGAAAATCCGCGGCGCCGCTGCGGGAATGACGATCTTGCGCACCCGGTCTGCGGGCGACAGACATAACGCGCGCGACACCTCGATCAGCCGTGGCTCGATACCGCCGATGGCGGCACGCGTGAGGATCAGGATCGGCCAGACGCAGGCGAAAGCAACGATGGCGATCTCCATGCGGTAGCCGAAGCCCAGTGCGATCAGCGCGATCGGCAGCAAGGCGATAGACGGGATCGGGCGGATCGATTCGATCGTCACCTCCATCAGCCGGTCGAACGCGTGAAAAAGTCCCAGAGCGACGCCGAAAGCGAGCCCGATCGTACCGCCCAGCAGAAGTCCGGCGAATGTCGACACCAGCGTGTCGCGTGTCGCAACCAGGATCGCCCCTTCCTTGACCGCTTCGACGAGGGCCAAAGCGACGGCGCTCGGAGGCGCCAACGAATCGCTGTGCATCTCGACCGAACGCGCCCATGCTTCGAAAGCGACCAGCAATGTGACCGGCAGCACCCAAGCCTTGAGGCGATCAGAAATCATCTCTCCGAAGCCTTGATGAAATCGAACAGCCGGCGGCGTAAACGCAAAAACTCCGGCTTCTCCCGCGTGGTCAACTGGTCGCGCGGCCGGGGCAGATCGACGTCGAGTTCGATGCCGATGCGACCGGGATGCGGCAACAGGCCGATGACCCGATCGCCTAGGTAAATGGCCTCTTCCAGATCGTGCGTGACGAAGATCACCGTCGCTGCGCTGGCCCGCACCAGCGACAGCACCTCGTCCTGCAAGCCCTGACGTGTCATTGCGTCGAGTGCGCCGAACGGCTCGTCCATCAGCAGCGCTTTCGGCTCCTGCGCCAGACACCGCGCAATCTGCAGCCGCTGCTGCATGCCACCCGACATTTCCGCAGGATATTTATCCGCGTGCCCAGGCAGTCCCACTTTCTCAAGCAACGCTTCGATGCGGACTGATCGCTCGGCAGCGCCGATGCCGGCGGCTTCGAGCGCGAGCGAAATATTGCCGGCGGCGGTGCGCCAAGGTAGCAGTGCCTTGCCGTAGTCTTGGAACACGACGGCGACGTCGCGCCGCGGCGTGAGCATCGCCTGGCCGTCGAACATCACGGTTCCGCCGGTCGGCTGGTACAGCCCGGCCGCCAGCCGCAGCGCAGTGGTCTTGCCACAGCCGGACGCACCGATGATGCACAAAAACTCTCCGGGCTTTGCGGCGAGGCTGATGTTTTCGAGAATAGTCTTTCCGCCAAGATCGAGCGTCACGTTGGAAAACGCTATCAGACTGCGAGCGGGGTCGCGTCTAATTGCCTTGTCGGTGACTGCCGTGGTCCCACTCACGTTCGCGTTCCTTTACCCGGCGGATAAACGTAATCGAGCGTCGATCGCAGATGCGCAGTGAGCATGCTTTGTGCGCCACCGAGGTCGCGGGCGAGCACGCGATCGGCGAGGCTCTGATGGGCGGCGACGAAGCGCTTGCCGCTGTCGAACCCGCGCATCATCAGGCGGCGGTAACGATAGGCCTGATCGTAGAGGTGCGAGTGCGCCGACAGCAGACGCTTGGAACCGCACGCCGCCAGCAATGCCGTGTGAAACCCTTTGTGCAGCCGATCGAACTCCGTCGCGCCCTCGCGAAACTGATTGCCCGTGCGCTGGATGTGCCGGCGCATCTGATGCAGCGTGCTGACGATCTCCGCCTCCCACGCGTCGTCACCGTGAGCGATCGCCAGCCGCAGCGCTTCGAGTTCGACGACCGTCCGCATGCGCGTGATATCGGCGAGATCATCGCGGCTGATGTCTGCAACGCGAAAGCCACGCTGGCCAATCCCTACGATCAGTCCGCGCGACACCAGACGTGACAGGCCTTCGCGCAAGGGTGTTGCACCGATCTCATAGCGGTTCACGAGATCGATGATGCCGAGGCGCACACCTGGCGCGAGCCGCCCGGCTACGATATCGCGCTCGATCAGTGATGCCGCCCGCTCACCCAGCGTGTCGGCGCCGTCGAGGTCGGTGGGTTTGCGTTGGGTTGCAGGCACCATCGTGTCACGTCTACTTCAGGATCAGCTTCTCTAGGTCCAGCTTGGATTGGAGCATTTTCTGCGTCGCCATGATCTCGATCCACCAGCCGAGTTGGCCAGCCTTTAGATCGGGCTCGGAGCGGTTGGGCGGCGATGCCTTGACCAAATCCAACGCCTGCTTGGTGAACTTCGATATCGACACCGATGCCTTCTCGCGGTCGGTGTTGACGATAGCGGCCGCCTCGGCGATGGCCGCACGAAATTTCTTGATCGTGTCGGGATTCTTTTCCGCCCATTCGCGTGACGCCGCATAAAAGATGATCGGTTCAGTGCGCGCGAGTTCTGCCGCGTAGCGAGCACCGATAGTGCCGAGCCCCGCATTCGTCATACGCGTCACGAACGGCTCGGCGGTCAGCACCGCATCGACGCCGCCGGACTTGATGATGTCGGCCATGGTCGGGAACGTGACCTCGACGAAATTCACGCTCTTTGGGTCAACGCCCTTCTCCACCAGCCACTTGACGAACAGCACATGCAGAAAC
Source organism: Hyphomicrobiaceae bacterium (assembly GCA_031365465.1). Classification (GTDB taxonomy): domain Bacteria; phylum Pseudomonadota; class Alphaproteobacteria; order Rhizobiales; family Hyphomicrobiaceae; genus JABFRJ01. The sequence continues at coordinate 3,915 of JANLYD010000337.1, forward strand.
GCGCCGAGGCCGGGCGCGCCCACTTTCTTGCCGGCGAAATCCTTTGGTTCCTTGATGGTGATGCCATTGCGTACGAACGCGGTGATGTTGGCGTTCGATGTAGGATTCATGATCGATGCGCCGGCGACCGCGACGAGATCCAGTCCGCCGTCGGCCGCCTGCAGAAACACCGTCGATGTCGGCCCGCCAATCTGGATGGAGTTTGAGAGGATTGCGGCGGGTATGTTGGAGTTGATGCCGATCAACACCATTTCGGCATCGAGGCCGTGCTTCTTGAAGATGCCCTCATCAACGGCCACCATGGCGGACGCGCAGTCACTTGTTGCTGTGCACCCGATCTGGATTTTACCCTGCGCTTGCACAGGGCCGGCGGCCAGACACGCAGCGACTGCAACAGCCGCAAGAAACCTCGTCATCGATACCTCCCGAATGATCTTTTTTCGATTTCTGCTTGTTTATCGATATTTTTAATGATCATATATTCTGCAATACCGCAAGGGGAGGTTATCGTGAAACTCGCAACCTACAGGTCCGGCGGCCGCGATAAGGTCGGCGTTGTCTATGATGGCGATCGACGGCTGTTCAACCTCGCTGCAGCTGCTGAGCGGGACGGCAAGGCCGATCCGGCTTTTGCGTCCATGTTGCAGTTGATCGATGCCGGTCCTGCCGCGTTGGATCGCGCCCGAACGATGTTCGATCAACGCAGCTCGGATGAAACGCTTTCGGAAACGGTGAGCGGTGCCGAGATCCTTGCGCCGCTGCCGGAACCGCGCCAGATGCGCGACGGCATGTCGTTTCCGCTGCACATTCAGCAGGCGCCGCGCGGCCAGCGCAAACTTGCGGCGCGCGCAAAGAACGACTTGGCCGAACTTGCCCGCATCGATGCCGAACCGCTGGGCGCACTTCCCGAGGTCTATCGCAAGCAGCCGATCTACTACATCACCAACCGTTTCAGCGTGCGCGGTACAAACACAACCGTGAAATGGCCACGCTACAGCAAGGTGATGGATTACGAACTGGAGTTCGGCATCGTCACCAAATCCAGAGGCGCGAACATCACGGCAGCGCAGGCGAGGGACCACATCTTCGGCTACACCATCTTCAACGATTTCTCCGCGCGCGACGCGCAGCGCATCGAGATGGAAGGCCGCCTCGGTCCCGCCAAGGGCAAGAGTTTCGACGGCGGCAACGTCATCGGGCCATGGATCGTGACGCCCGACGAGATTGGCGATCCCTACCAATTGAAGATGGAAGCACGCGTGAACGGCGAGATGCGCTCGCAGGGCGTCACCGAAGGCATGCTGTTCTCCTTCGAAGAAATCATCGCGCACGTCAGCAAAGATGAAACCCTGATGCCCGGTGAATTCATCGGCTCCGGCACCGTTGGCAACGGCTGCGGTCTCGAACTCGGCTGGTATCTCGAGCATGGCGACAGCATCGAACTCGAGGTCGAGAAGATCGGCATCTTGAAAAACAAAGTCGAGCGCCAGGACGTGTAGAACGACGCATAGAAAGCGGCGTGCCACTGCAGGGGAGAAGCGGCCATGGCCAGACGCATTGTCGACATTTCGGTGCCGCTGCAGAACGACGTGCCGGCGGACCCGCCAGGCGGGCATCCGACGATCGAGTACATCGACCATCAGCAGGGCCTGCCGCGCATGCTGCAGTTTTTCGATGGTCTAAAGCGGGAGGACCTACCGGACGGCCAGGGCTGGGCCGTGGAGAAGGTGCACCTGTCGACCCACAACGGCACGCATCTCGACGCACCCTGGCATTTCCATCCCACCATGAATCACGGCGAGCGGTCGTGGACGATCGACGAAGTGCCGCTGGATTGGTGTTTCCAGCCCGCCGTAAAACTCGACTTCCGCCATCTACCCGATGGTTACGTGGCCACCGCTGCCGACGTCGACAATGAACTGAAACGCATCGGCCATACGCTGTCGCCGCTGGAGATCGTGGTGGTCAACACCAGCGCGGGCATGAAGTACGGCCGGCAGGACTACGTGACCTCCGGCTGCGGCATGGGATACGAAGCGACGATGTATCTGCTAGAGCGCGGCGTTCGCCTGACCGGCATCGACGGCTGGAGCTGGGACGCACCTTTCGTCACACACCGCCAAGAAATATGCGGAAACGAAGAATGCCGCGCTCATCTGGGAAGGCCACAAGGCAGGCCGCCACATCGGCTACTGCCACATCGAGAAATTGCACAATCTGGAACAACTGCCGTCGACGGGTTTCACCGTCGCCTGCTTTCCAGTCAAGATCGAACGCGCGTCCGCCGGATGGACCCGCGCCGTCGCCATTGTCGATGGCTAAGCCGACACATTTTCGTTTAGCGATTGCAACACCTTCAAACCGGCACGTTGCGACGCGTTCGAAAACCGCACTGTCGTCGAGGAATCAGCGTCAAATTGAAAAGATCCTACGGCCAGATGGGCCGGAAGCGATCAATCAATCACTAATCTTGCATCTTGGACGCTGACAACAATATTGGCACAGCTCCAAGCCCGGGTAGCGGAAGAAACAACAATAGGCGGGGTTGATATTGCACGCCAATCCGGGGCAAAGCTCCGCGCCGATTAACAATTTGCGCAACGTCGGAGACGAGATCAAATGTAACAAGACAGCATCTGCACGCTAACTCGAGAGGCGCAAACCGGAGCGGGCTCTATCAATCGAAGTCCTCAACGGAGATAACGCGAAATGCGCGTTGAATATGGTCGCGTTCGGTGATGGATACGTATTCGCCCGGCACGAAATGGTGTTTGTCAAATTTGAAACCAGGCTCGTCGTCGGTCTCAGTGGCCGGATTGTAGTCGAACACCCACGCACCTCCACGCCGGCGAACAAGCCTGCCAAGCTCATGCGGTTGCCCCGCCCAGAAGCGTCTCACACGGCAGCGATCGCGCTCTTTCGCCCACTCGGCTGCATCAAGATGCCCTTTGTGGTCGAGCGGAGCTACGAACTGGTAACCGTGTTGGCGGCTACCGTTCGGGAATTCAGAATTGCGGGCCAACTCGAGGCGTACAAGCTTCAGCGTCACAGGGCGCGGCTCCGGTTCAATGCGACATGAGAATGGGACGATACATGCGGGCGAGAATGTCTCGTGTCGCACCGCCGAGAATGAACTCGCGGAATCGGGTGTGTCCGTAGGCGCCCATGACTATGAGGTCGGTGCCGCGTGCGGCGGCTTCACGCAGGATCGCATCACCTGCGTCGCCATAGGGTGCATGAGCGCTAACCGCTTCGCATTTGAAGCCGTGGCGGGCGAGAGTTGTGCACAGATCGGCCCCTTGGGCTTCGCCCGCAATCACTGGATCGGATGACGTATCGACCCACAAGACTGTCACTTCGGCGCCGTCAGGCAGCAAATGGATAGCGTCGAACACGGCGCGTGCGGCCTCACGGCGGCCGTTCCAGGCGATGAGAGCACGTTTCAGTGGAACCGATGATCGCCCCTTGTTGGGCACTATCAGGACCGGCCGGCCTGCTTCCATCACTATGCGGTCAGGGTCTTCGAGCAAGCCCGTGTAGCTCCAGTCGGGGTCATTTTGCGATATGACAACAAGATCTGCGCTACGTGCGCGATCGAGCACGTGTGACGCTGCCGTTCCAAACTCCGCATCCGCCACCTGCCATTCGCAGCTCAGCCCATCGCGACGTCTGGTGTCTTCGAACATGGCCTTGAGCTTGGCGATTTCGGCCATGTAAGCGATCCGATGATCGTCCGTTGCCGGATACGCGACGCCGGCGTCGAAAGCGGGTGTGACAATATAAGGCGGTATGACTGCGAGCCCGATCAGATGAGCTTTGTGGGATCGCACAAGCGCTGTTGCAACCTCGAGCACACGCTCGGCTCGCGCGGTGTCGTTGAGATAAACGAGAATAGTTTTGGGGGACATGACGTCTGACTCCTAGATCAAAACAAGCCTCGGCGCCTTGGTGCGTATCGAGGGCTGATGCAGCGCGCACGCCGAGAAGACTGGCGACGTCGGATAGAGATTGCGCTTCGTCGGGCGTTGCGAGCGATGATCAACATTTAGCATACAGATTTTAATGTTGGCCGATGGCGGGCCCCTTGAGCGGGGTTCTCCCGGACACAAGTTTAGTTTCGAAGGGCAGATGTGGTGTAAGTAAAAATTGTTTGTCGATCTGTTCGCTATCCCTATTGCGCCAGAGTTGCTGCGTCATTGATCGATATCAAAGTATATTGGCCGCAATTGCGCGATCTTGGGCGCATCATCGGGACCAGCAGGCCAGTGCAAACTGCCCTGATGTCGCGTTTAATTTTGGAGATGGCACATGTCCGTCAACATCGGAATCGTTGATCGCTATGCGCGCCTCATCGTCGGCGTCGCTCTCATTGCCTGGGCACTAGGCGTTATTCCGAATGTCACTCCATCGCCTTGGGGCTGGATCGGCCTCATTCCGCTTGTGACCGCTTTGGCTGGCTACTGCCCGGCGTACGCAATCTTCGGCGTCAGTACGTGCGGCCGTAAATAACGCTTGATTGGATAATGCCGCTCGCCGAAGTCTTGCGGCGACGTTGATCGGAGAGGTATCAAAAATCAGTAACGCTTGCGACGAGAACGACCCCCGTCTCGCAGATTAGCGTCCCGTGACCGTCGAACTCAAGCGCGTGACCATGGACGAGATCTTGCGCCCGTCCACCTTGTACGATGCGTGAGTTCTGCA
>JANLYD010000355.1:0-16674 GCA_031365465.1 Hyphomicrobiaceae bacterium
GTGGTCGGCAAAGTCGACCGGCAAACGCCGATCCTGCGCTCGTCCATCCATCAGCTTAATTTCAATCCGGTCTGGCATCTGCCGCCGACCGTGCTGTCGCAGGATCTGGTTCCCAAGGGTGCCGCTATGGCTGCCAAGGGCCAGGACGTGCTCGCCAAGTACGGCATCGACGCGCTCGATGCGCAGGGGCGCAAGGTCGATACCTCGAAAATAAAATGGACCCCCGGAACGGCTACGGCGTACACGTTCCAGCAGCAGCCCGGCCCGGAAAATCCGCTCGGCTTCGTCAAGATCAATTTCGAGAACAGCCATTCGGTCTATATGCACTCGACGCCGTCGGACACGCTGTTCGGCCGCAACTTTCGCGCCGCGAGTTCAGGCTGCGTGCGCATCTCAGGCATCGACCAACTCGCCGCCTGGCTGGTGGCCGATCAGGGTTGGACGCACGAGCGCGTGCTGGCCATGAAAAAATCCGGCGAACGTCTCGACGTCAGCCTCAAGAAGCCGGTGCCGCTCTATTTCGCCTATATCACCGCGTGGGCCACCGAAGACGGCGTCATCCAATTCCGCCGCGACCTGTATAACAAGGACAGCGTCGGGCAGGTGGCGGGAGCGTATTGACGGGGAGGGGTGCGGTGATAGTTTTGCGCTTTACCTCAAGCCACGACCGACAACAAAGCGGTTCGTAACGGTGGTGCAGCGCAAGATGCTCGTCTGTGCCCGATTGAATTTGGACTCTCGGGAAAAGCCGACAGCCAAAATGAGCGCAGCAGTTCACAAAATCAGGGAAGAACGGGCTCCAAGCCCTTGGCTTTCATGACTGCCACGGCCTCAGGTGTCGTGATGAAGTCAAGCAAAGCCTTTGCCGCACCGGCATCTTTGGACGCGACGCCGACAGCGGCTGTGTAAACGACGTATTGTTGCAATTCCTTCGGCATCAGTCCGACCAACTCCACGCCGGGGTTCGCCAGTATCGCAGGGGGAGAAATCACGGCGAGTTCCACGTCGCCGTTCGCGACCGCAGGCACCACGGCGCTTGACGCCAGCGGCTTCAGCATCGAACTCGTCGCGGCGGTAATGCCAAGGCGCTCGAGAAGCCCTTTGAAATATGTTCCGCTCCCGCCTTCAGCCGAATAAGCGATCGATTTGGCATTGAGCAGAGTGGCTTTCAATGACTCGGGCGAGCCGATGTCGGGTTTCGGCGCACCCTTTCGAACGGCGATACCGACCGCTGCGCGCGACACGTCGGTTCGCGTCCCGGCGGCGACTTTACCTTGCGTGAGGAGCTCGTCGATGATTGGTGGCAAAAGCAGCGCCACGTCGAACTGCACGCCGGCATCGATCTGCCGCTTCAATGCGGCGGAAACATCGAAATTGATCGTGAGTCTGTGGCCGCTCGCGCGTTCGAAGCGAGGCCCGACTTCCTCCAAGAACGGCTTGAGTGGCAGCACGCTCAAGACTTGCAGTTCGACGGAGTGCGCCGCATGGCCGTGCATCAGCAGGACCACAAACCCGATCCCGATTTTGGCCATCGCGGGAGTTGAACTCATTCTCATGGCGTCGTTCCGAACTGCGTTGGACAAGAGGCGACGGAAATTGCAATCAGGGCTTAGCCGGAATCGATGTGGCCGGACCGATACCGGTGATTTGCAGGATAACTTCTTCGTACTTGCTGCGTCCAAATGCACGGCTTTACCGGGATGCTTCATGAAGCTCCACCAAGTTGCCTAAAGTCCGACGACGCTGACCAAGCGCGCCGAACTGCATTCGTCGCGAATGGCTTTCAGGCCCTGATAAATCGAGCCATTGTAGAAGGTGTCCCAGGCCTCCATGGACGGGAACTCCAGCAGCACGATGCGGCGCGGCGACCAGTCGCCCTCGTGGACTTTATGTTCGCCACCACGCGCGAGATATTTCGCACCAGCCGCTTCGATCGCGGGTTTGACGCCGGTCATAAACTCCTGGAATTTCGCGGCATCCCTGATTTCAACGTCAAAGATCACGTAAGCTGGCATGGTGATCCGCTCCGAGCCGTTGCTACTGCTTAGTTGAGCGCTTCGACGAGGTAGCTGCGAATGGTCTTCTGTCCCTTGTCTCGCTGAGCTTTCAAGTCGGTCCAATTTTTCGATTTGAAAAAGGCTTCGGCTTGCTCGAGATTTTCCCATTCAAAAATGACAACGCGGGTCGGCGCTGCACCTTCGAGCCCGACGACCTTTCCGCCGCCTGTTCGAAACGCGCGTCCGCCACCAGCTTTCATCGTTTCCCGCGCGATAGGCACGAATGCGGCGTTAGCGGCCACATCGAGAACTTCGCTTTCGCTGACGTAGTACGCCTTCGGCTTCGTTTGAGCTTGGAGTACCTGCATCGCGGCTGCGCCGACGACGAACGTCGAGATGGCGGCGAGTGCAAACTTGTAAGAGGTCTTCATTGACGTTCCCCGGTGTGGCGATTTCTAAAAGCCGCGCGCGCTACGCGATACCTCGCGCTGGTTCAATGCTTGTCGTAGACGTTGGTCGACGCCGTCCCACCGCCCCTCCCCTTTCGTGCGATCTGCTGCAACGAGGAAAACCGAGAAACACTCGGCCGGATCAAGGATGAGCGAGCCTTGGACGCCCGGTCCGGCAAACATCGTTGTCCTACCCATCCGCGCTCGTATCGAGGCTTTTGCGAGGGTTCAGGCGCCCTCGAGTTGCTGCTTTAGCGATTTTGTTTGTGCAAATGAACCACCCAATACCACTGCAAGTCCCACTGCGGCAGCTCCAGCTCAGATATCGGCTACCATTGTTCATTACAACTCCTTTTATGACTAGAGGATCGATTGCTCTCTGCGGCGCGCGTGGTTTGTCCGCACCTCCGACAGTGCGGCGGCGCATGCAGCAAACCGGCTGATCTCAGGGCCGATGCCGAGCTTGCTGCACACGGCTCGGTTTTCCTGCTCGATGGCGCCTTCGACGGCCGCGCCATCTTTCGGACCGCTGACGACGCTGCACGCGACGGCTGTTCAATACCGGGCCGGATGCAGTACCAAGACAGCTGGTCGCCGACCTGCTTTCGTTGCTGGAAACTCCGGAGTGTGACGATCAACAACAGGGACTGCTGGCGCAATTCGGTTCCGTGTTGCAAGCCCTGCAGGGAAGACGGGGGCTGAGATGGCCGGGCTCGGCACGCCGAATTGGTGTTTTCATCGATCGTGCGTGCAAGCTCGCTCATCCCCCTCCCGGAAGCGGTAAAATCGGCGATTTGCATTTTGCGCGTTTGATTTTGCGGCTCGAGCGGTTTTCGACGCGATGGGCCAGGTGCCTAGCGGCGATGTGTAAGATGCCTGCCAGCGCTCAATTTTGACCACGCAAACGCCGCTCGGGGCGACCGCGACCCGCGCCTAACCCCATAGCCCCGTTAAATCCCGAACGCTGCCGATGACTAGGTCGGCCAGCGGTTCCAAGTCGGCGCGGGTGCTGGTGCCCGACAGCACCGCGATCTTAAGCCCGTAGCCACCCCGATCAGCCATTTCCAGATCGCCGGCCGCATCGCCCACGGCGGCCAGCACGCGCGGCTCCAAGCCAACCGCCCGAGCGAATGCCAGCGCCATGCCGGGTCCCGGCTTTTCGCCAAATCCGCTATCGGCTGCCACCAGAAAATCGAATGCTCCGATCAATCCAACGCGCGTGAGCGATGCCCGCATGCCGCCCTCGCTGTCGTTAGTGGCCAGCCCCACGACAAGCCCGCGTGCCTTCAGCGCCGCGATGGCTTCGGCTGCACCCTCCAGCAGGACTGCATGCTTGCCGCCGCCCTCGGCAAACAGGCTATTCACGGTGGTCAGCAAATCTGGCGGGGTGCGGGTACCCAACACTTCGGAAAAACACGCGACGATGCCCGCAGCGCCAGCCGCCGCCAGCGGCGATCCAGGCCGCACCAGATCGGTCAATGGATCATGTCCGCCCGCCCGTAGCAGCGTATTGGACAGCGCCTGATCGCCACCAGCCGCTGCCAACGCCACCTCGCGATTTATCGGCAGCCATGTGGCGTTGTAATCGAGGATCGTGCCGTCCTTGTCGAGCAGCACGCCGCGAATATCATGCCAGGCCGCCGGCACCGTTCAGGTCACCTTCTTGATGAACATCGTCTTCAGGACGACCGTGTTGCGGCCCTGGCCCGCTTCGATGTTCTCCGCGTCGTCCTCGATCAGACGGATGTTCTTGAAGACGGTGCCGCGCTTCAGCGTGTCTGCGCCCTTCACCTTCAGGTCCTTGATGACCTGGATGCTGTCGCCTGCCCCCAACACAGCGCCGTTGCTGTCTTTGACCTTCACGTCGTCGCTCATGTTTGCGTTCCTGAATTGCCTCGGCGGGCTCACAGAGCAGATCGGGCGTCTCGTCGTAGTTTCAGTGCATTGTGACCGTCGGATGCTCGCGGCAGCACTCTAGGTCTTGTCGGTTTTTTCGAGCGAGGCTTTGAGAGCCATCAAGGCGGCGAAGGGGCTATCGGGATCGGGGCCTTTGGTCTTGGCCGGTGGGGCTGCGCGGAAGGTTTGCGGGCCGCGACCGCCGCCGTCGCGATCGTCACGGCGGGGGCCATCGCGGCGGGGTCCCCTGTCGCCTTCGCGACGGGGTCCTCTGTCGCCTTCGCGACGGGGTCCTCTGTCGCCTTCGCGACGGGTTTGAGTGTCGCCTTCGCGACGCGGCCCAGTGTCGCCTTCGCGACGGGGTCCAGTGTCGCCTTCGCGACGGGGTCCACGATCACCGAATTTGCGTTCGCCGGTTGGCGCGCCGGTAGCGGCTTTGTCGCCATCACGTGCCGATTGCCCATCACGAGGTGCGCTTGCGCTGGAGCGGTTGCGATCGCGCCAGGGCGGGCGGCCGTCGCGGCGCGGCGCGGCTGCGTCAGCCGGCGCGACGGCAACGGGTGTTCCGTCGGGATTGAGCGCGGGCGGCGCAGCGGTGGGATTTGGCCCAGTCGAGTCACGGCGGGGGCCGCGATGACGGTTGCGGCCGCCGCGTTCGTTCGCGCCTTCTGCACCGGGAGCGCGGGGCTCACGACCGTCGCGGGCGGGGCCACGAGCATGACGGGGACCCGCTTCCGTGCCGGAACCTTCGCCATAGCGACGGCGAGGACGCCAAACGTCGATCATGGGGATTTCAACCGGCGTTTCACCTGCGGTCGCGGCAAGACGTGCGGTTTCGAGTGCGGAGATCGCCTCCGTCGCGGCTTCTGGCTCTGGATCGGGCAGCGCGAGGATTACGGGTGCGTCGGCGGTGACGACGGCAACTTGCAGCTTGGGCGCAGGTGCGGGGCGTCGCTCGGAGCGGAAGCCCAGCGCGCGCAAAACGTTGCCAAGTTCGAGGGCCGAGCAGCCGAGTATCGACATCATCTCCGGCGTGACGATAAACGCACCAGCGCCGGTGGAGCCCTTCGGCGGCGTTGCCGAGGGATTGCTGTCAGGAGCGCGCCAAGCGATCAGCGGACGAATGAGGTCGGCCAAACGCTCGAGCATGTCGATACGAACGGCACGCGGGCCGCAGGGGTGGAAGCCGAGCGTGCGATAGAAAGCGTCGGCCACCGTCGGGTCTGCGGGGATCGACGTCAATCCGGGCTTCGGCGCGGTTTCCAGTAGCGCTGGTGGGATGTTTGCGGCGGCGCCGTGCTTCAAATTCCACAGCACGAGTGCGGTTTCTGCAGCGGCCGGCTTGAGCAGCAACGGCAGGAACACATTGAAGGCGCCGAAGCGGACGCCATACTTGCGAAGCTGGGCGCGCGATGGCTGGTCAAGCGCCTTGAGTTCCTCGTTGACAGTTTCACGGCGTACGACGCCGAAGTTCTCGACCATGCGGAACGCGATGCCACGAGCGAGGCCGGTGACGTCTTCCGCCTTAGCGAGTTCGACGAGCGGTTTGAGGCGTTCGCCAATGATTGCGACCAGCCAGCCGTTCAGATGTTCGAGGACGCGATCGCGATCCTGGGTGGTCAGGTGTTCGTCGGCCAGCAACGCGATGTTCGGCTTCAGCGGGTCGTCGCTCGCAGTCAGTGAGGCGATGACGTCGCCGCGCCAGATGATGTCACCTTTACGGCTGAGCTTCAACGCATCGGGCTTGGCGGACGCAACGCGGCGCGCGCGCATCGCCAATTCTTTGCTGAGCACGTGGGCGGCAGCTGATCGCGTGGCCTTGCCTTGCAAATCCTCCGACTGGGTTTCCGGGATGAACAAAAAGCCCTTGAGGCGGCCGACGTAATGATTTTCGACCTTGATTGCGCCGTCGTCGGCGATCTCGGCGCTCATTTCGTCTTTGTCGCGCAGGCCTTTGACAAGGGCGCTGGTGCGCTTGTCGACGAAGCGTTGCGTCAAGCACTCGTGCAACGCGTCGGATAGTTTGTCCTCGATGGCGCGGGTGCGTTCCTGCCACTCGGCCGGCTTGGCGAGCCACTCGGTGCGATTGGCAACGAAGGTCCAGGTGCGGATATGGGCCAATCGGGTCGACAACGTATCGATGTCGCCGTCGGTGCGATCGGCGAAGGCCACTTGGTCGTTGAACCAGTCTTCAGGAATGCGGCGGCCGGGTCCACGTAAGTGCTTGTAGAGATTGGCGATGAGTTCGGCGTGGTTCTGGGTCGAGATCTTACGGTAGTCAGGGACTTGACATACATCCCACAACTGCATCACCGCCTCGCGATTGGAGGCGAGCCGCGCGATGTCTGGGTCCTCGCCCAATGCTTCAAGGGCGATGACGTCGTCGGACATGCGGGCGCGCTGTAAGCCGGTTTCGCGCGGCATGCGGCGGAGGCTTTCGCGCAGCCCGGCGAGCGAGTTGAAATCCAGGTCGCGCGCGCGCCACTGCAGCGTTTTGATCGGATCGAAATTATGATTTTCAAGACGCTCGATCATGTCGGGCGTCAGCGCATCGACGCCGTTGGTGACGCCGAACGTGCCGTCGTTCAAATGGCGGCCAGCGCGGCCGGCGACTTGAGCTAATTCAGCAGGCGTCAAATCGCGGTTGACCTGACCATCGAACTTGCGCGTCGCGGCGAGAGCGACGTGATCGACGTTGAGATTGAGCCCCATGCCGATGGCATCGGTGGCGACCAGAAAATCGACGTCGCCGTTCTGGAACAAGGCCACCTGAGCATTGCGCGTGCGCGGACTGAGTGCGCCGATGACCACGGCCGCACCGCCGCGTTGACGGCGGATCAGTTCGGCGAGTTCATAGACTTCAGCGGCGGAGAAGGCGACGATTGCGGAGCGGGGCGGCAGACGTGTGATCTTTTTCTCGCCGGCATAGGTCAGTTTCGACAAGCGCGGACGCGAGATGAAGTTTGCGCCGGGGATGAGGTCGGCGATGGCGTCGCGCATCGTGCCCGCGCCGAGCATCAAGGTTTCGAGCTTGCCACGCGCGTTGAGCAGACGGTCGGTGAAGACGTGGCCGCGATCGGGGTCGGCTGCGAGTTGGATCTCATCGATGGCGAGAAAATCGACGTCGATGTCGCGCGGCATTGCTTCGACGGTGCAAACCCAATAACGCGCGTTATCCGGTTTGATTTTTTCTTCGCCGGTAATGAGGGCGACATTGGCGACGCCAGCCTTGGCGACGACGCGGTCGTAAACCTCGCGGGCCAGTAGACGCAACGGCAAGCCGATGAGACCGGTGTTGTGACCCAGCATCCGCTCGATGGCGAGATGCGTTTTGCCGGTGTTTGTGGGGCCGAGAACCGCGGTGACGTTGCGGATGCGGGCAGCAGAATCAAGGCTCATATCATCGTCTCAAACGCGGCCCGTCGGTGGGCGCCGCAGAGCCATCGCATTGAGGGGGGCGAAGATCAAGGAGCGTTCGCAAAAACAAAGGTCTGCTCGCCAACGCGGGTCCCTCGCTCGACCAGCGTCACTGCGCGACAGCGATCTGCTGCTGGCCGTTGATGACGACATTGACGCGACGGGCAACCAGCGTCGCGTTGCCGGCAATGGTCGGGATCGTGACACGGTAGGGGACGAAGGTGTTCGCCGACGGGAGCGGACGCAAGACGATTTCTATGTCATTGTTTTGCGCGAGATATTTCGTGCCGTCATCAGGCTTGTAGCCGGCGATTGGAATGTATTTGACGCGGCAGGCATAACCGGGGCTGGACTGACCGTTGGATCGTCCCTCCTGCATCGGCACCTGGCCTTTGGGCGACAAAACGATATCGAACCGCTGAGTGCCGTCATAGATGGGAATGCGGCGCGAACAGGGATTGCCGACATTGCCGTGGGTCATGGCCATGACTGCCGTCAAGGGATCGAATACGCCCTTCAAATGCTGCGTCTGAACGGGAATGACGCCTTCTTTGATCTTGGGCTGCGGGTTGTGCAGAACCTGCGTTACGGTGTCGTCGGTAAAGCTCATCTGCGTCGATCCGGCCTTCGACTGCGCTTTGAATTCGAAGCCGAATTTAGCAGGCTTTGCGACGTCACCGGCAATGTGCCCGCTGGCTTCGGTGGCACCACTCCAGCGCAATGCGCCGAGCAACAGCGAGAGCTGCGCATTGCTGTTCAGCTTGTAGTTATGGCCTTCGCGAGTTGAACTGAAATCGTAGGTACCGACGTTCAAACCATTGAAATTGACGTCGTAAGTGGCGTTGACGGCGGTCGGCCAGCTTTCAGCTGCTTTGGCCGGAAGCGGCGACACGCAGACCACGCCGATACCCGCAATGACGCCGAAGCGCGCCAAACTCGAACCAAAACCACGTGGCATCACATGCCCTTCCACTCGAACAAAACACAGATTCGAACTTGATTTGCCGGAAACGCTGAACCCCATCCCAGTGTCGGAGGTAGTCGGCGTTTGCGTCGACAGTGTGTTTGAGACTAGGCGCGAGTGGTAAACAAACAATTGCGCGAGGGTGCGAAATCGAACATGCACCCGCGTGTCGCCGGCGTCGGCGATGGCTTCAGATTTGGATAGCTTGCCATGGGTTCCAACACGCCGCGCATCTTGCCAATTCCCGATAGCGTTACGGTTTGCGTGACCAGTTGCGGGCGGCTGGACCTGCTGGCCGAGACAATACGAACCTTCCGGACGTTCAATCCAGGCGGTCGCTTTCTCATTTCCGAGGATACCACTGACGCTGCCGTGATCGCGACGGTGCAACGCAGCTATCCAGAGGCGACGGTGCTGTCTGGGCCCAAGCGTCTGGGCATCATGGGATCGATCGACCGGCTGTATTCGCAGGTGGAGACGCCGTTCGTGTTTCATCTGGAAGACGACTGGATTTTCGATGGGCCGGTGGAGTGGGGGACGGCCATCGCCTTGTTGGGCGCGCGTGCGGACGTGGCGCAAGTGTGCGTGCGGGCAATCGACGAAATCAAACCGAAACACCGTACGCGCTCGGACTTGACGACATTCCAAGGACACGATTTTCGCATCATGCAAACGAGTGCACATCCGGAATTTTATGCCTGGTCACCCAATCCTGGATTAATGGCACTATCGACCTATCACACTTATGCGCCCTTCACGCGCGTGCAGCCCGACCAGATGTCGGGGGTGATGAAAAAAGATGGCCTGAGGCAAGCGTTTCTGCTTCCGGGTGTGGCGCGGCACATCGGGCAAGGCCGCAACGTAGTTGATCCAACAATGCCGGCGCGGCCAAAGTCCCGGGTGCAAAAGATGCTCAGGGCCGTGAAGAAACGTCTGTATTATGCGGGGTTTCGAAAGGAACCTTTTTAAGTGGTTCCGAGCGCGTCGCATTCATTTCGGCGGCGGGTGAGGCCGAGCCCGAAGACATGCGCACGATGCGGACGAAGCGATAGAACGCCATGATCATTGCGTATTGAAAGCCGATCAATCCGCCGAAAATGTGCGTCCGCCACAGATAGTATTTGAAAAATGACAGCGGAAACTCGGTTATCAGACGTACCGCCAGCACGCCGGACCGTTTGCGCTTGGCATGGGTGGCGTTGTAGCGCGCGCGCTCATCGCATTTTGCGATCAAGTCGTCGAGCGAGCGGACGGTGAAGTGATATAGCGGGTTCTTCAGACCGGCGGTCGGCGCCGATCCAACGGCTACGTTGTCGAAGAGAGTGCTGTCGGCAAACCGGACGCGCCTGCGATCGTAGAGCCGAGCGAACCGATGATCGCGCGCAAACGGGCGCGGCAAAGTGCGGCCGGGATAGACGATTTGATCGTCGAGCCAAAAGGCGGCGACAGCAGGTTCGCGTGTCGAAAACAATACCCGGATTTCATCAGCCAGCTGCGATGAGACGACCTCGTCCGCATCCAGGTTGAGCAGCCACTCGTGCGTGCATTGGGTTTCGGCGAACCGCTTCTGCTGCCCAAAGCCCGGCCAGGCATTGAACACGACACGGGCACCGGCGGCTTCGGCGACAGCTTGCGTGCCGTCTGTCGACCCGCTGTCGACGACGACAATTTCCGACACCAATCCGCTCACCGATGCGATTGTGCGCCCGATACGATCTGCCTCGTTTTTGGCAATGATGAAACAGGAGATGGGTATCACAGCCATAGAACCTCAGACACGATCAGAGCGAGGGTGGGTTCCAACGTCCGGGGTCCCAGAGTTGAGATGTGCTTCAAGCGTGACTAAGGGGCCGCGCTCGTTCAACGCAGCCCCTCATTTAGTGTTAAGTTCGGCCAGCGAAAATGGCTGATGTCACGCTGTCTTGGCGTCGAGCATCATCTCGACATGCTCCCAGTTGACGAGATTGTCGACGAAGGCTTCGAGATATTTTGCGCGGGCGTTGCGATAGTCGATGTAATAGCTGTGTTCCCAGACATCGACGCCGAGCAATGGCTTGGCGCCGTGCATCAGCGGGTTTTCGCCGTTCGGCGTTTTCATGATTTCGAGCTTGTCGCCCTTGAGTGCAAGCCACGCCCAGCCAGATCCGAATTGACCCACGCCGGCCGCGATGAAGTCGGTGCGGACTTTGTCGTAGCCACCCGCTGCTTCGACCAGCTTTTCAATCCGACCCGGCATTTTCTTGCCGCCGCCGCCCTTTTTCATCCACTGCCAGAAGTGCATGTGATTGTAGTGCTGACCGATATTGTTGACGACCGGGGCATCCTTGGCATTGAACGCTTCGACGCAAATCGCCTCGATGCTTTTGCCGGCGTATTTGGTGCCCTCGCCGGCAAACTTATTGCCGTTGTCGACATAGGCAAGGTGGTGCTTGTCGTGGTGGAACTGCAACGTCTCGGCGGACATATAGGGTGCCAGCGCGTCATACGCGTATGGCAGATCAGGCAATTTGAATTGCGACATGGTTGTCTCCATCGAATGATTGTTGGGCCGAATGTCGGGGGCGTTGAATTCGGAGTTCCGGTGTGTCGGACCGCAGACGACCGTACCGGCTCAGGCGACCTCGTACAACAGGTTTGGCCGAAGGGCGGTTCCAGCGCAAGACGCCTGCCCGGTTCAGATGAGGTGGCTATTGAGCTTGACAGAAGCGGGCCGGCGGCTGCATAGGCAGGGTATGAGCATCAATTTAATGATCCGACGTCGTCTTGCACGCTTGCAGCGGGTGCGATGACGTTTGTCCGATGTGACCGTCCGCAAGCCGCGCCCTCAGCGCGGCTTTTTTGTTTTGAGGCCCATTTCTATTCGACGAGACACGACCATGACCAAGGCGGCGACAACGAAGATTCCGAGCATCTTCATCGATGGAGAGGCCGGCACGACAGGCATCGAAATTCGTGAGCGTTTGGCTGACATCAGGACCGTCGCCGTCAAAAGCATCGCGGCCGACAAGCGGAAAGATCCTGCCGCCCGCCAGGCGCTGATGCGCGAGGTGGATCTGGTGGTGCTGTGTCTGCCGGACGAAGCGGCGAAGGAAGCCGTCAAGCTGGCCGATGCGCTCGGCTCAGATGCGCCGCGCATCATCGACGCGTCCACCGCGCATCGCGTCGATCCCGCGTGGGTCTATGGATTCCCGGAGCTGACAACAGGTCATGCCGCGAAAGTTGCCGCCGCCAAGCGGGTATCAAATCCCGGCTGTTATCCGACTGGTGCCATCGCACTGCTCCGCCCGCTGATCGAAGCGGGTCTCATTTCGAGCGATCATGCGATTTCGGTCAACGCAGTGTCCGGGTACTCGGGCGGCGGAAAGTCGATGATCGAAGCGCATGAAGCGGGGAAAGCGCCGGCATTTGAAATGTATGGGCTGGGTTTGGCGCACAAGCATCTGCCGGAGCTGCAGCTTTACAGTCAGTTGAGCCGGCGGCCGATCTTTATTCCAAGCGTCGGCAATTACCGGCAGGGCATGCTGGTGTCGGTGCCGTTGCATCTGGCTGCACTGCCGAATGCGCCGAAGATTGCAGATTTGCGCGCGGCGCTTGCGCGACACTATGCCGGCGCTAGGCTGGTGAAAGTCGTGGATGCCGACGACGCGGTTTCTGCGTCCGGCCGGATCGAGCCGGAAAGCCTCAACGGTACGGACAAAATGGAATTGCGCGTCTATGGCTCAGACGCACTCGGACAAGCCGTGCTGGTCGCCAAGCTCGACAACCTCGGCAAGGGGGCGTCTGGCGCTGCGGTGCAGTCGATGGGGCTGATGCTCGGCGTCGCAGTCTAACGTCTGATCATTTCGGCTGCGCGGGTGGCTGGCCCGGCGGTTGCACGTTCTGATCGGGCGCGACCCGCGGTGACGTCGCCGGCACGCCCGGCATCGGTTTGGTGATGTCGACCTGACCGTGCGGGCCGGTTTCTGCCGGGCCTTGTGACACCGTGCCACTCGGTGTCGTCGGCGACGCGTCCATTTTCGGCGGTGATGTGCTGGGCATGTCACCAATCTTGGGAACTGGCGCTGTGGTCTGCGCCAACACGGGTAGCTCGGAGCGACCACCGCCGCCACTCATGGCGAGCCCCGCAACTGCAGCCACTGCGGCCGCGCCCGCCACCAGGATGAGCGGCATGTTCGATCGGGTCATTCGGTGCACCGCCATCCAATTATCACTGGACCTAAAACGTCAGAGAGCGGCCAATTGTTCCGTCCGCGTTCAACGCGCCGAGGCGACGCGGCCGCCGTTCTGAATGCGCGCCAAACCTGCTTCGGCAAGATGTCCCGAGAGCTTTTCGTTCGGCATCGCATCCGAGAGAATCGTGCGGCAACTCAGTAGTTTCGCCACGTCGATGCCGGTAGAGACGCCCATTTCCTCAAGAATCCAAACCAGATCCTCCGTGCACACATTGCCCGATGCCCCGGGCGCGAACGGGCAACCGCCCAGCCCTGCGAGAGACGCATCGAAGCTGGTCACGCCGGCTTCGAGCGCTGCGAGCGCGTTGGCGATGCCTTGCCCGCGCGTGTCGTGGAAATGACTGCCGCCGATGCTGGATTTGCCGAATGCGTCGAAAAGAGCCGCATACATGCGCTTGACCTGCAAGGGATTGCCGATGCCGATCGTATCGGCTGGTGTCACGCGATCGGCGCCGGCTGTAAGACAGCGCTCTGCGAGTTTCAACACGTCGGCCAACGGCACAGCACCCGCAATCGAACATCCGAATGCCGTCGACAGGCCGATCTCGATCTTGGCTGCGGGATGTGTCGACCGCATATCTACGACGCGGCGCAACTCGTCGATGGATTGATCGTGAGTCTTGCGGATGTTGGCGAGGTTATGCGCGGCGCTGACGGATATCGGCATGGCCACCCGCTGCGCTCCGGCCATGAATGCTGCCTGCGCCCCTTTTGCGTTGGGCGCGAGAGCGGCTGTGGTCAGGCCGGGAATGGTGCGGGCATAGCGGACGATCTCTTCGGCATCAGCCATACCTGGAACGACGGCCGCGGGTACGAACGAGCACACTTCGATTTCTCGAATGCCGGCTGAGGCAGCGGTGGCGATCCACCGCTTCTTATGCTCGGTCGGCATAACGGATTTCAGGATCTGCAAGCCGTCCCGCGGGCCGACTTCGACAATGGTGACGGCTGATATGGCTGACATCGGCAGTCCTAGGTTGGCGAGGGTTCGGTCTCGATTGCATGTCATCATACATGCCATCGGCAACCCCAGCGCAAGACCGAGTTCGTCATCGCAAAACGACAACGGTCAGCGTCGTGGTTTGGCACCGAGCGCTGACCTGCTGGAGGCGTCCAATGTGACCTTGCTGGCCACCTTCGGGGCGCGGCGCGCCGGCGCGGACGAGACTTTGGTCCCCTGCGTCACACAGGCTTTACGCTCGAGCGAATAATCTTGCCCTTGCTTGCAGGTGTAGGCGACGAATTTCTGCTGTTTGTTCTTGGTCGCCGGCTTGGCTGCCACCGCCGAGGGCATCCGGGCGGGAGCCGCTGCTGGCAATGCTGTGGCAGGTAGAGGCGATGCGGGCACTGCTGCAAGGGACGCAGCCGGCGGCGTCGCCGGGGCTGACTTCGGCGTCGGCACAGTTGCCTTAGCCACCGTTGCAGGAGCCGCATTCGGGGTCCAACGGCGCACCGGCGCAACCATCGGCTCGATCTGGCGGGCGGGGGGGGCGTGCGGGGTGACGACGGTCAATGCGGTCGGCGGTACGGCATTCGACGGTGGTGCCGATGCCTGAGCGTTAGCCAGGGTCGTTTCCATCCCGACAGAGGCGGCGGCAATGACAACGATCGCGGCGACGCGACCGAGGAGGGAGGGCGAGCCGCGACGAGCACAGTCCGAGCCTCGATCGACTGAGTAGATGCTGGCCATTGCGAACTCCTAAGTGCTGTTTGTGACAGCGACTGCCGAGAGTACGTCCACGTCTGCGCAAGCCAACATAGTCCGTCCTCTGCACCGAGTGTACCCGGCGCAGAGGAATAACTTACGATTGTGGCAAAAGGATCAAAGCGACCGATCGATGTTGGAACAGAGCGTTTCGGCGCTGGACTTGTCGGCCGTGCCAGGGGTGTCTTCGATATTGAGGACTTTGACGACGCCATCTTCGATCGCCATCGCATATCGCTTCGATCTCATGCCCATGCCGCGCGCGGACAAATCCATCTCGAGGCCGGCCTTTTTCGCGAAGTCGGCGCTGCCATCAGCCAGCATCACGATCTTGCCGGTTGCACCGGTATCTTCGGCCCACTTGGTCAGAACAAAAATGTCGTTGGTAGATGTGCACGCGATGGTGTCGAAGCCCTTGGCTTTGAGTTCGGCAGCGCGCTCGACGAAACCCGGCATGTGAGATTTGTGACAGGTCGGCGTATAGGCACCGGGAACTGCGAAAAGCGCAACTTTCTTGCCGCCGCACAATTCAGCCGTGGTCATGGGCTTCGGCCCATCGGCGGTCATGACGTTGAACGTCGCTTCGGGCAGTTTGTCGCCGACCTTGAGGGTCATAGGGGCACTCCGTGGGGGTTGGTGGAACACGCGCGCAGTCATAGCGCGAGCGGACGCGGTGGTGCAAACTTTCGCGGTCGCCGGTTTGATCTGCGACGAAATTAAATTTCGGGTCCGAACGCCAGGCACCGGACACGCAGGCCTAATCGCCATCTTGAAGTTTGTCGGTCAGACGGCGCTCGCGTTTGGTTGGCCGGCCGCTGCCAGCGTCGCGGCCGTTAGCCATCGGCACGATCGTTGCTGGATCGCGAGGCGTCGGAGGTGGCGTGAGATCGACATAGAGTGTCTGTGCTTCGGTTGCGGGACCGCGCCGAACGCCCGGTGCTTTCACTTCGAGGATGCGCACGCGGGTGCCCAGCGCGATCGTCAGAACATCGCCGGGTTTGACCTGCTGGCTCGGCTTCTCCACGCGTATCCGGTTGAGCCGCACTTTGCCTTCGGTGACCAACTCAGCAGCCGACGTTCGGGACTTCAATACGCGCGCGAACCAAAGCCATTTATCGATGCGTTGACCGATCAAAGCCGTTTCAGCGTCGCTCATAAGTCCGTCATCCCTGTCGCTTTCGGAATTCAGCCACGTTGTCGCGTCGCATCCCACGCGTCAAATGGGGGTGCTTCGTGGTCCCGCAAGCGCAAAAACGTTGCGCAGGCCGGAAATCCGACATCTCCACAGGATCAGCCCGAAGTCATCCACAGGCCTGAGGCAAGTCCATGATTTAGCTCAATGGTTGCCACGGAGTGGCCCTTTTGGCCGTGGACAAGGGTGAGGGCAGCTTGCTTCACCGACGATGCGGCGGCTACTTCAATGAATGAGATTCGCCGGGGTGCTTCGCTACCTCGACGCCGACAGACGGGGACCTTGATGGCCATTGCCGACATTGGATACGAGCGCAGCAATCCCGTCGATCTTTTGGAACAGATCGCTGCCGGACACGACTGGGCGACGGATCGCACCGGCACCGACGAGCTTACATTGGTGGTGGCTGGCAGTTGGGCCGACTATCATGTGTCGCTCAACTGGCGCGACGATCTGGAAAGCCTGCACCTTGCCTGCGCATTCGAATTCAAAATTCCCGATGCGCGGCTGCCGGAAGTCTACAAGCTGGTGGCGCAGATCAACGAGCAACTCTGGCTCGGCCATTTCGACCTGTGGACGCATGAGGGGCTGATCATGTTCCGGCATGGGTTGATGCTCAACAATTCGCTGGCGACGCCGGGCCAATGCGAGGCGATGCTGCGCGCGGCGCTGGAGGCCTGTGAGCGCTATTACCAGTCGTTCCAATTCGTCGTGTGGGCTGGAAAAGATGCGCGCACCGCGATGGCTGCGGCGGCCTTCGATACCGAAGGTCAGGCCTGAGACGGTCAATGGCAAACACCTGCCGGCTCGACGAAGCGATGG
>JANLYD010000385.1:0-8261 GCA_031365465.1 Hyphomicrobiaceae bacterium
GGACGGTGGACAAGCCCAGCAGGCGGAGTGCGAGATGCCGCACACCACATCAGAAAATTTCGCGGCTCGACCGCACTCCGAACCCGGCGAATTTATTTTCGGATTTGCAGTTTCAAAACCGAGTGCGGTGACGATGCCGAATTGCGTGCCGTGCTTCGCTATCAGGGTGCGCGCGTGACGATCGTTCGAAGGTGCGGGGGAAAGTGCAACGGCTGCCCTTCGCAACGCAACATTTCCGCGGTAAGCTGCGAGCACCAACCACGACCGGACTGAGCCATGGGTGACCGTTACGACCGAGACCGCGCAGCCCGCATCAGACGCAACGGTCAAGTCATGCCGCCCGAACCGATCCTTACCTGGGGTATCGGCGACGTCGCCCAAGTCGGCCACAACGGCGGCCCCCCGCTCGACGAAGGTCCGGGCTATCTCTGGCGCAAATATTGCTGGACCAAAGCCTACAACGAGGCGTGGAAAACGCCGTCGATGGCGGTCCTGAAGTTTCGCATGGCGCGCGCTGAGGCGGCCGGTCTCAGCTATCACGACTACATGCTCGAACTGCTCGATAGCGGACGGCATGCGCAGAAAGACGATGGCGTGAAGCGTCGTCCGGCGCCTGCGAAGCCGACGCCGTTGGGTGGGCCACAACCCGGCGGCTACGCGCCCCGCGGACGGCAGCCTGACAAGCCGCGAGACAAATCGTGACGGCTGCCACGATAGTTTGCTCTGTTGCCTGCCGAACGGGCAGGACGAGTGTCGTGGCACTCATTGACTGACCGAAGCGCGTCGATAGGATCGCCAGCGGGACTTGGCCCGCGCGCTCTTGCGTGGCGGCGAGCGACGATACACAGCGGAGAAAGATAATGACGTGGTCGATCGTCGCGCGCGACGAGGCGAACGGGCAACTAGGAATCGCGGTCGCGACATGCGCGTTTGCCGTCGGGGCCCGCGTGCCATCGATTGCCACCGGCGTCGGCGCAGTGGCGAGCCAGGCCTTCACCAATCCGTACTTCGGTGCGCGCGGCCTGAGCTTGCTGCGCGCCGGCGCCACTGCCGATGACGTCGTCCGCATCCTGACGACCGCCGACGAGGGACGCGCCAACCGTCAACTGCATGTCATGGACAGTGGAGGGCGGATCGCTGCCTACACCGGCGCCGAGTGCGTATCCTGGTGCGGGCATCTGGTGCGCGATCGCTTTTCGGTCGCGGGCAACATGTTGGCGGGCCCGCAAGTGATCGAGGAAACCGCACGCGTGTTCGAGGCCAGCGCCGGGCAACCTTTGAGCAAGCGCTTCATGATGGCCCTGCGAGCGGGGGAGGCTGCCGGCGGCGACAAGCGAGGCAAGCAGTCCGCTGCCATGCTCATCCACGACCACGAGGATTACTCGCTGTTCGACATTCGTGTCGACGATCACCATGATCCTCTCACCGAACTGCAGCGCTTGGAGACGGTAGCCCACCAGCGCTTTCTGCACTACCGTAAGTTTATGCCGAGCCATGCCCATCCGTTCGGCGTTGCCGATCGCGCTGAAATCGAGCGGCAGATCGCGCAGTCGATTGCCGCCGGGCGCGAGGGCCCATGACGCCTGCCGCAGCGAGAACGCCGTTGCTGTCTGTGGAGGATCTGCGCGTTGCGTTCTCGGTCTCGACCGGGGGCGAAGTGGTGGCCGTCGACGGTGTCGGCTTCGAGGTGATGGCTGGAGAAACGCTCGGGATCGTCGGTGAAAGCGGTTGCGGTAAAAGCGTCACGGCGTTGTCGATCATGGGGTTGCTTGCGACCGACGGCGTGACGCGGAGCGGGCGCATCGCTTTCAACGGCATCGATCTGATCGCAGTGCCTGACCGCACTTTACGGGATCTGCGCGGCAATCAAATGGCGATGATATTTCAAGAGCCGATGACGTCGCTCAATCCGTCCCACACCATCGGCGCGCAGATTGCGGAGGCCGTGGTGCGCCATCGCGGCGCAAACGCCGAACAGGGGCGCACCCGCGCCGTCGAAATGCTGCGTCGTGTGGGCATTCCTGAGCCTGAGGCACGCGCTGCCGAGTATCCGCATCGTTTTTCCGGCGGCATGCGTCAACGCGCCATGATCGCCATGGCGCTCGCCTGCGATCCGAAGCTGATCATCGCCGACGAGCCCACCACGGCACTCGACGTGACGATCCAGGCGCAGATCCTCGCGCTGCTGCGCACGCTGCGCGAAGAAACCGGCGCTGCAGTCGTTCTCATCACGCACGATCTCGGTGTCGTCGCCGAGGTGTGCGATACCGTGCTGGTCATGTATGCCGGACAGGTGGTGGAGCGTGCGCCGGTCGATCAGCTGTTCCGCTTTCCGCAGCATCCCTACACCATCGGGCTGATGGGATCGGTGCCGCGCCTGGATACGCGCAAGGAGCGGCTCGCAGCCATCGCCGGCAGCGTGCCCAACATGGCGTCGCCGCCCGATGGTTGCCGCTTCGCCGCCCGCTGTCCGTTCGTGGAGCCGGCGTGTCTGACGGCTACGCCACCGCTGGCGGAAGTGTCGCCGGGCCGATTTTCGCGTTGCCGGCGAGCACCGCTGGAAAGGCTCGCATCATGAGCGACGCTGGACCTGCCGTTCCCCTCGGCGCTACACGGCCTCTGCTCGACGCCAGGGGAGTGTCGAAGCACTTCGTCGCGCGGCGCTCCATCTTCGGCACGCCGAAGGCGATGGTGAAAGCGGTCGACGGCGTCGATCTGCAAGTCGACGTCGGCCGGACGCTGGCGCTGGTTGGGGAATCCGGTTGCGGGAAATCGACGCTCGGCCGCCTGCTGCTGCGCCTGATCGAACCGACATCTGGTTCCGTCCATTTCGACGGCCACGATCTGCTCCGACTTCCCGAGCGCGAAATGCGGCGTGTCCGGCGTCATGCGCAGTTGATTTTCCAAGATCCGTTCGCCTCACTCAATCCGCGCATGACGGTCGGCGACACGATCGCTGAACCGCTTGTCCTCCATAAGCTGGTGCCGGCAGCGCAACGCCGCGAGCGGGTGGCTGAATTGTTGCGCCAAGTTGGGTTGCGGCCGGAGCATCGGCAGCGCTATCCGCACGAATTCTCCGGTGGTCAACGCCAGCGCATCGTCATTGCGCGCGCGCTGGCGGGTGGTCCGAAGCTGATCGTCTGCGACGAACCTGTTTCGGCTCTCGACGTGTCGATCCGCGCGCAGATCCTCAATCTGCTGCGGGATCTGCAACGCGAACTGGGGCTGGCGTTGGTGTTCATCAGTCACGATCTCGCGGTCGTGAAGCACATCGCCGACGAGGTCGCGGTGATGTACCTCGGCCGTATCGTCGAACGTGGGCCTGCCGACGCGATCTTTGCCGCACCCCGGCATCCGTATACGCGTGCGCTGCTGTCGGCGATTCCGATTGCGGCGCCCAAACAAAACCGTCAGCGTATCCTGCTGTCGGGCGATGTGCCGAGCCCTATCGATCCGCCAAGTGGGTGTCATCTGCATCGGCGCTGCCCGTTCGCACAAGCGCTCTGCTCGCGCGAAGTTCCCAAGCTTTCCGGCGATCCACACGCGGTGGCATGTCATTTCGCCGATACGATCGGTTCAGGCGCCGACGTGGTGCCGCGCGAGGGTGGACACGACCACCGGCTCGACCAGTTGATCGCCGCTTTCGATCCCGCGACGCCGTTCACATCTACGACTGCCGCACATGCGCCGGATACAACGGCATCGCTCAACACGAGAGGAACACCATGATGATCAAGTCCCGTTCGAGGCGCACGCTGTTGCTGGCCTCCCTCACGCTGCCGCTGTTGGCGCTCGGCGCTTATGCCCAGAGCGCAATCCGCATTGGCCTTGCCGAAGATCCCGACGTCCTCGATCCCACGCTGGCACGCACCTACGTCGGGCGCATCGTCTTCGCCTCGATCTGCGACAAGCTCTTCGACATCGACGACAAGCTGAATGTCGTGCCGCAACTCGCACTTTCGCACGAGACGTCGGCCGACGGCAAAACGGTCACCATCAAACTCCGGCCCAACGTCAAATTCCACGACGGTGAAGCGATGGATGCGGAGGCGGCAAAATTTTCGATCGAACGGCATCTGACCATGCAGGGGTCGTTCCGCCGTTCGGAATTGAGTCAGATCGACAAAGTCGAAGTCGTCGATCCGCTGACACTGAAGCTGGCGATGAAGACACCGTTTTCGCCGCTCATCGCGCAGTTGACTGATCGAGCGGGTATGATGATGTCGCCGAAAGCCGCCAAGGAAGCGGGCGACAAGTTCGGCCTGAAGCCCGTATGTGCCGGGCCATACAAGTTCATCGAACGCGTGCAGCAAGATCGCATCGTGGTCGAGAAGTTTGCCGATTACTGGAACAAGGCGAACGTGTTCATCGATCGGATCACCTACGTGCCGATCGTCGATTCGACTGTCCGGTTGGCCAATCTCAAAGCCGGTCAACTCGATCTCATCGAGCGGCCACTGGCGACCGACTTGAAGGACATGCGCGCAAGCGCCGGGCTCAAAGTGGTCACCGCAATCGAACTCGGCTATCAGGGCCTGACGATCAACGTCGGCAAGGGCGATGATGCCAAAGGCCCGCTCGGTTCCGACCCGCGCGTCAGGCAGGCATTCGAGGCGGCGATCGATCGCGAGGCGCTCAATCAAGTGGTGTTCAACGGAGAGTTCCTGCCGGGCAATCAATGGGTCAGCCCACAGAGCGCTTACTATCAGGAAAGCCTGCCGGTGCCGAAGCGCGATCTCGCCAAGGCCAAGAAATTGATGGCGGATGCGGGCGTCAAAATGCCTGTCACCGTCGACCTCATGGTGCCGAACAACCCGGAAACGCGGCAGATCGCGGAAGTCATGCAGTCGATGACGGCTGAGGCCGGGTTCGACGTGAAGATCCGCGTCACGGAGTTTGCAACGTCGCTCAAGGAAGCCGAAGCCGGGAAATTTCAAGCCTACATCCTGGCGTGGTCTGGCCGGACCGATCCCGACGGCAATATTTTCTCGTTCGCCCAGACAGGCGCGCCGAACAACTATTCAGCTTATTCCAACCCAGCGGTCGATGCCGCTCTGACCGACGCGCGCACCAAGAATGACATCAAGGATCGCAAGGCCGCTTATCTGACTGCCGCAAAGCAAATGGCGACCGATATACCGCTGATCTACCTCTATCATCGCAAAGTGATCATCGCTCATCGTGACCGGCTGGAGGGCTTCACTCAGATGCCCGACGGCCTCGTGCGCGTCGTCGGCGTGAAAGTGAAATGATCGCGTGATGCGGTGACATGCGATGCTGCAGCACGTTCGTTCCAGTGGCGAACGTGCTGCGCGCTAAGCGTCTGACGCAAAGCACAGACGAACCAAACCGGAAGTCCGTTACACTATGTTCAGGGAGATCATACGTCGGTTGGTGCAACTCATCCCGACCGTCGTCATCGTTTCGATGCTGATTTTTGGGCTGCAACAGTTGCTGCCCGGCGACCCCGCGACGATCATGGCGGGTGAGGAGCGCGATCCCGAAGTCATCGAACAGATCCGTCGGCAGTATCGGCTGGATCAGCCTATTCCCGCGCAGTATCTGCATTGGATCGGCGGCGTCGTGCACGGTGATCTCGGGGAATCGATGCGGCTCAAGCAACCCGTCGCGGAGCTGGTGCAGCAGAAGCTGCCCGTAACCCTGCAACTGGCCAGCATGGCAATGTTGATCGCGGTGCTGATCGGAATTCCGGCAGGCGTCATCTCGGCGGTGAAAAAGGATTCGATCTGGGATTATCTCGTCAACATCGTTTCTCTGTGGGGCATCTCCACGCCGAATTTCTGGCTCGGCATCATGATGATTTTCCTGTTCTCGGTGCATCTCGGCTGGTTGCCCGCGTCGGGCTATGTGAGCCCATTCGTCGATCCCTGGCAGTCGCTGAAGACGACGATCATGCCCGCGTTCGTGCTGGGTAACTCCATCGCCGGCGTGCTGATGCGACACACGCGTGCGGCCATGCTGCAAGCGCTGTCGTCGGATTATGTGCGGACCGCGCGCGCAAAGGGACTGTTGGAGGGCACGGTCGTCATCAAGCATGCCATGCGGAACGCGCTAACGCCGGTGCTCACGTTGGGTGCCTTGGAGTTCGGCACTCTTTTGTCGGGCGCCGTTTTGACAGAGCAGATTTTCACCATTCCGGGCTTTGGCAAGCTCATCGTCGATGCAGTTTTCAATCGCGACTATGCTGTGGTGCAGGGCGTGGTGCTGATCACGTCGGCAACTTATATTCTGCTCAATCTGCTGGCCGATATCGGCTACATCCTTCTCAATCCGAGGCTCAGGGCCTGATGAGCACCGTCGTCCCTCAGGCAACTGTGCAATCGACTGCTGCCGCCGACGCCGACAACGCGGCGAGTCTGGCAGCCGGCGTAGAAACGCCCGCGCGGCGCGCTTGGCGGCGGCTGCGCAAACGTCGGGGTGCCATGTTTGGTCTCGTGGTGATCGTCGCGTTGATCCTGCTCGCGGTGTTCGCGCCGTTCGTTGCGCCCGACGATCCCATCAAGCAAAGCTGGAGCCTCGTTCGCAAAGCGCCATCGCTCGCCCATTGGTTCGGTACCGATGAAGTCGGCCGCGATCTGCTCTCCCGCGTCATCTACGGCACACGCGCTTCGCTGGCGGCGGGCGTCATTTCCGTCGGCATCGCGATCGCTTTGGGCGTGCCGGTCGGCATGATGGCGGGCTACGGACCGCGTTGGCTGGACGCAGTACTGTCGCGCATCACGGATGCCATGCTGGCCTGCCCCTTCCTCATTCTTGCTATTGCCCTGGCGGCGTTTCTCGGACCGAGCCTGAGCAACGCCATGATCGCCATCGGCATCACTGCGACACCGATCTTCGTGCGGCTTACGCGGGGGCAGGTGATGGCCATCAAAGTGGAAGACTACGTCGAAAGCGCGCGCGCCATCGGCAATCCGCGTTGGCGGATCGCGGTCAAGCATATCCTGCCCAACGTGATGCCGCAGCTTTTGGTGCAGATGACGCTGACGATCGCCACCGCAGTCATCGCGGAAGCCAGCCTGTCGTTTCTGGGGCTCGGCCAGCAACCGCCGTCGCCATCGTGGGGCTCGATGCTCAACTCCGCACAGCGCTTCCTCACGAGTGCACCGTGGATGTCGGTGTGGCCGGGATTTGCAATCTTCCTGACAGTGCTGTCGTTCAACCTGCTGGGAGACGGCCTGCGCGACGCCTTCGATCCACGCGAGCGCGGTTGATCAACGTCGAGATTAAATCGCGGCAATGTCGTTTGCGCCGTCAACGGAAAAATGTTTGCCGTCTCGTTGAGTTCGTATTCGCAGGGCGATCTCGCCTCACGAACTTGGAGAACGCACATGACTTTGTTCAAGGCCGTTGTTCTGCCGGTGCTGTGCGCAGCATCGCTTGGCTCGACGTTGGTGCTGGCTCAATCGGCGCCGCCAAATCAACGCGGCCGTCCATCACCGGAAACCATTCAGCGCATGCAGGATGGCAAGTTTGCGATGGCCATGACTGCACTGAAGCTCAATGAAGCACAAATGAAACTGTGGGCACCCGTCGAAGCCCATATTCGCGCCACCCAGACAGAACGCCTCGCTGCAATGCAAAAGCGCACTGCGGATCGCCAGACCACGGCACCACGCGCAGCGCTACCCGATCTGCTCGATCAGGCGAGCGATCGCATGACCAAGCGTGCCGACCGCGCAAAATCGTTCGCCGTCGCGTTCAAGCCGTTCTACGCATCGCTCACCGAAGAACAGAAGGGCGTCATTGGACCGGTCCTCGCGGAATTCCGTGGCAAACACATGCGCGGGCACCGGTGGGCAAATCATCGTGAGCGCGGCACCACTCAACAATAACTTTCTGCGCCAGCAACGTTCTAGCATTGTGCGGCGGTCGTCACTGCATGGCCCATAGATAGGCGACCGTCGCTGCCATGCCGAGAGCGGTTCTCACCGCGTGCAAGCGCGCCCATGTCCCCAGCATGGCCCGCGATTGCGGACCCGCATCGTTCTCGTTGATGGCGTTGAGTTGGTGGTTGGTCGGCATGATGCCGATGAGGGTATAGGGCCAGTTCGCGATGATCAGCACCGCGCCCACGATCCAGCGCCAATCGCCTGTCATCCAGGCAGCAATGAAGCCTAGCACGCCGGAGCTTGCTGCCAGCGAAGACTGCATCGTATAGCCGGCCGCGTAGCTTGGCTTCCACTGCTTCAGCAGGTTTCTGTCATCCAGCCCCAGTCGCGCCGGGTGCTCGGCAAAATTGA
>JANLYD010000403.1:0-14810 GCA_031365465.1 Hyphomicrobiaceae bacterium
GCGTGTCTGGGCCGGTTTGCAGTGCCTGGGGCCGCTTTGGCGTCGGGACTGGATTGGGATGCTGTTTTCGAATTGGCCACGCGACACCGCGTGGAAGCCCTCGTCGGACTGCATATAACGCAACAGTCGTTAGCGGTGCCCGATCATGTGCGTGATCTGTTTCGGCAGGGACAGCGGGCGCAGACACTGACGGCCCTGGCGCAGACTGGCGAAACGATCCGGCTTACGGAACTGGCTGCGGCAAAAGGTTGGCCGCTGATCGTGCTCAAGGGGGCGCCGCTCGCGCATACGCTGTATGCCGAGAGTCCGACGGCTCGCCAATCGATCGATATCGATCTGCTCGTGGCACCGGCGAATTTTACGGCAGTCGAAGCCGAGTTGCTCGACGCCGGGTATACGCGCTCGACACCACGCCTGCCGCTGCCGCCCGGGGCTCAGAGCATGGCGCGACACTTGCTGAACGCCAATGAATACGAGCACGGAGATCTTGGTTTCAAAGTCGAGCTGCACCACCGTCTGCTGCTTGACCCGCACGCGTTGGCGGTTTCGTTCGAGGATCTATTCGCCCGAAGCAACGTGGTCGCGGTAGGGGGCGTCGAGCTGCGCTCACTGGGCGAGCGCGATCAGCCGGCGTATCTGTGCTGTCATGCGGCGGGGCATCTTTTCTTCCGGATGAAGTGGTTGGTCGATCTCGTGCGCGTTTTTGAGAGCTTGGGGCAGACCGGCATTGCGGCGACACTGCAACACGCGCGCAAGGTCGGATGCGAACGGCCGGTGGTACTTACATTGGCGCTTATCGAGACGTTGACCGGTCGTGCCTATGCCGCATTGGATCCGGCGTCGCGGCATGACGTGGCACCCCTCGTCCGCCGTTGCGTGCGCGCGCTGCACGGAACGCCTCGGGACAGCGATAACTTCCGGATGCGAGATGTGGGCGATGACATGAGCGAAATGTTGTTCGGTTTGCGATTGGCATCGTCGTGGCGGTCACGCGGCTTCAAGATTTTGCAGCACCTGTCCAATCATGAGGACATCAACACCTTGCAGCTGGGCCGCACGTGGGCGCCGGTCTATGCGGTGCTTGGCCGGCCGCTGGCCTTTGCGCGCTGGCTCCGGCGCTAATGACATGATAGTCGAGCGTCGTTGGTTAACGCACATTGTGTTTCAGGAGCTATCGGCAACCATGAGTTCTGCGATCCGTTATGCGCGCAACAGCAAAATTCTCGCGGCCGAACTGAGCGCCGACGAAACTGCGTTGCTCAGTGCCGAGCGCGGTAAGTACTTTGGTTTGAACAGTCCGGCGGCCCGGGTCTGGTCGCTGCTGGTGCAGCCCTCGACGCTGGCGGAGGTTTGCGCGGCATTGACGGAAGAGTTCGACGTCGACCCGGCAGTCTGCGAACGGGATACAGCGGAACTCGTTGCCGAAATGCTGCAGGAAGGGTTGCTGGAGAAAGTATAAGACGTACAGCTCTGTAGACGGCTTGCACCCCCGTGCCTGTCGCTCTTAAGGCATACTTGAAACAGCGCTGGTGCGTGACTTTGCGTTGAATTATGCGGAAGGCCAGATAATTGGCTGCACTGCGAACTCGATATCGTCCAATCGCGTGCAAATGAACGGAACAAGCGAATGAATATCGGGATCGTCGGGTGCGGGTACGTGGGGCTTGTGACGGGCGCATGCCTCGCCGACTTCGGTCACAACATCACGTGCGTCGATCGCGACACCGAGCGCGTTGCCGAACTCAATCGTGGACAGATTCCGATCTTCGAGCCGGGGCTCGAGGACCTTATCTTGTCGAATGTCGCCCAGGACCGGCTGCGCTTCACGACCGATCTGAAAGCCGCAGTGGCCGACGCGGACGTGATTTTTATCGCGGTCGGAACACCACGAAGGGAAAGCGATGGGCATGCCGACTTGTCGCATGTCTATGCGGCTGCCGCCGAGATCGGCCGGTCGATGCAGAAATTCTCGGTCATCGTCACCAAATCGACCGTTCCGGTGGGTACCGCCGATCGGATCGAGCAGATCCTGACCGATTGTAAGCCGCCGCAAGGATTCGCGGTGGCGTCCAATCCGGAATTTCTGCGCGAAGGCGCGGCGATCCGCGATTTCAAATTTCCGGATCGGATCGTGATCGGCGCCGCAGATGCCAAGACGCGCGAGATCATGAGCGAAGTCTATCGGCCGCTGTTCATCAATCAGGCGCCGCTGATGTTTACCGACCGCCGGACGGCTGAGCTCATAAAATATGCAGCCAACGCGTTTCTGGCCACCAAGATCACGTTCATCAACGAAATGGCCGACTTGTGTGAAGCCGTCGGCGCGGATGTGCAGTCGGTGGCACGGGGAATGGGCCTCGATAACCGGATCGGCACCAAGTTTCTGCACGCTGGTCCCGGCTATGGCGGCTCGTGTTTTCCCAAAGACACGCTGGCGCTCATCAAGACTGGACAGGACCAGGGCGCACCGCAGCGCATCGTCGAGATCGTGGCGCAGGTCAACGATCAACGCAAACGCGCCATGGCGCGCAAAATCATCGCAGCGTGCAACAACGATGTGCGTGGCAAGCGCATTGCGGTTCTCGGTCTCACCTTCAAGCCGAATACTGATGACATCCGCGACGCGCCCGCGATTTCGATCGTGACCGCGCTGGAGGACAACGGAGCGCACGTGGTTGCGTATGATCCGCACGGCATGCCGTCGTTCCGCAAGACGTTTCCCGACCTCGAATACGCGCGTGATCCTTATCAGTGTGTCGCTGGCGCGAGCGCGCTGGTGATCGTGACGGAATGGGAAGCGTTCCGCGCGTTGGATTTGAAGCGGATCAAGGCCTCGATGGCAGATCCTATACTCATCGATCTGCGCGACATTTATCGGCCCGAAGAAGTCCTGCGTCACGGTTTCAAATATCTATCGGTCGGCCGACGCGCGGCTGACCCACAGACGAACACATGAGCACAGGTGCACTATGACAGTCGGCAACATGAAAACGCCCGCGTCGCGGTTCGGTAAATCTCGGCCGGTCGCTTTGATTACCGGCGTGACTGGGCAAGATGGGGCCTATCTGACAGAACTTCTGCTCGCCCGCGGATACATCGTGCATGGCATCAAGCGCCGCTCATCGTCGTTCAATACACAACGTATCGATCACTTGTACGCCGACCCGCACGAGCATGAGACGTCGTTCTTCATGCACTATGGTGACATGACCGACACGACGAACCTGATCCGCATCGTGCAAGAAACGCAGCCCGACGAAATCTATAATCTGGCCGCCCAAAGCCACGTGCACGTAAGTTTCGAGACCGCCGAATATACGGCTAATGCCGATGCGGTCGGGCCGCTGCGCCTCCTTGAGGCCATCCGCATTCTCGGACTGAAGGACAAGACGCGTTTTTATCAGGCGTCGACCTCGGAGCTTTACGGCAACGTCCAGGCCATCCCGCAGAACGAAACGACACCGTTTTATCCGCGCAGCCCGTATGGCGCCGCCAAGCTGTATGCCTATTGGATCACGGTCAACTATCGCGAAGCCTATGGCTTGCATGCCTCGAACGGAATTTTGTTCAACCACGAAAGTCCGCTGCGCGGAGAAACCTTCGTGACCCGCAAAATAACCCGCGCGGTCTCGCGTATCCATCTCGGGACGCAAAAGTGCCTGTATCTCGGCAATCTCGATGCCAAACGCGATTGGGGACATGCCCGTGATTATGTCGAGGGCATGGTGCGCATTGTGCAACAGCCCGAGCCGGACGATTTTGTGTTGGCAACCGGCGTCGCCTACTCCGTGCGAGAATTTGTCGACAAGGCCTTCGCCGAACTATCGATTGCGATCGAATGGCGGGGCAGCGACGTGGATGAAGTCGGGATCGACAGGGCGACGGGCCGCAAGGTGGTTTCGATCGATCCGCGCTATTTTCGGCCGTCCGAAGTGAGCTTTTTGCTGGGCGATGCAACCAAGGCGAAGCAGAAGCTCGGATGGGAGCCAACCACGTCCTTCGACGCCCTGGTCAAAGAAATGATGCGTGAAGATCTCGCACAGGCAAAGAGCGAGATGGAACGGAAGGGTTGAATCAGACGCGCGATCTTGGTCGAGACTTGGACTTCGCGGGACAGCGCTGCGACGTCCAAACGAGGGGTGATCGGTATCATGGTGGGCGTGGGGTGGCTGTTCGGGATCAAGATCCTGTCGGCATTGGCGACGCCTCTGTCGATCGCGCTGGCGGCAATAGCTTTCGGATGGGTACGGCAACTCAGGTCGAGATCGCGCGGGGTCGACGTTCGCTCGAATCGGCTTGTGGCTGGTGCGCTGGGTTCTCTGGTGATCGTCGCGATGCCGGTGGTTTCCAAATGGACTGCGTCGACGCTGGAAGATCAGTATCCGCCGACGGCGATCGCCGAAATGGCGGTTGCAGACGTGGCCGTTCTGCTCGGCGGCGCTACCCGCGGAGTGGTTGCGCCACGGTTGGAGATCGAGCTCGGCACCGCCGGAAACAGGATCATCCATGCCGCCCGGATTTACCGAGCAGGAAGGGTGCGAAAGATACTCATCGCAGCAGGCGCGCTGTCCTGGGACGGGAGCAGCCCGGCGGAGGCCGATGCCATCGGCAAGGTGCTGGTTGAACTCGGGGTGCCCGTGGCCAATCTGATCTTCGAGCGCCGTAGCCGCACTACTCTCGAGAACGCCCAGCAGACGAA
Source organism: Hyphomicrobiaceae bacterium (assembly GCA_031365465.1). GTDB lineage: Bacteria > Pseudomonadota > Alphaproteobacteria > Rhizobiales > Hyphomicrobiaceae > JABFRJ01. The sequence goes on from JANLYD010000403.1 coordinate 4,700, forward strand.
AGATATCTGGCAGGAGCATAGTTTTCGATCGGGCTATCTCGTCACGTCAGCGCTGCATATGCCTCGCGCGTCGGCGCTGTTCCGATCGGTGGGGCTCGATCTTGTTCCGGCAAGCACCGATGTGGCCGCGACGCTGCCACTGTGGAGTGGGCCGCTCGACTTTCTGCCGAACGCGCAAGCACTTGTGCTTTTCAGCAGTGCTCTGCATGAATGGATCGGGATTTTGGTTGATCGTTTGCGCGGTATTACATCGCGTTCATATTTGTTCGCCAATGCGCGGGCGACCCGGTGATTAGGTAATAGCTTATGCAGAGTGACGTGTTCGATCTGACTGATTTGCGCATCTGGGTCGCCGGGCACAATGGCATGGCCGGAAGCGCGTTCATGCGCCGGCTGGCCAAGGAAAAATGCACAGTTCTCACCGCGCCCCGTGACGAAGTCGATCTGCGGAACCAGGGGCAGGTCGAGGCATGGCTATCGAAAATGCGACCCGACGTCGTTTTGATGGCCGCTGGAAAAGTTGGCGGGATCGCAGCTAACAACTCACACCGTGCGTCGTTCTTGTATGACAACCTGGCCATGGCGACCAACGTCATTCACGGCTCGTACTGCCATGGCGTGAAGAAACTAATTTATCTCGGATCGACCTGCATTTATCCTCGACTGGCACCGCAGCCGATGCGGGAAGAAGATCTGCTGACGGGCGCCTTGGAGCCTACGAACGAGCCTTATGCAATTGCCAAGATCGCGGGCGTGAAGATGGTGGAAGCCTATCGCATGCAATACGGGTGCGATTTTGTCTCGCTGATGCCGACCAATCTGTATGGCCCCGGAGACAATTATCGGCCGGGTCAATCGCATGTGTTTGCAGCTTTGCTGCAGCGTTTCCACCAAGCCGTGGTCGAGAGCGCACCTGAGGTCGTGGTGTGGGGAACAGGAACGCCAAAACGAGAATTTTTGCATGTCGACGATCTGGCTGACGCCTGCGTCTTCGTGCTCAAAAAATACTCCGGTCCACAATTCTTCAATGTCGGCACCGGTACGGATCTGAGCATTGCAGAGCTTGCTGGTTTGCTTGCGGAGGTGACGGGCTTCAAGGGGCGCATCGTCTTCGATCCAAGCAAGCCCGACGGCACGCCCCGCAAGCTGGTCGATGTGTCGCGACTGCAGGCGCTGGGCTGGTCGCACAGCATAGACCTGCGTCGCGGTATGCATTTGGCGTATGCCGATTATTTGAAGTTTGCGGCCGCGTCGGCACAATGACCAAGGGCGCCAATCCGCGTTACCCACGCATCGTGTTCATCAATCGGTATTTTTTTCCTGACCATTCAGCGACCAGCCAGATGCTGACCGATCTCGCCTTTGGGTTGGCGGGAAGCGGACGGTCCATCAACATCGTCACGTCGCGACAACTGTACGAGGACGCGTCGGCAGGCCTTTCGGCCCACGAGACTATGCGCGGGGTCGAAATCTGGCGCGCGTGGAGCACGTCGTTCGGTCGTGCTGGCGTTGTCGGGCGGGCATGCGATTACCTGAGTTTCTACATCGGCGCGGGCTGGCTTTTGCTACGCCATCTGAAGGCGGGTGACATCGTCGTTGCGAAAACGGACCCGCCGCTCCTTTCGGTGATGGTGGGTCCGATTGCGAGATGGCGGCGGGCGAAGTTGGTCAATTGGCTGCAAGATATCTTTCCGGAAGTCGCTCAGACCGTTTACGGCGATCAGCGCGGAACAGGCTGGGCTTATGCCGCGCTGACTTGGTTGCGAACGAGATCGCTCAAGCACGCAGTTGCGAATGTGGTGCTCGGTCGCCGCATGCAGGCGCGCGTGGCAGCGCTCGGGGTCAGTCCCGGCGCCATCGTCACGATCCCGAACTGGGCCGATGGGTCGTTGGTGCATCCGGTTAATGCTCAACACAACGCGGTGCGCGCGGACTGGGCGCTGGGTGAAAGCTTCACTGTCGGCTATTCCGGCAACTTAGGGCGGGCGCACGAGTTCGACACCGTTTTGAAAGCCGCAGCGCACCTGGAACGCTTGCCCCGCACGGGACTGCCGCCGGTGCGATGGGTTTTCGTGGGGGGGGGTGCACTCTTCGACGCGTTTCAGCGTCGCGTCGCCGCTGAGGGCCTGTCGAGCATCGTTTTCAAGCCTTATCAGCCGCGCGAGCGCTTGGCTGAAAGTCTCGCAGCGGTCGACGTGCATCTGGTATCGTTGCTGCCGAAGTTGGAAGGGCTCATCGTGCCCAGCAAATACTATGGTATCGCTGCCGCAGGCAAACCATGCATTTTCATCGGTGCCGCCGATGGTGAAATCGCACGATTGCTTGAGGAAACCTGCAGCGGTCTGACGGTCGCGCCAGGTGATGGGGTGGCCTTGGCCGAGGCTGTGGAGGCGCTGTCGCTGGATGCCGAGCGATGCCGTTCCATGGGAGAGAACGCACGCCATGCTTTCGAGCGCGCGTACGAGTTTCGTCACGCGTTGGCGGCCTGGGACCGCCTGCTGACGACGATCACCTCAAAGAGTGCGGCAACCACCATTTCTCAGGGCGCAACCGCACGCACATAGCGAACTTCGGTTGTCAGTTTTACGGTTCGTTGCAGCAACTCGAGCAGCACGACGATGCGCTCTTGGTCCTTCAGTTCGACGATTTTTGCGACGATTCCATCGAATGCGGTGCTCACCAGCCGGACGTTGTCCCCGACGGTGTAGGGATTTTCCGGCCGGATGACCGAGCCGTCGATTTCGCGTGCTTTGAGTGCGGCGATGAAATCGGCATCAAGCAACGCGGGGCGGTCGCCGAACGTCACAATGCGCCTGACCCCCACAGTTGACGCAATGGGTGACCAGCGTTGCACCGTGCAATCAAGTGACACGAATAAATACCCGGGAAACATCGGGCGCAAGACTTCGCGAACTTTTCTCGCGTGCGAGACGCGCTGAAGCAGGCGCGGATAATAGCCGACATAGCCTTGACGATCGAGATGATCGATCACCGAGCGTTCTTTGTGCGGATGCGTGTTTACGACCGCGAACCGGCCACCTTCGACGCGTGCCCCGCGATTTCGATCTACAGCCGTTGGCGTGTCGGAGGTCGGTTGCATGAGGCCACCACAAGGTGCGAGTGATCGCACGATGTGTATCTGATCAAAACGCTGTCGGTCGATCGTAGCAGAAACCAAGTTCGACGACGAGGGCGAACGTAGATTTCCTGGAACCCACTCAAATTTCGACGATGGTTGTGTTTTCTTACGGGCTAGCCGGGTTCCGAGTGTTCTTTGAGAGGGCCACTCCCAACCCGATCGCGCCAGCAGCGCCAACGGCCAGCAACGCGGGGGATAGAGCCGGGGTAACCGGCATCGCCGCCGGCGCTTCCGGAACAGCGGACGTGGTCATGGATGCCGAGCAGGGGACTGTGGGAGGCACCGTCAACACGCGGTCCACGGTCAGCGGCATGCTGCATTTGGAAGCCTCGTCTTGCAGTGAGGCTTTGGCATCAGCTTTGAGCATGATGCGGCTTCCGGCGGGCACCAAACGATTGCCTTGGACGGCTATGAAGCCGCTTCCCTCGTCAACCAGTACATTTCCGGAGTGTACCGAAAGCATGGTCGCCGCTGAAGCCATTCCGAGCAGGCTCTGTGCAGCCATCGAACCGGCAAGCACCACAACGGCAGTTTTCGAACCAAATTTACGTGGTGTCTTTGTGTTGATTGCGCGCGTGGTCATGCAAGCCATCCCATACGAGTTCAGGAATGACCGAGTTACCTGAGTCGCACGTGATCGAGCAACTAGCGCGAAAACTTGCCCACAGAAGGAAGCGATGGATGAGATTGGCTGATAGCGATGCTTGCCTGAAATACAAAATCAGGGCCTAGGAACCGCTGTACGAAACGGAATTCGTAGTCCCGTCGGCCATCTCCGCCTTAACGGAAACAGGCACGGCCAAGCGCCAGCGACTGTGGTAGCCAGCGCCAATTGCTCAGGGGCTAGCCGAGCTTTTCTTTGAGGCAATGAGAACGGCCGCGCCGACGCCGACGAGCGCTACGCCGCCCAAGGCAAACTCACTCCCTGTTGGTGCCGCTCCCGGGCCAGCGGGCGATGTGCCGGGCGTAGAGTTCGCTATCGCGCATGTCGGTTGGGCAACAACGACATACACGCGCCCTGGCTCCACGTTTGCCATGCACCCGTCGTTATAAATCACTTTGGCGGTAGAATTTGCAGGAGCCATGACGCGGGTGCCAACGGGCAGGTCTTGCAAATTGACACCCGGCTTGAAGCCGTCGCCAACATTTACCATAACGCCGCCGTTCGCGTCGGTCAGAGTTGCAGCCATTGTCGGACAGACCAGCGCAACAGTTGTGAGACCAATGATTCCGCAGGTAAATTTGTAAAACCGAGTTCTAATCATAACATTTCATCCGATAGTGCGAATCGTTCCAACGCAATCGTATCAATAATACTTAACCAGTACGACAAAGTTAACGCAAGTGCCGGACAGATTACGTGTCGAAAATTCCGGCATCTGTCTCATTTATGTCGCCCGCCGGTGACATCACCGAACGGGCGCATATCCGGTATATCGGCGCTCATGCGATTCGGTGACGTACGCGGCGCAAGCCGGTGTATTCGAGTTCGGCGAGGATACCTACTGCGACTGCCTGACCGAGAACGAACGCAATCCCAAGGTAACTCGGCGTGACCCGTTGGTCGACGAGCAGCGCCAAACTTGCGACGATCCATGCGGCATTTCCGATGATGATCAGCCAAATTCCCGTTGCGGGCAAAGCGGCCTGTGACGCGACGAATGCAATGAATGCTGCGATGGGAAACAGGCTCAATCCGGCATAGAAGAGGAGGGCGGGTGGCAAGCCGAGCACGCCGGAGAGGGTGCTTGCGCCGAGCGTCAACAGCGCGCCGGTGGCCACACATGTTGCAGCGTCCGCGAACAGGACGCGGCGCAGAAAGTTGGGGCTGTCAGTATCGATCATGTCGGGTTCCTTTGCGAAGTGAGTGATCGCTTCAAAGCGACCATGTTCGAGATCCTGCCGTCCCGATGAGCCAGCGTCGATTACGCGCGAGGTAATTGGATTGGCTGCTTTTGTGCCCTAGGTTCGCGCCATGGATCACGCTCTACAGACACCGGCGACCCCAGCCGATCCGCCGATCGGCGTCCGCATTCGGGACTGGCGGAAGCACCGACGATTGAGCCAGCTCGAGCTGGCGTGCGAGGCGGAGATTTCCCAACGGCATCTGAGCTTCTTGGAGAGCGGGCGGGCGCTGCCTTCGCGCGAGATGGTTCTGCATTTGGCCGAGCGCTTGGAGTTACCCTTGCGGGAACGCAACGCCATGTTGATCGCTGCAGGCTTTGCGCCGATGTTTTCCGAGCGCCGTTTCGACGACCCCGCCCTGGGCGTGGCGCGGGCAGCAGTGGACCTCGTGTTGAAGGTGCACGAACCGTTTCCAGCGCTTGCTGTCGATCGCCAATGGAACCTCGTGAGTGCGAATGCGGCCCTGGCACCGCTGATGACCGGCATCGCTCCGCACTTGCTGAAACCACCACTCAACGTCCTGCGGGCGACGCTGCATCCCGAGGGATTGGCGCAGCGCATCGTGAATTGGCACCAATGGCGCGGCCACGTGCTGGAGCGCCTGCGGCGGCAGTACACGTTTACAGCCGACGCGAGCATCGATGCCCTGCTGCAGGAGTTGGCGGGTTATCCGGCTCCGTCCCACGCGGTCAGAGGCAAGGGGCAGACTGCGGGTCAAAGCGAGGGAGGCGCAATCGTCGTGCCCTTGCGACTACGATCGCAGGGTGGAGTTTTGAGCTTGCTGAGCACCACTACCGTGTTCGGCACGGCCGTCGATATTACGCTGGCGGAATTGACGCTGGAGACATTTTTCCCCGCCGATGCCGAAACCGCTGAAATCTTGGGGGTCAAAGCGGCTTAAGCGGCCTTCGTACGCGTAGGCTTCACCGCTGGCGCTTCCAACGCAATCCGGCCGGCCAGGAATTTGACCAGCGCCTGTTCTTCGTGCGCCATCAGTCCCGCATCGTCGCTGGCGCTTTCCGCCACCGCCTTCAACTGGCCCGGCGTCAGCGAGCCATTGAGATAGCTGGTGACGACGTCCGGATGCACATAGCATTTCCGGCAGATCGTCGGCGTGTTGCCCAGTTTGAGCGCGACCGCTTCGATCACGCTCTTGACCTTCCGCTTGGCATCAGTCTGCCCGGTATGGGGGCCGACCGCATCGAAGGCCCACAACGCCAACACGGTGCCGGCCCAAGTGCGGAAGTCTTTGGCGGATACGTCAGCGCCGGCGATTTCACGCAGGTAGTCGTTGACGTCGGTGGATGTGACCTGCCGTACATCTTTGTCGTCCGTCAGATACTGGAACAGGTGCTGACCGGGCAGGTCTTCGATGGATCGGACAACGCGAGCGATCCGCCTGTCACGCACACTCAAACGCCATTTCTTTCCGCTTTTGCCTTTGAATTCGAAGCGCAACTCATTGCCATCGAGATCGACGTGGCGGGTTTTGAGCGTGGTCAAGCCATAGCTGCCGTTGGTCTTGCTGTATTCGCTGTTGCCGATGCGGATCAACGTTTTGTCCAGTAGGCTGACGACGGTCGCCAGCACCTTTTCGCGGCCGCGGCCGCGCTGCGCCATGTCGCCGCGAATGCGTTCCCGGATCTGGGGGAGGCGCTTTGCGAACTCGAGCAGGTGGCCATATTTGTTGCTGTCGCGAATTTCGCGCCACGCCTGATGGTAACGATATTGCTTCCGGCCGCGCGCGTCGCGTCCGGTCGCCTGGAGGTGGCCGTTGGGTTTGGGGCAGATCCAGACGTCGGTATAGGCGGGTGGCACCGCCAGCTTGCGAATTCTCGCGAGTTGCACCTTGTCGGACACGGCCCGGCCGTCTGACGTGCGGTAACTGAAGCCGGTACCGGACTTTTTTCGGCTGATGCCGGGGTCGGCGTCAGAGACGTAAACCAAGCCCGCAGCCTTCGCATGCGCGATCTCAGGTGCCAGTGGAGTTTCGGCGTCAGCCATCGCGCACTCTCGGTCATGTCTCGCTGAACGGTGGCGAGGGAACGTAAAAATGCGCGGCAGGGTTCCGTCTCGCTGGCCGCAGGATGCTTGGCGCTGGGCCGAAACGGCGTCATGATGGGTTGGGTGCGTCTCTGAAGGATCGGTCGAATGCGGTTAGCGAACAAGGTTGCCTGGGTGACGGGAGCGGGTAGCGGGATCGGCGAAGCGGCGGCGATGGCGTTGGCAGCGGAAGGTGCGGAAGTCGTGCTGACCGGACGAACCGCTGCGAAATTAGAGCGTGTCGCAGCGGCAATCGTTGCCGCTGGGGGGCGCGCGCGCGTGCGGCCGGCCGACGTGTCCAAGTCGGCGGCAGTGAAGGCGGTTGCCGATTTCATCGCCACCACGTGCGGCCGGATCGACATCCTCGTCAATAACGCCGGGCTGAACGTGCGCGCACGCAGGTGGCAGGATCTGACGGCCGCCGGCGTCGACGAAGTCGTTGCGGGCAACCTTGCGAGTGCGTTCTATTGCGTCGTTGCCGTGCTGCCTGTCATGCGCGCTCAAAAAGGCGGCTTGATCATCCACACGTCGTCATGGGCCGGACGCTTCATCAGCCCACTGTCTGGCGCTGCCTATGGTGCGGCCAAACACGGCGTCGTCGCGATGAGCACGAGCCTCAACATGGAAGAATGCGTCAACGGCATTCGCTCGACCGTGTTCTGCCCGGGCGAAGTAGCAACGCCCATTCTCGACGGCCGGCCCAATCCGCCGTCGGCAGCCGTGCGCGCCGCAATGCTGCAATCGGCCGATTGCGGCGACATCATCCGCTATATCGCGTGCCTGCCGCCACACGTGTGCATGAACGAAGTCGTCATGAGTCCGACAGCCAATCGTGGATATCTGGCACAAAGGGAAGTCAATTTGGCCTAAACGACCGAAACTGACCCGTGAGGAAGCGCGCGCGCTACTTTCTGCCGGACCGTCATGAAGGTAGCATCGCGCCTATTGGCGTTTGCCTGCGGCTTCGATGCCTTTGTCTTCATCGGCAAGCTCGAGGACGGCGCGGATGACGCCAGGGCGACGGAAACGGTCGCGCCGTTCGTGCGCGAAGGTAAATTCCGCCACCTTGCCCCAGCCGCGATTCTGATGCCAACCGATCAGATCGTCACCTTTGTCCGAGGCCGTATAATAACCCTTCGGTGTCCAGGCCACCCACCGCCGTTCCTTGGCGTGAACGAATAGCCGCAGCAGCTCGCGGCCATCACTGCCTCGATACCAGCGGATCGTGCCGTCACCGTGGGCTGCGAGGATCAGTTTTCGATTGGCCGTTGTCAGCACGCCCCAGGTCGTTGCGGTGGTGGGCTTGTTCCATTGCTCTTTCCCCTGGGCGTCGAAGCTCCGCAACGACCAGTTGGCGCCGATCACGAAGCTGCGGGCGTCCGGCGCGATCGCGAGCGATCTGCTCTCTTCGTATTGCTTCAGTTCGATGGGTTTGCCTCGCAGCAACGGTATGCGCGAGTGTTTCCAGTCGACGATGTCCAACCCTTCGATGCGGGCTGCGAGAAAGCCCGGCTGCGCATTTGCCGCATCGACCAGGGTGCCGGCCGCAGCGTCGAAGATGACAGGGTCTCCACCGCCGTAGTTGAGGCCGAAGCGAACCCGAAGGCCGTCGGGAGATACCGTGAACGCGTCGGCGAGTTTGTTCCGCATGTCGACCTGGCCTGATCCGATCCAATTGATCGAACTCCCGCTCAGGCTCATGCGGCCGAAGCCGGGATCGGAGGCCACGTATCCGATCCAATCCTTGCAGGTGGTCACTTCGCGGATCGTGTTTTCCGAGCCGGTCGGATAGTCATTTGGTGGGCCGCGACCAACGTCGCCCCACACGCGCATCTGCCGCTTGCTGTCGACCGAATAGGTGCCTCCGGCCCACAGCCGCTGACCATCGGGAGACCAGGTGACCGAGCTCAAATTCTTGCTCGTCGGCAATCCCTTCGTATCCCCGGTATGTTGGAGCGCCAGCGTGTCGGCATCATAAAGCTCGACTGCCATGGCGTCGTCGTGCCCGACCGCCACGATCTTCCCGTTGGGATGGACAGCGATGCTGTAAGGTTCCTTGCCGGCTTTGGTCGTGATCTTGGCTTCACGCTTGAAGTTGCGGCTGTAGCGCCGCAGGGATCCATCATCGCCGGCTGCGTAAAGGCGGCCGTCCGGACCGAAGGCGACACCGTAGCTGTCGCGTCCGTTGAAGTCTTCGTCCTTCAGGACTTCACGCCATTCGGCGGCGCCCTGCCGTTCCCAGGCGCGTACGCCTTTGCCGTTACCCAGCCCGGCCGCAAGATACCGGCCGTCAGCCGAAAAGGCGACGCGGTTGATGATACTGGTCAATGGGCCAAGTTCGGTGATGAATGCTCCGTTGGCGACGTCGAAGATCATGACGTAGAAGGCATCGTGCCGAGACCATCCCGCCACGGCTGCGATTGCGCCATCGGGTGTCATCGCGACCGTATAAATTTTGCCGACGTCGCCGTCGTCGATAGGTGGCCGCAGCGTGCGGAGCAGCGTGGGGGCGGCATCGCTTTGTGGAACCGACCAGATTTTAGCGGTTTTGTCGTCGGACCCGGTCACCATCACTTTGCATTCGCGGTCGACGCCGATGCCTTTTATCGGTGCGGTATGAATGCCAGCTTCGACCCTGATCAGCGGCTCCGATGGTGGGCTCTTTTGGGCTTGCGCCGAGTGCAGAAGGCCGAAGGACATCAACCCGGCGACGGCCGCGCCGGCTGCTCGTGCCACAATTTTCAACATGCGTCGGCCCCCTGAAATACAAGACTGGATGGCAGTTTTCGCAATGGCAGTCATGGAATGGCAGTCAATGATCGAAGTGTCGAACGCGAGCCAGCGACGACCTTCAGTCCGTTACCCTACCGATCAGTCGACAAACTGCAAGTGCTGTCCTTGCGGGATCGTCGAGGATCGAATGCTGCCTCCGCGCATCGAGCGCCGTTGACAGGCGGGCTAGGGTTGGCGACGGTGCGCTTCGGCGATCTGAGCCGCGTCTTGCCGCGAGGAAACCGTACACCG
>JANLYD010000449.1:0-21541 GCA_031365465.1 Hyphomicrobiaceae bacterium
TTTCCCGAAGCGCGTCATCAGTCATACGCAGAAGACGCAATACCTGTTTCGGATCAACAAGGGCATCGAGAGCTTGAGTGAAAGCATCAATCACCACATGCCGGAAAGCGAGCGTCCGATCCCGTTCTCGAACATGATCTATTTCGGTGATGGCGATACCGATGTGCCGTCGATGGCGGTTGTACGCAAAAACGGTGGCCGCGCGATCGCCGTTCATGGTGGCGACAAGGTGGGCAAGGGCAAATGCGTGGACTTGATGCGCGCTGGGCGGTGCGATTTCTACGCCGATGCGGATTACCGGGTGGGATCGCCGCTATTCAAGCGCACGTGCCTGCTGATCGACAGCATGGTCGCAGCTATCCGCATAGCCGAGGAAATGTGGGGGCTGGAGCACTGACGTCGTTGCAACGACGTGGCCTCAGCATTTCAACCCATGTCGGCCAAGATACATTTGAGAATGCCGTAATCGTATTTGCCGTCGAGGGCCGCGTGAGCGGGACCTAACTTTCCGCTATCGAGGGTTTGGCACTTTTCGAATGCGGCGGTGATTTCGTCGATCTCGCCTGCGTCGAGCGAGAGAACCGCCGATGCCTCGACCAATCCGGCTTCGATCGCTTCGGCGAAGTGCCCGTAGACAGTATTCAATTCGATGCCGCGTTGGGTCGCAATCTCAGCGGCGTTGGTCCCCGATTTGTGCAACGCCAGCGTCTGATTGACGGTCGACGACAGCCGATTGTCGGCCTTTTCTGATGTGTCAGGGCGGTTCGATTTCGGCCGTGCGAGTGCCGGTTGGGCGGTGGCTGAAAACGCGGTGACGACTTCCAGCAGAGCTGCGCCGTAGCGAGCGATTTTGCGATCGCCGAGGCCGGTGATGTCGTGCAGAGCCGCTTCGGTGCGCGGGCGCTTCTGAGCCAGTTCCACCAACGTCCGATCATGGCAGATGACGTATGGCGGTAGCCCCGCTTCGTTGGCTAGTTTCTGGCGCAATGCTTTAAGAGCGACGTACAGCGTGTCGCTGCCGCCCGACAGCTTGGCGGCACCCGATTTGGTATCTCGCGCCGCCTTGCCGCGCTCAGACTTCGGTGTGATCGTGACCTCACGCATCAGGAACTGTTCTTCGCCGCGAAGGAGCGGCCGTGCGCGATCCGTCAACGTCAGAGATCCGAAACCTTCGGCATCGGTGGTGACGTAACCCGACGCCATCAACTGACGGAACAGCCCGCGCCACGTGTCGGGCTTGAGGTCCTGGCCGGCGCCGTAGACGTTGAGTTTATCGTGTGCGTTCCTGGAAATCTTGGGATCGGCCTTACCTGCCAGCACATCGACGAGATAGCCGACGCCGAAGCGTTGACCCGTCCGATAAATCGCCGACAGCGCTTTTTGTGCGGCAAGCGTGCCATCGAAGGTGCGCGGCGGCGTGAGGCAGGTATCGCAATTACCGCAGGGCTTTTCCGCTGTCTCGCTGAAGTATGCGAGCAGGCGTTGTCGGCGGCACGAGGCGGTTTCCGTCAAACCGATCAGTGCGTCGAGCTTCTGGCGCTGCATCTGCTTGTGGGCTTCGGAGCCGTCCCCTTGGGCGATCCACTGGCGCTGCGTGATGATGTCCTGGATGCCGTAGCACATCCAGGCGTTGGCCGCTTCGCCGTCGCGTCCAGCGCGGCCGGTTTCCTGATAGTAGCTCTCGATGGATTTCGGCAGGTTGAGATGAGCCACGAACCGGACATCTGGCTTGTCGATCCCCATGCCGAAGGCGATGGTCGCACAGATGATGAGACCGTCGTCCTTGAGAAATTTCTCCTGCGTGCTGCGGCGCGTCTCCGGCGGTAAGCCTGCGTGATAGGCGAGCGCCCGACGGCCCTTCGAGGTCAGCCACGCGGCGGTTTCCTCGACATTCTTGCGCGACAGACAATAGACGATGCCGGCATCGTCCTTGTGCTCGGACTGGATGAACTGAAGCAGTTTTTCGCGATTACCGATCGAGCCCTGTTCGCTGATCGTATAGCGGATGTTGGGCCGATCGAAGGAAGCGATGTAGCGTTCCGCATGCTCCAGCTTGAGTTCGGCGACGATTTCCTCACGTGTGCGCTCGTCGGCGGTCGCCGTCAGCGCGATGCGCGGCACCGACGGAAAACGTTCGGGCAGGATGCGTAATTGGCGGTATTCGGGGCGAAAATCATGGCCCCACTGCGCCACGCAGTGCGCCTCGTCGATGGCGAATACGGAAATCTCGGCACGTTCGAGGAGCTGCAGCGTGCGCTCCTGCACGAGACGTTCAGGTGCGACGTATAGAATGTCGAGGCGTCCGGAGGTAACGTCGGCTTCGACTTGCTGCACTTCGGCCCATGACAGCGTGGAATTGAGAAAGGCTGCTTTGACGCCGGCTTCTTTCAAGGCGTCGACCTGATCCTGCATCAACGCGATCAGCGGGGAGACGACCACTCCGAGCCCGCGCCGGACGAGTGCGGGGATCTGATAACACAGGGATTTGCCACCGCCGGTGGGCATCAGCGCCAAAACGTCTTTACCCTCGAGCAGGGACGCGATGATCGCGCGCTGATGCAAGCGAAACGATTTATAGCCGAACGTTTTTTCGAGGATCGCTTGGGCTTCGTCCATGGTCGGGGCGACATCTCGTCCGCTGTTGGTCCGGTGGCGGGCCAGTTGGGATGCCATGGTGTGCCTTTTCGACTCTTTCGTCCATCGTGGCGACTGGCTGTTGCCGGCGCGGGATTGCCTGCGAGCGTAGCAAACGTGGGCGTGTGTGCGGCGCACCTTCGCTCATCCGTCAGCCGTGCGCAGTGGTCGAGATGCAACCGTGCACAGCTATCTTCGGTGTGGATTGGTTGGTGGGAGGCTGCGGGCGGTGTATGATGTGCCCTGAACACTTTGGGGGCTGATCATGAAGCGGTGGATTGGATTGCTGGCAGTGGCGTTGCTGGGCTTCTATGTCGCGTGGCCTGCCTGGTCGGCCTACCGGATCAGCGCTGCGTTGACGAGCCGCGATGAAGCGGCGTTAGCCAACAAGGTCGATTTTCCGGCGGTACGTGCCAGTTTGCGGCCGCTGGCGCTGGCTGAAATCACAAAGAAGATCGACAAAGAATCCGCCGCAATGGGGCCGATGGGACAAGCGCTCGCGGCCAGCCTGAAAGCGCAGATGTCGGGCCAGTTCGTCGAACAGATCCTGGACGTGACGGTGACGCCGCGCGCGGTCATTCGCATCGCCAACGACGGGGGCGACGTCGCCGCGTCGATCGAAAAGGCGGTCAGCGAAGCGTCCGGACAGTTGGGTGGGGTGAACCGTGGTGGTGCCGGTGCAAATGGAGGTTCTTCGAGCGGTATCGGTGGTGTCTTGGGCCGGGTGCCTGGCATGACCGGCGGGGTCATCGCTGGCAGTAGCAGCCAACCTGCCGCAACACCGGCCGCAGAGCCGGCGCCGGCTGGCGGTAAGGCGCGAGCGTTCGGGCTTGGCAATATCAAGGGATTCGGTATGGCCGGACCCTTCGGCTTCAATGTCGCGGTCGCGCGCGATGCAGCGCAAGCCACGTCCGACGTCATCGTAGGTATGTCGTTCACGGGGACGGATTGGAAACTGACACGCGTGGTTCCGAATTTGTAGAACCAGATGCTATCGAGGGCCGAACCGTGCCGCGCCAACGTCCTCCGGATGCACGGCAAACGCCGGGCGGATTTTGTCGTCCCAGATTCTTGGGGTTCTGAGTTTGTGGCTCGAGGCGATGCCGATGGCGAGAAGTCCGGGCCACGCCAGATAGGCTAAGATTTCCAAGTTTTCGCCGAACGAGTTGAAGAGCAGCACCAGCACCATGCCGAGCGCGGCGCGTGCAGTGGTGTCGCGCTGGGCCTTGGCAAGCAGTTCACAAAAGCTCCAGCCCAGAGGTATTGCGAGCGCGAGAAAGCCGACGGCGCCCTTGACGAACAGTAAACCGTGCCACGTGTGATGCGAGCCGATCGGCATGAACTCGACCAAGTGCGAGCCACGCTCAACGGCGCCGTGGCCGAAGATCGGTGCTTCGGTTTCCCAGCGATGATAGGCCATCCGCGCAAGTGCCGAGCGAACGCGCGAACTATCGGCGCGTGCGTTGATGAAGGCTTGGGTGGCGTCGTCGAGTGCGTCTTTGATCTGCGTCAGCAACAGCATTCCGAGAGTTCCGAGAATCGCTGCGCCGGTCGCCGGCCATGTTCGCAGAACATTGGACAACAGAGGCAGGCCGACCAGCAGCACGGGCACGGCGATCAGCGAGAGTCGCGACTGCGACATGGCGCAGACGACGAGCGCTGACGCGATGCCGATCCAGCGCCAACGGCGGTCGCGATCGAACATCCCGCAGACCAGGCCGATATGGGCGCAGAAGGCTGCGGCAGGCGACCAGGGCGCGAAGTAGTGCAAGCGGAAGCCGAGCGCGTTGTGGTCCCAAGTGTGGGTGCCGACTTCGAAGAAAAGAGGGCCGGTGCCACCGAGATAATAGAGCGGCGATGTGTAGAGAACGCTCGGCGCGCCGGAGATCGCGATCAAAGCGAGGAGCGGTGTCAAAAGTAGCGACTGAAGGGCTAAGACGTTGGAGGCGCGGAAGATGACGTTTTGCTTGATGTGCAAGTCTGCGCCCGCGAAAATGAAAGCGCCAATCAATCCCCAGCCCTTGATCCAGCCGAACATCGATTTTACGAACTGGCCTAACTCCAAGTCGAAATCGATGTGCGCGAGCGTGAGTGCCAAGGCCATCGCGAACATGCCGAGCGACCAGGTGACTACACCCCAGGGCACTTGCTTGGTTCGGAAGCCGCAATCGTCGACGAGGCCAATGCGACGGCCGACTGCCAGACCGACAAGCGTCCAGCCGAGCAAGGGATAGGCGTGATAGAGCGCGCCGCAGAGATACAGGCCCCAGGTGCTTACAATTGCCCAGTAGACCAGTCGTTCTTCCGGCGTGTCGAGCGATGGGCGAATTGAAGCCATGCGAGCATCCATGCGAGGCAAGCGAAGAAGGTGCCGCTGACGCCGCCCAGAACCGCGTAGAGCGGCCGGGGCTGAGCGGCCGAGTCGGCGATGTCGGGCGGGGCCACCATCTGGACGATCGGATAGCTGCCGTAAATATCGGACTTGGAGCTGTCGAGGCGAGCGGTTGCGGAACTCAAAACTGCGTCGGCGACGAGTTGGTCTTTCTTCAGGTCTTCAAGCCGTGCTGCGGCGCCACTGAGACGCGTGACGTCGGCTTCCAGCCGCGCCTTGTCGGCGGTCATCGTCGCCAGTTCGCGCCGCCGGCCTTCGAGCGCCGCATCATTTTTGACGAGTGTCGCGTAAAGCTCGGCGCGCGGTGACGCGTTGACCAACGTTGCAAGCGTGGCAAGATCGACGCCGCGTGCTGCGCCGTTCGGTCCGCTCTCGAGCCGTTGTGTAAGGCGTTCGCGGGCGGCCTCGCGCCGGTCCGCCTTGACCATCAGTTGCGGGTGGCGTGGCCCCAGGCGTTCGCTATCGGCGGCGAAGGCCGTGGCGGCGTCGTTATACTCGTCGAACAATTTAATCAGCGTGCTGTCGGCGGCCAGATTTAGCGCCTGCCCGGCGGCTGATGGTGTCAGGCCCAAGCGCTCGGTCAATTTGGCTTGTTCGTCGGCCAATTTGTCGACTTCTCCGGACACGTCGGTCAGGCGGCGACGCATGGCGGTGAGTGACGAAACCATTTCAGAAAATTGGGTCGTGGAGACGAGACCCGTTTCGGATTGCGCACGAATGGTCGCGTCGCGTGCGAGACGGACTTGATGCTGGTAGTCCGACAAATTTCGGCGGACAGCACCGGCGCGCTTCTCGAGTTCGTCGTTGCGCAGATTTTCGAGTTCCTGGTTGAAGGCGACCATCAAGGCGTCGCTGCGGCGCTTGGCTTCTTCGGCCGATGCCGCAGTCATTTCAAAGAGCATCAAAGCGGTCTCATCGACGAGTTTGACACGAGGTTTGCCGAAGCGGGCTTGCTCGATGCCGAGCGAGCGCGCGGCGGCGGTGCGGACCCGCTCGCCCTCGGCGATTTCCTTGTAGACGACCTTGGGGGACAAAGCGGAACTGGAAAACGGAGAATTCGGCGTTGAACTCGATTGGCCAATGCTCTCGAGCGACATGCTCACGCTGCTGGCGGCGCTTGGAAGATTGAGCATCCAGCGGCTGACATAGGAGCGCGGCGTGAAGGTCAAATAGCAGACGACGAAAACCCAGATGCACGTGACCGACAGCAGTGCACCACGGACGTACGGCCACACCAGATCTGCACGCCGCCGCCCATATCGCGCACTGCCCTGCACGCGGTGCGCCGTTATTCCGTCCGGACTGATGTCGGCGGTTCCTGTCATGGTGCTGGCTGTAACTCGTCCGGTAAAAGCCTAATCGTCGGGCTATTTACGCAGAACGTCGTTTCGCAAAGGTTACGGTGCGTCCCGTGCCGGCACGACAAACAGTTGTGAGCAACTCATTTTTGCGCAGCGTAGGCCAATTCTGAAGCCGACAGTTGCGGCGATGGCGACCGCAACTTGGCTGTGTGGTGATACCGCAGGTGGTGCAGAAGTTTCTGCCACCGTTCGACGCTCGTGGGGGTGTGCGACTTGGCGGATGCGCGTGCGGCACCAGAGAAGGCTTGCCATGCAGGAGAACGGCGAGCGGTTGCCATCGCAGCGATGGCGTCGGCAAGCGCGCGCGGGTCGTCATCGCGAACGACGAAGCCAAAAGCCGGGTCGGCTTGCTCGGGAAGCCCGTCTACGGCGGTGACGATGATCGGCCGGGCGGCTAGGCGTGCTTCAAGGGCGACTTGGCCGAACGGCTCGAATGTCGATGGGATAACGACGGCATCGATCGTGGACAGGAAGTCTGCCAGCGCGTCGACCTTATCGCCGACGGACACGTGCGGCAGCGAAGCTGCGGCGGCGCGCAGGGTATCGGCATCGGGACCGAAGCCGCGGAGTGACAAGGTGGCGATCGCCGGATCGACGTCGTGCATGGCGGCGATGAGATTTGCGAAGCCCTTCTGAGTGCAGTAGCGGCCGTAGGCCCCGAGCCGCAACGGCGTCTCGGAGGTGACAGGAGGGGGCAGGTCGGCGAGATCGTCGCATGCGGTGAACGGTTGAATGACGGTGAGTTTCGATGCCGGTAACAAACGGCTGCGACGCATCCAAGCAGCTTGGCCGTACGACACGGCAACGACACGGTCGACCAAGCTGTAGGTCAACTTCAACATCAGCCGAAAGCGCTGAGTGGCGGGCACAAATCGGCGCTCGAATGCGTCGCAATAACTGTGCTCGACGAGGACAATTGGACGCCTTCCGCGTGCCCTCAAAGCGAGCAGAAACGGCAGTTTCGACCAGCTCATCGTGATGTGGATGACGACGACGTCGGCGGCGATGGCTGGTGGCATCCTGTGGGCTGGTGCGCACATCGTCGTTTGGCTGATGTTGGGTCCGAGCCGGACGGAAAGCGCATCGAGGAATCGAGTTACTCCGCCCAGTGCGAAGTCGTTCAAGAAATGGACCACGGTGATCATGTTGCGGACTTTGGCTGTGGGCGAAGATGCGTTGTGAGCGTTGGCTGCAATGTGCGTGCGTGACGCGAGCGCGAACACAATTTGCGCGCAGGCGCTGACGAGCGCGAGTGTGACCACGGCAGTCGGCAGGTCGTGTCGCAGCCCGAGCGTCAACGCAGCAAGTGAGACGACCGTCACGGTGGCCATTCCGGCGAGTTCGAAACGCGTTGCGCCGGCGGCCCGCAGGGCTTGAGACGCGGTGTCGGCAAACAGCTTGGCGGCGGCAGACGCGCAAAGAACTGCAACCATCCAGGAGCTTTCACTCCATTTCGGCCCGAACAGCAGCGGCACATAAAGCGGTGCCAGCGCGGACTGCAGCAAGACGAGGCCGGCGATCGGGACGGCTTTGTGAACCAGGCTTCGGTCCAATCGTTCGAGGAGTTGTCGCGGCGCTGCGGCGACGGCTGCGAAATGGGCGTACAATGCGCTCGACAACGCCGTCGTCAGGGACAAGCTCAAGCCAATGCCGGCATTGAACACGAAGTAATAGATACCGAGGGCTTCGATGCCGAGCATGCCACCAACCAAGACTTTGTCGAGCTGCAAACGAGCGGCGGTCAGGAGTTCGGTGCCGAGGATTGGAAGTGCGAACTGCAAAACGTCTCGCGTTGGTGCAGGTTCGACAGCGGTATCGGCGACCCAGGTTTGGGCATGGCGCATGCCGATCATCCAGATCGGGCAGGTGACGAGTTTCGGCAGCACGATCGACCACGCGCCACAACCTGCGAGTGCCAATGCGATCGTCAGGGCGTTATCGGCAACCGCTTGCAAGGTGGCGACACGGGCGATCGTTGCATGACCGTCGCCGCGTTGGATCAGATAGGTCTGGATGAGTGCGGGCGGCATCATCAGGTAAACGCCGGCGAGAGCGACGATCATGGCGAACACTTCCGGGCGTCCTGTCCACTCGGCGACGAGGGCTCCGACGATGCATTGAAGCAATGCCAGTCCAGTGCAGACGATCCACATGAGCCGATAGGCTGTGACGCATATGCCGGCGAGTTCGGTGCGGGATGCGCGGATCACGGCTTGGCCGATGCCTGCATTGGCGGCGACGCGCAAAAATTCAAAACAAGTGATGGCAGTGGCGGCGATGCCGAGGTCGATCGGCGTCAGTTGACGTGCCACCAGCACGGTGGTCGCCAAGCGGGTGACGCGTTGCGCGATTTCGCTGACGCCGTAGTAGGCGATGAACTGCCACAAACGGTCACCGGCAGCGGTCGTTTCTGGTGGGGCGTGCGTCAGCGTCGGTCCAATCCGGTGTCAAGCGCTGGCGCGCGGAGCAGGTGCGAGAGAGCTGGTCGCAAGGCGCGCCAAACGTTCGCCGATCCGGTCCGGGGTGACTGCCATGGCGAGTGCTGCTGCATAAGTAAACGCGGTGCGCGCGGGCTCTTGCGCAATCATGGCGGGCGCGATGCGCAATGCGTCATGCATCAGGCGCAGGCCCGTGCGGCCGTCTCCGCTTTTGACGGCGCGGCGAGCGAGATAGCGGAGCTGGTAGGCCTCGGCGAGATCGCCGTGGGCTGCTTCGAGGGCTGGCGCGTAAGCTGCAACCTTGGCCCGGAAGCGGCGCCACGTTTCCAACTGCCGTGTCGTGTTTGCGGAAAGGCCGGCCGTGTTGACGCGGTAGTCGGTGAGTACGCTGGGCACCAGCGCCAATTGCCATGTCGTCGTCGCGGCAATGCGGGTCCAGCACTCGATGTCTTCGGATTGACGAAAACTTTCGTCGAACCAGCAGATGCGGCCAAGGATCGGATCGGCGAAGGCAATCTGATCCAGCGTCGCGCGCCGCAATACTGGTGCTGAGCCGTTGCCGACGGGGTTGCGTGTCAGAACATCGTTTGCAAGCACCGAGGCGCGCTGCGGCCACTGCGCAAGACCCAGGTCACCACCCATATCGTCAATGAGACGCGAGGCGGAATACGTCAGACCGACATCCGGACGTGCTTCGAGAATGGCAATGTGGCGGGCAAGTTTTTGGGGATGCCAGAGATCGTCGGCGTCGAGAAAGGCAACGTAGTTGCCGACGCTTTCGCGGATGCCAGTATTGCGTGCGCCGGCGAGACCGCGATTGATCTGGGTGATGATACGGACGCGTTTGTCGGTGATGGCGCGCACGATTTCGGGGCCGCGATCAAAGCTGCCGTCGTCGATCACGAGCACTTCGAAATCGTCGAATGTCTGCGCGAGCACGGACTGTACGGCTTCGGCGACGTAGCGTTCTGTTTGATAGAGCGGGATGACGACGCTGACGCTTGGATTGGTCATGTTTTCACGTTGTGTTGGATGTTGGGTCTCAGGGGCTCGACAGCGCCGATTGGGAAACCGGGCGCGCAATATAGAGAAGTGGCGTGAGCAGGGCGTGTGGCAGGAAGGCTGCGAGCATGGTCGGCAGCGTGGCGCGCGGTTCCAGCAGCGGCATGGCCGGCCGTGTGCGGAGCGCCGCGAGCATAAAGGCGCGGGCCGTGGCGGGTGCGAGCCCGAGCCGGATCGCGCGGCGCGCCAGATAGCGCTGCATGTTTGCTGTGGCGCTGACCGCGTTGCGTTCGACGAGCTTGGGCGCGAGCTTGCGGGCTTCCACCAGCATCGTTTCAAAGCCGCGGAACATACCCTCAAGATCGGAGGCGAGGCCGCCGATGCTGGTTCGATAGTCGACACGCGGATTGGGGTCGCCGGTCATTTGCCAGCCCGACAAAGCCACGCGAAACAGCCACTCCTGATCTTCATTGTGACGCATATGGGTACGGAAGGCGCCGATGTCCTTGAAGACGTCGGCGCGGACGACGAGAGTGGAGCACGTCGTGGTCGGATTGCCGTGCAGGAGGTCGGCGGGTGTCAAGCCGAACAGTTTCGATCGTGACTGGCCAATGATCGCACCTTCACTGTCGATGAAGCGGGCGGCAGAGAACGAAACGCCGAGGCGGGGTTCATTCGCGAGGCGGTGGAGGTGCGTCTGAAGGTGATCTTTCGCCCAGAGGTCGTCGGCGTCGAGGAAGGCGATCACACGCGCGCTTGCAGCGGCAATACCGGCGTTACGGGCTGCGGAAACGCCAGCATTTGCTTGAGTGATCAATCGAACGCGTGGGTCGGCGGCGGCGATTGCCGCGACGCGGGCGGGGCCAGAATCGCGTGAGCCGTCGTCGACGACGAGTATCTCGATATTTTCGATTGTTTGCGCGCGTGCGCTGAGAATGGTCGCGTCGATCGTCGCGGCGGCGTCGAAGCAGGGAATGACGACGGAGCAGGCGGGTCGGGAGCGCGGTCTACTCATGGTTCCAATCCTGCACGCAGCGTGAGGTGAATTGGAGAGTACGGCCGGTATTGCAAAGTTTTGGTGAAGACTCGGGCAAGCCAAGCGTTTTCGAACGAAAATCCGCGTATTTACAGTGGATATTAATGAGTTGTTTACCGACGTTTGAAACCAGATCTTAGGCGTCCACTGGCACGGTGCGCTCAATGCGCCGTGCATAGTGCGTGGCCGGGGATTGCCGGTGTTCGTAATGACCGAATTGCAAACGCTCAGTTCGCGACGGCTGATGGTGGCGGCGCCGCGCGCGAAGGCATTGTGGCGCGGTGCGGACGGGTCGGCCAAGCGCACTCTGCCGCTATTCGGCATCGAGATCGACGATACGACGGTTGCTGCGACAAGCGCCGAGTGGATCGTCGCGGCACTGAGCAATCGTAAGCTGCGCGCGGTGTTCGCCAATGCGCATGTGGTCAACGAAATGGCGTCGCGGCCCGGCTATCGATCGGTGGTTGCGACGGCGGACCGAATTTATGCCGACGGCAGCGGGCTGGCAGTGGCGGCGAAAATGGCTGGCTATCCACTCGCCGACAATGTGAACGGTACGGATGTCTTTCCGAAACTGGCGGCGGACGCGATTGCTGCAGGGGTGACGATTTTTCTGCTCGGTTCAGCTCCCGGTGTCGCTGCAGAAGCGGCGGAGCGCATGGAGAGTTTCGGCCTCGGGCGGGCAATCGCGGGAACGCATCACGGCTACTTCGATGCGGGAAGCGCCGATGAAGCGGCGGCGATCGCTGCTGTGAATGCGAGTGGCGCTGGAATCGTGTTGGTGGCGATGGGAGTGCCGCTGCAAGACGAATGGGTGCTGACAAATGCGCATCGCATCGCTGCTCCGGTTACGGTGGGCGTCGGCGGGTTATTCGATTTCTTTGCAGGACGTGTGTCACGCGCGCCGCACGCCATGCGCGTCGTCGGCTGCGAATGGGTATGGCGATTGCTGCTCGAGCCGCGTCGCATGGCGCATCGATATCTGGTCGGGAATGCGCAGTTTCTGGCGCTCGCAACGGTTGAGGCGTTGAGGGTGCGATTGAATGATCGGCGCGCTCAACGGCCAAGCGGAGCAGCTACGGCGCGTTAGAGTCGTCCGTCATTAGTTGAATCACGGAACGACCCTTTTCCCGGAAGCACTCCAAAGCGTAATCTTGCGCCTCAGGTGTGATTGCCGCGTTGGTTCAATTCGGCCATTGGGCCATCGAAGGTGATCGACCCTGTCTCGAGCAAAAGCGCGCGGTCGGCGATGGTGGCCGCGAAATCCAGGTTTTGCTCGGACAACAGAACTGCGATCCCTTCCCGCTTCATGGCGATGATCGCGTTACCCATCTGTTCTACGATGATGGGCGCGAGCCCTTCGGAGGGTTCGTCGAGCAGGACTGCGTCGGGATTGCCCATCAACGTGCGCGCAATCGCAAGCATTTGCTGTTCGCCGCCTGACATGCGACCGGCGGACCGGTTCGCCATTTCAGACAGGTTGGGGAAGATCTCAAAGAGGCGGGCGGGCGTCCATGCAGAGCGACCTTCACGCGGCGGAAGGCGACCGACTTCGAGATTTTCGGCAACAGTGAGATCGGTAAAGACGCGCCGTTCTTCGGGTACATAACCGAGGCCAAGGCGGGCAATGCGGTGAGTCGGCAGGTCCGCGATGTCGCGGCCGGCATAGCGAATGTTTTTCGCGCGGCGGTCGATCAGCGCCATGATGGCTTTCAGCGTGGTCGACTTGCCGGCGCCGTTGCGGCCGACCAACGCCACCGCTTCGCCGCGCGCCAAATCGAATGACACATCGAAAAGCGCCTGGGCATGGCCATAAAACGCTTCGAGCTTGTGGACGCGGAGCAAGGGTTCGGTGCCTTCGACGGTCATGGAGAGGCTCGCGAGCGGCTGGCGGCTTCGGCTGCGTGAGCGCCGGCGGTGCCGAGGTACATGCGTTGGACAAGCGGGTCGGCGCGCACATCCGAGGGTGCGCCGCGGGCAACAATTTCTCCACGTACGAGGACGAGCACGCGCGTGGCGTGACCGAAAACAGCATCCATGTCGTGCTCGGTGAAAAGGACGCCGAGGCCGCGATCGCGCGCCAATGTGGCGATCAACTGCATGAGGTCGTTGCGTTCAGTGCGCGCCATGCCGGCGGTGGGTTCGTCCATCAGGATGAGCTTTGGGTTGCCGGCCAGGGCGACGGCCAATTCCACGCGCTTGATGTCGCCGTATGCCAACGCGCCAACCGGGCGATCGGCGCTGTCGCTAAGGCCGACCAGATGCAACAGTTCGATCGCCGCGTGACGGTCGAGGGCGTTGGCCGATCGCCACAGGTTGAAGGATGATTTGTCGGCGCTCTGCAAGGCGACCTGAACATTTTCGGCTGATGTCATCGAAACGAACGTTTGAGCGATCTGGAACGTGCGGCCTACACCCAGCCGCCAAATGGCGCGCGGGGGCAGACCGGTAATCGGCGTACCCTCGAGGGTTACCGATCCGCGATCGGGCGGAAGTTGGCCGCCGACCATGTTGAAGGTTGTGGATTTGCCGGCGCCGTTCGGGCCGATCAACGCAACCAGTTCACCGCGCGCGACGTCGAACGAGACATCGCGCGCTGCGGTGACGCCGCCGAAGGCCTTGTGCAAGCCGACGACGGACAGCAGCGGCCCAACTGGTGGGGCGATGCTGGTCATGGATGGATTTTCGACGGCGCGCGCGTGCCACCGCGCCAGCGCCACAATCGATCGGCACCGCCAACGAGGCCTTGCGGTGTGATCAAGACGATGGCGATGATCATCATGCCCAGCAGCATGCGCCACAGGTCGGTCAACGGCAGCGCGAAAACTTTCAGCGAATGCAGCACGGCGCTGCCAACCAGCGAGCCCAGTACGTGTTGCATGCCGCCCATCAGCAGCATGGCGAGAAAATCGACGGACTGCGGAATTGCCAGCAACGTGGGGTCGATGGAGCCCTTGGAGAAAGCATAGAGACCGCCGGCCAGACCGGCTGCAGCGCCGGCGAGAGCGAAGGCGAGCCACCGCAACGCAACGACATTAAGACCGATCGCGTCGGCTCTAACTGCGCTGTCGCGTGCGCCGCGCAGGGCGTAGCCGAAGGGTGCGTGAAGAGTGCGATGAAGCAGATAGATGCCGGTACTACAGCAGGCGAGAGTGAGGTAATAATAGGCGATGCGGTTCGACGCCCAGCGGGCCGGCCATACGCCGACGATACCGTTGTCGCCGCCGGTCAGGTCGACCCACTGGACGGCGATGGCGTAGACGATCTGGGCGACAGCCAGCGTCAGCATGGCCAGATAGATGCCACTGAGGCGGACGATGAAAACGCCGAACAGGCCCGCCGACAGAGCGCCCGCGATGGGGGCGAGCAGCAGTGCGGGCTCCATTCCCAGCCCCAACTTTTTTACGGCGAGTCCTGAGGCATAGGCGCCGATGCCGAAGTAGGCGGCGTGGCCGAACGAGACCAAACCGCCGTTGCCGATCAGGAACGCCAGGGCGAATGCGGCGAGTGCGAAGATCAAGATCTCGATGGCGATCTTCTGCGTGTAGGCGTCGACGACGAGGGGAAGCGCGATCAGCGCGAGGATCACGGCAAGGCTCGCGCGCCAAGTGGCTGATGTGGCGGGCGTCAGGTTTGTAAACCCCTCAGGCGTCGCGACACGCAGCGACAGCGGTTCGGGTTTGCCGAGCAGGCCGTAAGGGCGCACGACGAGTACAGCGGCCATCAGCAAGAACACCAGGACCAGCGTGCTTTTCGGCAGGATCACGATACCGAAGGCGTTGAGTTGGCCAATGATCAACGCGGCAAGTGCGGCACCCGGAACAGAGCCCATGCCGCCGATGACGGTGACGACGAAGGCATCGGTCAGCACGGCGATGTCCATTTGTGGACTGGCGGCGGCGCGCGGAATCTGGAGTGCGCCGCCGAAGCCGGCCAGCGCTGCACCGAGAAAAAGTGCACCGGTGAAGAGGACGGATTGATTGACGCCGAGGGCTGCGACCATCTCGCGATCTTGCGTGGCGGCGCGAACGAGGATGCCGAAGCGGGTGCGGTTGAGGACCAGCCAGACGCCGGCGAAGACGATTGGTCCCATGGCGATGAGGAATAGGTCGTAACTGGGAACCTGGGCGTCGGCGATAGTTAGGGCACCGCGCAAGCCGGGTGCGCGCGGCCCGAGAATCTCAAGCGGTCCCCAGACGCGGATGACAAGGTCTTGAATGACGAGCACCAAGCCGAACGTGATCAGCAATTGCAGCAGTTCGGGAGATTTGTAGACGCGGCGCAGCAATCCGATTTCGAGTGCAATGCCGAGCAGGCCGGTGAGCAGGGCGGCGAGCACGAGGCCAAGCATGAACATGGGGAAAGTGCGTGAGATATCGAGCAGCGGCGTCATCAACGAGACGGCGAAGTAGGCTCCCAACATATAGAGCGAGCCGTGCGCGAAATTCACGATGCGGGTGACGCCGAATACGATCGTGAGGCCCGACGCGACGATGAACAGCGATGAGGCACTCGCCAGGCCGTTCAGAATTTGCGCGATGATGAAGGAAACTGACATTCAGCCAAGGCTCGGTGGCGGGGCGGTCGGTTAGCGCACAGGAATGGAAGGAGTCCGGTGCTGCCCCTCATCCGTCACGTGCATGTGGAGCACGGCTCCGCCATGGCGTGACACCTTCTCCCCGCGTGCGGGAAGAAGGGAATGACGGGATTATTTCTTTTGAGCGGCTTTCACGTCGGACTCGGAGAACATAACGGTGGCGCCGTCGATGAACTTCCAGTCCTTCATGGCGCCTTGTCCAGCCTTTTGCGTTGACAGGCCGACCCAGCCGCCGAGGCTCGATTGGCGATCGAGGGCGCGCATGGTGACGGGACCGGCGATCGTTTCGAACTTCATGTCGTTGAGGGCTGCGATCAGCTTGTCGGTTTCGGGCGCGCCGGCTTTGTTGATGAGGTCCCGCACCATGTAGACCACGAGATAGCCGAGCATGGAGCCAAGGCGCGGCGTGTCGTTAAACTTCGCCTTGTAGGCGTCGACGAATGCCTTGTGGGCGGGATCGGTGATCTGTTCCCAGGGATAGCCTGTGATAATCCAGTTTTCCGGCGTCTCGTCCTTGAGTGGCAGCATGTACTCGGGTTCGCCCGTCAGCAGGCTGACGACGGTGCGATCCTTGAACAGGCCGCGCGTATTGCCTTCACGGACGAACGGGGTCAGATCAGCCCCGAACAGCACATTGAAGATGCCGTCAGGCTTGGCTGCGTCGAGTGCCGCGATGGTCGCGCCGGCGTCGGCGGCGAATTTGCCGATGGCCGGATACTGCTCGACGACGATCTGCGCGTCGGGCGTTGCTTCCTTGATCAGGCGTTTGAAGCTGGCGGCGGCGGATTGGCCGTACTCGTAGTTGGGCGCGATGATAGCCCATTTTTTGACGCCCTTCGCCTTGACGGCATCGACCAGCATGCGGGTTTGCATGAAGGTGCCGGGACGCACGCGGTAGGTGTACGGATTACCGGCGGCCATCGTGATGGCGTCGGTCAACGGTTCGGACGCGAGGAAAAGCGTTTTCTTTTGATTGGCGAAATCGGCGACGGCCAGGCCGATATTGGACAGGAATGTGCCGACCAGCATCGACACGCCTTCACGCGTGACAAGTTCTTCGGCCACCCCGACCGCGTCGCCGGGCGTCGCGCCATTGTCGCGAATGACGAACTCGAGCTTGCGGCCGCCGAGTACGCCGCCCTTCGCGTTGATTTCGTCGAGCGCGAGATTGAGGCCATTACGATAGGGAACGGCAAAGGCCGCCATGCTGCCATAGCTGTTCAACTCGCCGACTTTGACCGGCGGTTGCTGTGCCAGGGACGCTGCCGAGGTGGCGATCAGGAAGGCTGCGCTCGCGTGCGCAAGCAATGTGCGGCGTGTCGGCATACATAGTTCTCCCGCTGGTCCGTAGACGGCGTGTCAGGCCCCATGAAAATCGTACCAGATTGCGTCCCCGGAACAAGCATCCGTTCAGGAACAGGTCCAGAGTCCGTAGCGGCGTCGTTTAGAAGTTTTCAAATCGATACGGCGCTTAACGCGCCCTTAAGGCATTGGCCGCATTTTAGACCTCGCAAACTGAGGTCAGCAGGCCGCTTACGAGTGCCTGAATTAAAGGTGTGTTCCATGAAAGTCATCAACATCGCGGGGCTGATCGCTGCCGCACTCGTCGTTGCCGCGTCGGGTTCTCCCGTGTCGGCCGCAGATCTCAACAACCCTCACCGTGGTTCGATCAAGGACGACGGCTATGCTGATGCACCCGTCATGCGCGCGCCGGCTGGTCCGTGCTACGTGCGCGGCGACGTCGGATATTCCTGGTCGAAGGTCGGCTCGGCGTCTTGGCCGGTGACGAACACCACTATCGACAATACCACGACGCCCTCGACGACGACGTACGCCTATGCCGGTGATACCGTGACGGACACGTCCTTGTCGAACTCTGCGTTTGGCGGCGTTGGCCTTGGTTGCGGTTCGGGTTCGCGCGGCATTCGCGGCGAAGTCATGCTCAATCAAACGGGCTCGCGCAACTTTACCGGCACGCCGCTGGACTACACTGTGACGATCGTCGGTGGACCCTCGCCGCCCCCGATCACCGATCCGATCCATACGTCGGTCAAATCGACGACGCTGATGTTTAATGGTTACAAGGATCTCGGCAGCTACGGCGGCATGACACCGTATCTCGGCGCCGGCGTCGGCGTCGCCTACAACAAGATGAGCGATGTCTATTTCACCGGCAATCCCGCGCTGCTCAACCAGATCGAAGGCGGTTCGCGCGTGTCGTTGGCGTGGGCGCTGATGGCCGGCGTCGGCTTTCAGTTGAACGAGCGGGCGATCCTCGACGTCGGCTATCGCTACATGGACTACGGCAAGGCAGAGTCGGGCCGAGTGGACAATTCCGGCGCGATCAATCCGCCGCTGCGCATCAACGACATCACCGGACACGAGTTCAAAGTGGGCCTGCGCTATCATTTCGGCGCCAGCGACGCGACGCAAGTCTACCAGCCGATGAAGTAAGAACCGCTAGACCAAGAGCGAACTTGAAGCCGGGCCTTGTGCCCGGCTTTTTTCGTGCGAGGATGACGTTCATTTGCGTCCGGAGATCGTCGCATGCAGTCGTACGAGCCATTGCAGTTACCTGCCGGGGTGCGGTCGCGTTTCGTCGACGGCGTGAACGGTCTGCGTATGCATGTGCTGGAAGCCGGCTGGGAAAAACCGAACAAGCCGTTGGCGCTTTTGCTGCACGGGTTTCCTGAGCTGGCGTACTCATGGCGCAAAGTCATCGGGCCGCTGGCCGACGCGGGGTTTCACGTGGTGGCACCCGATCAACGCGGATACGGGCGGACGACGGGTTGGAGTGATGCGTACGATCAAGACTTGAAGCCGTTCGCGCCGCTGGCATTAGTGACCGATGTGCTGGCGCTGGTTGCGGCGCTCGGTCGCCAAAAGGCGGCGCTGCTGGTTGGCCATGATTTCGGATCGCCGGTGGCGGCGTGGTGTGCGATGACGCGACCGGATGTGTTCCAGTCCGTCGTCATGATGAGTGCGCCATTTGCGGGGGCGCCGGCTGTTGCGCCTGCAGTCGGCGGGGCTGCCGGGGTTGACGTCGATGCTGGCTTGGCCGCATTGCCGCGACCGCGCAAGCACTACCATTGGTACTACGCGACGCGGCCTGCGAATGGCGACATGGTGCAGGCTCAAGGTGGCGTCGGTCGTTTCCTGCGGGCTTATTTCCATCACAAGAGCGCAGATTGGGCCGGTAATGCGCCGCACCGTTTGCGTGATTGGTCGGCTGCCGAATTAGCTCAAATGCCGACGTACTACATCATGGACCGGGCGTTCACGATGGCCGAGACGGTAGCGCTGGAGATGCCGTCGGCCGAGGCGATTGCGGCCTGCGGCTGGATGACTGCGGCCGAGCTCGCCGTGTACGCAGGCGAATACGCGCGGACTGGTTTTCAGGGCGGGCTCAATTGGTATCGGACGCGGTTCGATTCCCTGCTGACGGCTGAGTTGGCGAGTTGGGCCGGACGGACGATCGACGTGCCGTCGTTGTTTATTTCAGGGGCAAAGGATTGGGGCACGTATCAGGCGCCGGGTGCGCTCGAGCGGATGCAAACGCACGTGTGCACGCAGATGCGCGGCTGTCATCTGGTGCCGGGAGCGGGCCATTGGGTGATGCAGGAGCAGCCGACTGCGGTCGTCGCGCATTTGAAGGCGTTCGCGCTCGCTCAGGCGTGATCGCTCGACAGGGCCATCCTGCGGTCACGCCTGATCAGAGGTCGGGAAACCTACGGCGCCGTGTCGTGGGTCCCGACCTTCGTCGGGATGACGAGCGTTGGCGTGAGAGCCTTGGTCGCTCAGTTCGGCATGCCGTTGAGCGAGTTGAGATGGGTGATCGCGGTGTGAGCAACGTAGCGGCTGTCGTCGTCGGCTTCGCCGTCGTCGAGGATTGCCTGCGCGGACGCGACATGCGCCGCGATGGTCGATACGCTGATCTTGGCGGCATCGTCGGCCTTTTCCGCAAGCACGGTCAGGGTTTCGGGCGAAACTTCGCAGAACCCGCCGTGGATGTAGGTGCGTGTCTCGGTTCCGTCGGCGAGTTTTGCGGTCATGACACCGGGGCGCAGAATGGAAATCAAAGGCGCATGGCCGACGAAAACCGTGAAATCGCCGTCGGCGCCGGGAACCAGCACTTCGGAAACGTCAGCCGACACGAGAATGCGTTCCGGGCTGACCAGTTCGAATTTGAAATTACCTGCCATCGTCCGTTGCGTCCCGTATCGAGCATCCGCTGCGCGAAGCCGGCGCGGTTGCAGAAATAATCAAGTTGAACCGAAGTCAGTGCGTCGGCTGGTCGTCGCCGCCGCCCTTGGCGTCGACTTCTTCGGCAGTCTGCACCTTCGTGCCGCAGAACGGGCAGAAGAACATGGGATGATCGATCATGCCCTGCTCTTTGTCGTCCATTTCAGCGATGCCGACTGACATGTAGAGAATGCCCTCTTCGCTCTCGGAGATGAGCGGCTCGAAGTCGTCGCCGGCCATTGCTTCCTTGAGGCTTTCGCAGCACGAGCCGAATTCTTTTCCGTCAGCAGCCATGATGCAGTCCTTTCGTCAAGTGCCGCAGCGGTGCTGCGAGCAGACGGAAACAATGACAGATCGTTTCGTGGCCGCCAGCGTCGCAAGCGGCCACCGAACACTTTTATTCGTCAAGCCGCTTCGGCCAGTTTCTCGGCCTTGGCGATGGCTTCTTCGATGGTGCCGACCATGTAGAACGCCGGCTCGGGCAAATGATCGTAGGCGCCGTCGCAGATGCCCTTGAAGCCCTTGATGGTGTCCTTCAGGGGGACCTGCACGCCTGGAGAACCGGTGAAAACCTGCGCCACGTCGAAAGGTTGCGACATGAAGCGTTCGATCTTGCGGGCGCGGGCCACAGTCATCTTGTCGTCTTCGCTCAACTCGTCCATGCCGAGAATGGCGATGATGTCCTGGAGCGACTTGTACTTTTGCAGAATGGACTGCACCTGACGGGCGACCGCGTAGTGCTCGTCGCCGACGACGCGCGGGTCGAGCATACGGCTTGTCGAGTCGAGCGGGTCGACGGCCGGGTAGATGCCCTTTTCAGCGATCGACCGCGAGAGCACCGTGGTGGCGTCCAAATGGGCGAACGAGGTCGCGGGTGCGGGGTCGGTCAAGTCGTCGGCGGGCACGTAGATGGCCTGAACCGAGGTGATCGAGCCCTTCTGTGTGGACGTAATGCGCTCTTGCAGAGCGCCCATGTCGGTGGCCAGGGTCGGCTGATAACCCACGGCCGACGGAATGCGGCCCAGCAGAGCAGACACTTCCGAGCCTGCCTGGGTGAAGCGGAAGATGTTGTCGACGAAGAACAACACGTCCTGGCCCTGATCGCGGAAATGCTCAGCGACGGTGAGGCCGGAGAGCGCGACGCGCATGCGGGCACCGGGCGGTTCGTTCATCTGGCCGTACACAAGCGCGGCCTTGGAGCCGACTGCGGACCCGTTGACGGGCTTCTTGTTGACGCCGCCGTCGATCATCTCGTGATAAAGGTCGTTGCCTTCGCGGGTGCGCTCGCCGACGCCAGCGAACACGGAGTAGCCGCCGTGCGTCTTGGCGACGTTGTTGATGAGTTCCATGATCAGCACCGTCTTGCCGACGCCAGCGCCGCCAAACAGTCCGATCTTGCCGCCCTTGGCATATGGCGCGAGCAGGTCGACGACTTTGATGCCGGTGACCAAAATCTGCGCTTCCGTCGACTGTTCCGCGAACGTCGGCGCCGGCTGATGGATGGCGCGTCTGATTGCGGTTTTGATGGGGCCGGCTTCGTCGACCGGTTCGCCGATGACGTTCATGATGCGGCCCAGGCACTCGTCGCCTACCGGCACCGAGATCGGCGCGCCCGTGTCGGTCACGTTCTGGCCGCGCACGAGGCCCTCGGAACTGTCCATGGCGATGGTGCGGACCGTGTTCTCGCCGAGATGCTGGGCGACTTCCAGGACGAGGCGCTGGCCCTGGTTGGATGTTTCGAGCGCATTCAAAATGGCCGGCAGAACGCCGCCCTCGAACTGCACGTCGACGACGGCGCCCATGACCTGGCGGATTTGACCGATATTGTTCGTTGCCATT